>JALRJZ010000033.1 GCA_023261045.1 Akkermansiaceae bacterium
GCCTCCGTTGCCAAAACGTTGAAAGCGGTAAGCGAGTCCATCAAAAAGAAAATCAGAGTCAGCGATGAGATAGAGATTACCTTCAGCTTCACCTTGAGCCAGAGCTGCAGGTTTTGAAGGCTTCGCGTCTTCAGTTTTTTCTTCGTCTGTGGCGTCCTTTTCCTCAGCACCCTCGCCCTCTTCCTCAGTATCCTCGTCCTCTTCCTCAGTATCCTCGTCCTCTTTGGCCGGTTCAGCGGGATCACCCTCCGGGAAGGCCGTTTCGAAGTTCCCTTTCAAGTGGGTGATAAAGGAGTATTTTTTATCCTCTTCTCTGCGATTTGCTAAAGCAAAACGCAGTTGTTGCGTCCCGTCTCGAGACATCAAACTCTGTCCATCGACAAAGGTGTATTGATAGCTCGATTCAACAAGGGTGGAAACATCAAGTCCTGGCCCAATTGTCGTCTTTCCGTCCTCATTTCCGGCAGTGAAAGCTCCGCTGAGAGCGAAGGCGAGGTTTTGAATCGAGGAGAGAGAGATGTCATCCTCGAGAGGCATCGATTCTTTTGTCAGAAGGGCGATGCTTGGATTACCCGGGGCGGCAAATTTACGATCGATGATTACTTGTGTCCCAAATTCGACATTGTGCTTCTTAAAGAGCGTTGGAAGTGTCGATGTGACGGGGACCCCTCCCTGCGGCGGCATCCCAGGGAACTGCGGTTGCTGTGCAGTCTGCTGAGCAGCGACAGAGAGAGGGTCGACGGCAGCGATGACCGTGCCACCTCGGAGGAGATACTGGTCCAGGGCAAATTCTGCTTCTGGAGTAATTCCGGCCGGGTGGACAACAAGGATCAGTGGGATTTTCTGTGGATCAAGGTTCTCAGGAGCCTCACCCCACTTTTTCTGCTCGTAGATGCTAGAAAGGTTATCAGTCACTCCCATTCCGAGATCCGCGATGTCGTAATTACGATTAAGTTCCTGATAGAATAACCAACCTCGTCCCGAAGAACCTCCAAAGGACATATTGTGAGCGGTTACCAGACCGACCGTGGGTTGAGTTCGTGTGCTGACCTCCGCAATGGCTGAAACCACGTCGAATTCGAGTTGCGTCTCAGCAGATGGATCAAAAACAGGAATCACTGTTTTCTTTTCAAACGAGCTCACTGATGCCCCAAAGATCATCTTGTCATCTTGAGTGACATCGATTTGCTGAACTTGGTCTAACAATGCCGCATCTTCTTCATCGGTATTGGGTTCTGGGTCGATAAAGTTGACGGTGATCAGATCGTCCTTTGCTAGCGCTTCGATTTGCTTGAGAAAACCATCAACCCGAGGGATGTAGCGCTTAAACGATGGGGGTGTCCCATCAACATCACGAGTGACGTAGTAATTGATTGTGACAGGCTCGCTGAGTTCACTAAGGATCGCGCGGGTTCCTTCGGTCAGAGAGTAGCGGTCATCCTCGGTTAAATCCACATTCTTAGTGGCAAGCGAGGTGTTGGATAAGAATTGAGTGATAAAGAACACCAACGCGGCTAAAACGGCTGTGCCGAAAGCAGCCCGAATGACCCTATTATCAGAGATCATCGAGAGGGCCGCGAGTCCGAGGAGGGCAAAATACCACCGAGCGGGCTCGAAGGCTTCTACAAGAAATGAAAAACCAAAGAACAGAGCACCAACTCCGGTGAGTCCGACAAGAATAGGCTTAAGAGCATTCATGATTCTTAGAGGAAAATGGTTAATGTAAGAAGGGAATTAGGAACGTTGAGATTTCAAAACAAGATTGGTTCCAATCAGACAGGTTGTAATTAAACCAAGGAAGTAGAAAAGGCTCGTGAATCGAATGAGACCCATACTGGCCTCTCGCAAGTGGCTAAAAACCCCCAATTGAGTCATCACATCGACAGCATGCTTGGCATCGGGTCCAGTTCGGCGAACTTCGTTGATCACCTGCTCAAGTCCGACGATGGTCAACACACAACAGATCGCCACAGAGACAATCAGGGCAACCACTTGATCTCGGGTAAATGCAGAGACAAGAGTGGTGATTGCGATAAAGGTGCAACAGACTAAGAAACTTCCCAAGTAACCTGAAAAGATGGTCCAGTTGTCGGGATCACCAAGCCAATTGACGGCAAAGACGATGGGGCAGGTGAGGAGGAGTGCCAGTGCCCAGACGACTGCAGAAGCAAAGTATTTTCCGAGAATGGCGCTGCGAATATTGATCGGCCAGGTGCCGAGGAGTTCAATGGTGCCGGATGAATGCTCGTCGGACCATTGCCGCATGCTAACGGCAGGGACTAAAATCATCATGAGGAGGGAATGGTATGGGAAAAATGACCCATAGAGACTTGCGTCATCGATTTGCCAGAAGTTTCCGATGGTGAAGGCGAGGAGGGTCGATAAAAACCCGAAGATCACCACAATGGCATAGGCCGTAGGTTGCGTGAAGTAACTCGTGAGTTCGCGTTTAAAAATGGTCCAAGTGTTCATAACAGGAGAGAGAATCAGAGGTTCTAGGCTGCGTTGGTTTCTGATGTGGTGACTTTATGGAAGAGGTCATAGAGAGATCCGCCCCCCTCTGCCGCTAGCTTTTCAGGAGTACCGTCCGCAACGATGGTGCCTTGGTCGACAATCACAGCGCGAGTGCAGGCAGCGGTGACCTCCTCAAGAATATGCGTTGAGAAAAGAATCGCTTTTTCCTTACCGAGGTTTTTGATGAGCTTGCGCACTTCAAGTTTTTGATTGGGGTCAAGACCGTCCGTCGGCTCATCTAAAACAAGAACCTCAGGATCATGGAGGAGAGCTTGAGCGAGGCAAGTGCGATGACGATAGCCCTTAGAGAGGGTTCCTATCGACTGGCGGGCAACATTTTCGAGGAAACATGTTTCAATCGCATGGTCGACAGCAGTTTGCCGGGCCGCTCCTCCGAGGCTACGCATGGAAGCGCAGAATTTGAGAAAACCCTGCACCGTCATGTCGTTGTAGAGGGGGGCTGACTCTGGAAGGTATCCGATCTTCTTTTTTGCGGCTTCCGGGTTTGTGATCACCGAGAGATCACAAATGGTGATTTCTCCAGAGGTGACGGGCAGAAAACCAGTAACCATCCTCATCGTTGTCGACTTTCCAGCGCCATTGGGCCCAAGGAAGCCAAGAACTTCGCCTTTTTTGACTGAGAATGAGAGATCATCGACGGCAACTTTTGAGCCGAATCGTTTGGTGAGACCAGTGACTTCAATCATAAGATGTTTTTATGTTTGTTTTGTATGCACCATGTAAGCGTCATGGTGCGAAAAGTTGTCGGAGAATTTTCCTCCTAGAATCAATTTTTCAAGAGGAAATTTAGTCAGCTTTATTGGAGACTGTTAAAGGGTAAGCAAATAGCCATCCAAACAGACGCGTCAATAGGGGCTACTTGTTATATTTCGTCGGTCAATTGAAGGGATTTCAACCCTGAGGTGGAGTTACTGCCACTCACAAAGCGAGGCAACATGACTCGCCGACCCATCCCGAAGCCAGGCATCGAGCTGTGCAGGGTCTTTGAGCTGTTGTCCCCTTAGGCGGGGCACGACAACATACTGGGTTTCAATTTCCGAGAGGCTTGAGAGATCGGACCAGAGTTTTTCGAATTGGGTGACCGGAAAGACATTCTCTTGGCCATTTCCCCAGCGTTTTTTGACCTCTTTGAGCGTGATGTAGGTAGGTAATAGATCTGCAACCTGACGAACGGCGCAGGTGAGTTGATCCAGATTACCCTCGAACACGTCAGCTCGGGTGAGCTGGAATAAAGCGAGAATCTCATCAAGATCGATCCACGTTGTCATCGTGTTGTAATAAGAGAGGCGAAACTCATCTTCTTCTCTTGGCATTGCCAATCCTTCCAGAAGTCTCGGTTTCCCATTAACGAGAGCAAGCCCTCCGCCTCGGTCTTCGAGACGGCGAGTGATCACCTCAAAGGTCAAACCCGCTTTGTTCTTTAAGTGATGCCCTAGAAGAGCAGGATCAACATTGGCCCCGAGAGTATCGATATTGTGAAGCATCAGAGTCTTCAGCTGAGGGCGCTCCTGCAGTAGTTTTGCAAGGGATCCATTGAGAATGAGATTTGGGAATTCGAAGAAATGTCCGACTGGATGCAGGCACTGGAGGGGGAGGTTGTCGATGTAGTCCGCAGCTTCGCCGGATTGGCGCGCCCATTTGATGAGAGCTTCCCTCAGAGAATCACGCACTTTTTGTTGCTGTTCATCGAGAAGTTGTTGAGGCATTTCCTCCCATGCGAAGCGTAAATCTCGCTCTGTGGGCACCATCCTCAATCCCACTGATCGACCGGGTGAGAGATACAGGGGCCCGGGGTATTGATAATGATCAACAGTTTCTAAGAAATCCTTGGTAGGATTGTGGGTTAGATAGGATGTGGTAAAGAGATGGGGAAGGAGAGTGCCTGCCTCGCGACCGCTTTTGCGAGATTTTCCGAGATGAGTCTCGATAAAGGTACGGTGCTTCCCATTGAGTTGGGCAAAGGGGTGAAGAGCTTTGCAAACACCGGCTCCTTGGGTCCAACGGGATCCTGCTCCCGCAGAGAGGGTGATGACGGCAACTTCTCCTGCACGCAGAGCATTCTCTCCTATTTTGACGAGTTCAGGATGGGGGGAGCGGTCGATAAAGTTGGTGACATCGGTTTCCCGGACATCACGAATGATTGAGTTTTGAGCAAGGCGGTTTTGAGCAAGGCCAATTCTTCCTTCTTTCAGATTTTTGCGAATTTGTTCATGTTGGAGTTGATCAAATCCTTGCTTCTTGAGGAGCTCTTTGAGCGAAACATTCCCCGAATTAAGGTGGCTCTGCGTCGGGAGGATCGTCTCGAATAAAGATTCAATCGATGAATGAAAGGCGGGGTTGATTTTACAAGCGTGAGCGAATTGAGTCAGTTCTGCCTGATCGGTTTGAGAAAGTTTCGATCGTGGTCCCTGAAGTCTGTTAGGGAGGTGGAGAGGATAGTAAGCGGGGGGGAGTGTGGCCTCGCTACCACGGTGGAACTCCCCAGAGGTCCCATGCTCATTGATCTCGAAATCATAGACAACAGGGTCCATGGCAAAAGGCAAAGCATGCTCGAGTTCCTTTTTGGTCTTCAACATGAGGCTTTGAATCGTTGTCAGAGCCTCTTGCTTTCGTTGAGGGTCTACGATGAAGCCCATGCCCCCCCCAGACATCCCCCCAAGCATCCAAAATCCCCAGAAGTCCTCTCCAAACGCCTGCGAGACTCTTTTGATGAGAGTTTCTGTGAAATGATTGGTTGCCCAAGGAATGATGGTTTGGAGTGGTCCACGAAAGTTTTGAGTCGTTAGCTTCCCAAGGGTGCGAATGTCTCCCTGCGTCAAAGCCTCAATAATTTGGTCCAGAAGAGCGAGAGCTTCTTGCCGCCCATTCCACTCATCAGGGGAGCGCAGGAGGTATTTTTCAGTCACCATCTCAAGAATGGGGCCGACATTCTGAGCCATTCCTCCATGAACGAGAATGAGTGAGTCCGTAAGCGCCTGTCTGGCGTCTGGTGCTATTTCTTGATGATTAAAGACCTTGTGTCGGGGCATCAACCTTCCCTGAGAGATGCCAAATTCAGGGTCCGCTTCAGACGCGATTTCACCTTCGATGAGTTTAATTCCTGGCCAAACGCCGCCGGAATCTTGCCAGCCCCCACCTGAACCTCCAATCCATTCTCCGAGGATGGCGCGAGCTAAAACGATTTGACGTTCCTTTTCGGTGAGCTCTCCTGTCAGTGAATGAGTCTGACCGGTGGCTCGCATGCAGGCGCTTATTAGTGCAGCAAGAAGATTCGTCGAGACGGCGAGACGTGATCCCTTTGGAATGTTGTTGACCGATGAGATGAGCTCGATGCCTCGTCCTTGTCCGGCAATTTTTGCAAGAAGTGATTTCAGGGATGTGCCTGAGCCCTCGATTCCAGGAGGGATGATTCCCGAAGCGATGATCGCGGCCTTGAGGAGTCCCAAGTGGTCTTTTGCAAAATCGAAAACTTCCCCAAGCGAATGAATTTCAGTCGTAGCTTTGAGATCGATACTCGTGAGACGCAGCACGGGTTGATCAATCATTCGCAAATAAGCTTCAACCGGGGGTCTTGGTGGTTGGTTGCTTCCTTGAACTGCCAGATCAACCGAAACATTGAGGACTTTTGCTCCTCGGGGGAAGTCCATCCCTAGGAAAAAAATATCAGACCATGCTGAATGGGTGAGATCCATGCGCACTGGTGTCCTTTCACAAAGAATAGGGAAAAGATGATCCTCTTTCTCCAGAAGTTCACGGCGGATTCGCAAAGGGTGATCTTCGGGGTGCCCCATTCGGAACATCCATTGATTTCCTCGGACGGTACGCACTGATTTGCGCACCTGATTGGCCAATGTTTGGAAAGCGAGTTGATGATAAGCGGAGGCGAGAGCGGAGCAAATTGCGTCCGAAGGGCCGAAGTTGTGTTGAACAAGCAAAAAGGCATCGATGGCTTCTTCAAAATGCCGTTCAAGAAGTTTTTGGTAGCCGTTGAAGGGGATGGAACCTGTATCCTGACTGGCAAGCTTCTCTGGGAGGTGGAAGCGGTAGATCGCTTGGAGGAAAAAGATGGCTCGAACTCGATGATAAAGATTGCTCGATTCTCGACGAAAGAGATCGAGTTCATCGCACTCCTGCAGCAATTGGTCGATCTCGAGAGATTCACAGAGCTTGGCCAGAGCCTGATCTCGGGTCTGGTGATCTTCGGCGGTGATAATTGAAAGAAGCATCTGCAAAATGTGCCACTTATGATTTTGTGGAGGAGATGAGCTCAATAATTGAGCTCATCACTTCGTCTCGTTGATCACTGGCGAACGCCATTGCTAGTTGAGCACGAAGGAGGCCGTATGGTTCCCCAATGTTAAAGCGTAGCCCCTGAATCTCACAGGCTAAAAACCTCTCGCTTTTTGCTGTGGCATTGATGCTGGGAGTTAATGGAAGTTTGTCAGGAGACTCCTCGAAAGATTTTTCAAGATACTTCATGACAGAGTCATTGAGAATATGCATTCCGAAGAAGCACAAATAATGCCCCGAGCGCAGCCCAGGAACGATCAGTTCTTGCTCAGCTAAAGTAGGGGTTGGTTTTTCTAGAGCGGCTGAGATTTCGTAAAGATCTGCTTTTCCATTAATTCGCTTTCCTGCAACAGCGCCATAGTAGGGAAGTTTGCTTTCGTGGGTCGCCTGCACCGCAGAGACGGGGCAACCAGTCTGCTCGGCAACAGAGAGAAGCGATTTTAACCAGGGGGTCTCTGACTGAGAGAGATAAAGGTGATCACTCATCATGAGTAGAAAAGGCTCCTTCTCTACAAAGGCTTTTGATTGAAGAACGGCGTGACCGTAACCAAGAGGTTTTTCTTGCTCGATGAACGTCACGCGATCGAGATGCTTATCAACTGCTACGATGAAATCTCTTTGAGATTCTGGAGTGATGATAATTGCTGCCGATTCGATTTCGGTTGAGAAAATCTCATCAAGAATCAGTGACATGACGCTTTTTGTTTCTCCACTCGGAGTCACGAGCGTCTGCAGAGGCAGGTGTCGTTGATCGAGGCCTGCTGCTGTGATAACCGCTTTTTTAATCTTCATAAATACTCCCAGCCTCAGGAAATAGTAGGGGGGGCTGGCGAAGGTGCAAGAATTAGTGTGATTGTCGAAGCTCAAGGGATCTAGAGATTGCCGGTCTTGACAGTTGCTTGGTGATACGGCAGTTGGTGAACCACTGTTATGAGCAAATTAACAATTCGAGATCTCGATGTCGCCGGTAAGGAAGTTCTAATGCGCGCTGATTTTAACGTCCCGCTCAGCGAGAATCTTGTCATCACCGATGACACTCGTATTCAAGCCGCCCTCCCCACGGTGAAATATCTTGTTGAGGCTGGCGCCAAGCTTGTCCTTTGCTCACATATGGGACGGCCGACAATTGAGAAAGAAGCAAAGTTCTCGTTAAAGCCTGTTGCTCAGCGGCTCTCTGAGCTCCTTGGGGCGGAAGTGGCTTTTGTTTCTGACTGCGTTGGTGAAGAGGCTGCCTCGATGAGAGCCAGCCTTGGGAGCGGATCAGTTCTTCTTCTTGAAAACACCCGATATTATGAGGAAGAGAAAAAAAATGATCAAGACTTCGCCAAAGCTCTCGCTGGAAACGCGCAAATCTTCGTCAACGATGCTTTCGGAACAGCCCACCGTGCTCATGCCTCCACGGAAGGGGTGACTCACCATATTGAGCAGAGTGCAATGGGGTATTTGATCGAGCGTGAATTGGATTACCTTGAAGGAAAACTTGCTGAGCCAGAGCGTCCATTCGTGGTGATTATGGGAGGGGCAAAAGTGAGTGATAAAATTGAAGTGATCTCCGCTTTGCTTGAAAAGGCTGATACCATTTTGATTGGCGGAGCGATGGCCTACACTTTCCGCAAGGCTCAAGGTTATGAGATTGGAATGAGCCTCGTAGAAGATGACAAGCACGAGCTTGCTCTCGATATTTTAAAACAGGCTCAGGAAAAGGGGGTTCAGTTTGTTCTTCCAGCAGATACAAGAATCACTAAGGAATTTAAAGAAGGGGCCGAGACTTGGAATACCGATGTCTACGGCCAAGGAGGTGCGATTCCGGCCGATAAGGAAGGAATTGATATTGGGGATGTTGCCATCCGTGAGTTCCGTGAAATTCTTTTGTCGGCGAAAACGGTCTTGTGGAATGGGCCGATGGGGGTTTTTGAAAAAGACTGCTTCTCTAAAGGAACTCGGGAAATTGCCGAGGCTGTCGTTGAAAGTGGCGCCCTCAGTATCGTTGGTGGCGGTGATTCGGTGACTGCAGCGGTGAAATTTGGCGTTGCTGAGAAGATGAGCTTTATTTCCACTGGAGGGGGAGCTTCCCTCGAACTTCTCGAAGGCAAGGTTCTCCCTGGTGTCGATGCACTCAGCGAGGCTTAGACTATCCGGCGGATCGTTCGCATTAAATCTATTCATTATCAAACTGCTTTGAGAGGGGTGAGCTTCACCTCTCGAACGCGGTTTTTTTTCTCTGTGCTACGGCTCAGAGCAGAGGAAAAAGTAGAATCACGTTTGTAAGGTTTTTAGGCGTGATACCTTGCCTCGTTAGTTCAGCAACAGATAAGGTTTTGGGCTTCATACGATCAGTCTTGCTTAATGAAGAGCTCTAGTTTACGCCCACTCCGACATGAGGAAGCCCATTATCGCCGCCAACTGGAAACTTAATAAAGGACCTTCAGACACTGAGGACTTTATCAAGAGCTTTGAGAGTCGAATGTCAGATCTTCCCAAGGGAGTTGATATTGTCATTGCCCCTCCGTTTGTCTCTCTCCCCAAAGCAACTGAGCTTTTAGCTCAGTCAAAAGTTCGTGTTTCGGCTCAAAATATGAGTGAACAAGATCATGGTGCCTACACTGGGGAGGTGAGCGCTTTCATGCTCAAAGAGATCTTTGTAAACTACGTGATTCTGGGGCACTCCGAGCGCCGCTCAATCTACGGCGAGACAGATGCGATCATTAATGCCAAAATCTTAAAGGCTCATGACGTTGAGCTTAAGCCCATCTTCTGTATTGGAGAAACTCTGCAAGAGCGTGAGGATGGGAAGCTTGAAGAAGTTTTACGGACTCAAATTACCGAAGGGTTGAAAAATGTCAGTGAGAAGCAGATGCTCGACACCGTCATCGCTTACGAGCCAGTCTGGGCTATCGGAACAGGAGTGACGGCCAGTCCTCAGCAGGCACAAGATGCGCATGAGTTTTGCCGTTCGGTGATTACCGACCTCTATGGGGTTTCTGTCTCTGAGAAAGTCAGGATTCAATACGGTGGATCGGTAAAGCCTGATAACGCGAGTGAGCTCCTCGGGCAGAAAGATATTGATGGGGCACTTGTTGGAGGCGCAAGTCTCGAAGCTGCAAGTTTTGCTGAGCTCATCAGAAATGGTGTGGTAGACTAGTTCTGCCATGGAAAGAGCGGTTTTTGGGAATCGTCACGGCGAGACAATCGTCGGATATGGGCCGTTCACTCGTTTTGCGCAGCCACCTTCAACAGGGGTGGCTTTTTATCGGAACGATTTCTCGTTGTCGGTTCAGGAGCCTTGGTATGTCCCGTCTCGTATCGAAGTTCTTGGGAGCGTCCAACCGCTTAAACAATCTCCCATTCAATGGACGGCGCCCGATCCGTCAGAGTTCGCCAGAGTTTTCAAAGAAATCACGGATGCGAGTGGTCACGGGCTCATTGAGAAATCAGTGCCCGTTGTGACCATGAAAGGAGTGGGAAACTTTTTGCCAGATGCTTTTTTCTCACAAATTCCCCATCTGCCCAGCGCGATGAGACCTTATGGTTGGATTGGTGAAAATGAGGGCTTTCTTGGTGCGACTCCGGAGGTTTTATTTCGATATTTTGATGGGCGAGTTTATACCATGGCTCTTGCTGGCACGGCCCGGAATGAGGAACGCGCTTTATTTGCTTTGGATGAAAAAGAAATTCGTGAACACGAATTTGTAGCCCAAAACCTCATTGGAAAACTCTCCGATTTAGGAATGGTGATCCGCAAGGCTCGCGGCATTCTTGACTTGGGGCAGCTGATTCATTTTCAAACCCTCATTAACGTGGAGCTTTATAAGAATGAGGAAATCGAGACTTTAATAAAGCGCTTGCACCCAACTCCTGCCTTGGGGTCATTGCCGAGAACGGACGAGACATTAAATCTTTTGGGGAAATGGCGTAACCAGTTGGGCTGTCCCAGCGATTTTGGAGCTCCATTTGGCTTTCTTTCTGATGGTGAATTTGAAGCCTTAGTTGCAATTCGAATGATTTCTTGGAAAGGTGCAGATTGTTATTTGCCGAGTGGATGTGGAATTATTGAGCAATCTCGACTCGTCAACGAATGGCGAGAATTGGCTTTAAAAAGGGGTTCAGTGCTCCGCATTTTTGGCATGGATGAATCATGTTGAGAGAGCTGAAAAAAATCGGTCAGTTTCTCCCTGAGGAGATGCATCTAGCGATTTGCCCTTTTGATGTGCATCGATTCGAAGTCATCGCTGTTCGAAATCATCAAGACTGGGAAGATGCCTTTCCATTGCCCTTGGAGTTACAAAACGCTTGCGCTGAAGCGGAGATCCTTTTGGAAAACCGACTTGCTTCTCGATTGGAGCTCGGTGAGTTGCCAGACGATTTTTGGGAGGAGAAACATGAGTTGAGAATCACGCGTTTGCTCAAAGTCACCCTCTTAGGGCGATCGGCTCAAAAATATCTTCGTGTCTACCGCTCAGTCGGAGAAGTTGATCTACATTCAATCGAAGATTTTGGATTCTCTCAGCATGACTTGGCAGATGTAGCCCGATGGTTGAGAGAGGTGAATCTGTTTGATTACCTTGTTGGGGAGCAGGTCATGAAGGTTTTGGGTGCCGCCGCACCGGGCGTGAATCAAGAGAAAGGATCTCCAAAATCAACCGTGTTCTATTTAGAGATGACAAGCGCATGCGCGCATCAGAATCGAAGCGTCGTCGAAGGGCTGGTGCTTAAAAAAAGGGATGATGCGACCGGAGGTTTTAATGCAAGGATGTATCAATCCGTTGGCAAAGATTGGCATTGGAGGGACCGTTTGGATTGGGAAACGGATCAGTGGAATGAGTATGTTTCTCAAGAAGGGCAATCGACGTGGGCTATTGTGAACTTCGGATCCAAGATGGGAGTGTTGAAATTGCCTACTTTGGATTATTGCCGGCGATGACCGGAAAAGGCTTGGGTGGGGCTTCGCTGAGCTTGATCCTTGAGGAAGTATGGAAAATCCAAGGTTTAAAAAGAGTCTGGTTACACACTTGTAGTGAGGATCATCCCCATGCTTTGGCTAATTATCAAAAGAGAGGATTTTGTCTTTTTAAGATCGAAGAAAAGAAGCTCCCCAGCCTACCATTGTCTCTCTAAGCTCACCGCTTATGAGTTTTTTTAAGGGGTTCAATCAAGAGCTTAAACTCATTCTTTCTCTCAGAGTTGGGGCATTCTTATGCTTATTGGGTTGGGCATGGGTTCATTTTTATTGGGAAGCACCATATGCCATTCTCGTTTGGAATGAGACGGTTTTTTCATGGGTTGAGAGAGGGGGGGGAGATTGGGAGAAGTTTGTGGGGACAGGTTCGAATGATGGACTACTCCAGCAGGTTGTAAGACAATTGTTTTGGGTGTTTCTGATCGCCGCCGCAGCAAGCTTCGCGGCGAGGAAATGCTCGATTTGGAAGCTCATTGCTTTGCTGATGGGAAGTCTCTTTTTGATTATCCTTTTTTACGCACGTTACCTCGAATCACAGCAACAATTACCCATTCTGATTGAACATGGAGGGCAGGCATTGATGCCCATCATTTTGGTTTTGGCTCTGAATTTTGGCCCAAGGTGTCCTTTGACCCAGCACGTCGCTATTCTTGCAGTGATGCTCACGTTTGCAGGTCACGGAGCTTATGCTCTCGGGCTTTGGCCAACGCCGGCCAATTACTTTGCGATGACCAAGTTGATTCTTGGGTTCGATTTCGAAGCTTCAGTGGTTTTTCTAAAATTTGCTGGCGTCATGGATTTTTTGATTTGCGTGGGATTCTTATTCACAAAGCTCAGAAGGATCTCTGCAGGTTATGCATTCTGCTGGGGTCTTTTGACTGCGCTTGCAAGACCTCTCGCAGGGATGTCTTTTGACCTTCACTATTGGGGAGCAGACCAGTTTATTCACGAAGCAATGCTTCGTGCTCCTCACTTTATGGTTCCGCTTTATCTTCTTGTGCTCTGGCACCCGGTTTCGGAACATGAGAGCTAGTTTCACCTCGTGGATTCATTTTTGGGGTTCATCAAGCCGTGAAGCTGAAGTGCTCTTGTAGATATTATCAGATGAAAGGTTCTAAATGGTTTTCAATTCTATCGCTGATTTTGATTTTTGGCGGTCTCGCGCTTTCTCAGCAAAATGATCAAAAGAAAAAGGGGCGCAATCTTCTCGAAATTCCGGTGGTCAAAGAAGATGAGACCATTTGTTTCGCATTATACACCGTCCATGATCAGACGCTCAAATTAACGGCGCAACTTTACCCTCTGCAAGAAGGAGACTCAAAAAAAGTTCGTCTTGAGATTAACGAAGGGGAAGGTTGGAAATTGGTGGCCGAGACGGAGATTGTTAATCCTGGCTGGACCGCTCCATTCCGCGTTGAGAATTGGGATGACACGACTTCGGTGGCTTACCGAGTTTTGCATGGTCCTTCGGCGAAATACGAGGGGACGATTCGCAAAAATCCAAGGGATCAAGAAGAAGTCGTTGTCGCTGCCTTTACCGGAAATTCAATTCATCCGGGGCATGGGGGCGATATCTCTCGGCAGGATCTCATCGATAATGTCAAAAAAGTAGATGCTGATCTTCTCTTCTTTTCTGGTGATCAGGTTTATGATCATCATCGACACCTCGCCGCTTGGTTAAAGTTCGGTCGAGATTTTGGGGAAATCATTAAAGATCGTCCGACGGTTTGTTTGCCTGATGATCATGATGCGGGTCAGCCCAATTTGTGGGGTGAAAGCGGTAAGGTTTCGACGCTAGCAGGTGCTTCTGATGGAGGTTACTCACGCCCTGCAGAATATGTTCGTGAAGTCGAGAGGGCTCAAACGAGTCATCTCCCGGATCCAGTTGATCCTCATCAGATCCAACAAGGAATTGGGGTTTGGTTTACCAATTTAAATTGGGGTGAGGTGGATTTCGCTATCATCGAAGATCGTAAATTTAAAACTGGTCCTGCTGGTCGTGTGCCTAAGCAGGGTCCGCGTCCCGATCATATTCGCAACCCTGAATATGACCCTGCAAGTGTCGATGTTGATGGAGCAATTCTCCTTGGAGAGAGACAACTCAAGTTTTTGGAAGATTGGGGGTGTGATTGGGAAGATGCAAAAATGAAGGCAGCACTCTCTGCGACAATTTTTTGTGGGGGGGCTCACATTCACGGTGGTGCCAATGGGAGACTGCACGCCGATATGGACTCAAACGGCTGGCCACAAGCCGGTAGAAATCGTGCTTTGGCTGCGCTCAGGAAATCATTTGCCTTTCACCTTGCTGGTGATCAGCACCTTGCAACGATTTTTCAGCATGGAATTGATGAGTTTCGTGATGCCATTTGGTCATTTTGTGTTCCTTCAATTGCTAATTTGTATCTTCGTTGGTGGGAGCCACTCGAAGCTGGAGCAAATCGTGAGAGTGGTGCCCCAGAATACACAGGTGATCATTTAGATGGATTTGCGAATAAGGTGACCAATTTCGCGGCCGCCAATCCGGAGAAAAAGCCAATGGGAAAGCTTCTGAATACTCGGTCCGCAGGCTTCGGAATCGTGCGTTTCAACAAGGCGCAGAGAACGATCACTATGGAATGTTGGCCGCGCAACGTCGATATTACCGATCCCAAGGCAAAACAATATGACGGATGGCCTCGAACGATTTCTCAGTTTGATAATTACAATCCAAACTCTTGGGAAAAAAGTGGGGTCTTTCTTTTCGATCAAAAAGAGCCCGTTGTTCAACTCATTGATGAACAAACCAAAGAGATTCTCTATACCGTAAGGGTAAAAGGGAGCTCCTTTGAACCCACTTTGCCGGTTGGGAAGTCCTTTACGTTGAAGGCAGGAGTTGATCACCCTAGCCAAGTTGTGGCAACGGGCGTGAAAGTGGGAAGCGCTTCAGAAAGAATCATTCTCAAGTAAAGACGATCTCTAACGTTGCGGATGATCTTTTTTCTGGTTGCAGCGGCAAGATTTCCCGCAGGGCTTCTTGGGGCAACCCCGCAAAAAGAAGAGGAGTGTCAAAGCGACGATTGCCAGAGCAGCTGGAGTTTGCCAGTCCATGATCAATCAGATTGCGAGAATCAGTTTCCCGATTTGATAAACTAGGAGCGCGGCAAGGTAGGCAAAAAGGGTCATTACGCTGAGTTGGCCGAGTGCCCATTTCCACGATCCTGTTTCTCGTCGAACGACCACGGTCGTTGGCAAACATTGGAGGGCGTAGATAAAAAAGACGATAATTGAGAGGCCAACGAGAGGGGTGTAGAGTTTTGAGCCATCGTCTCGTTTTTCCTGGGAGAGGGTTTCTCTCATCGCTTTTCCATCTTCTTCGTCTGTGGCGTAAGACACAGCAAGCGAGGATCTAAAAACCTCCCGAGCCGCAAAAGAGGCGATGACGGCTGTTCCCATTTTGTCGTCCCAACCGAGAGGGGACACGATCGGTTCAATAGCTCGTCCTAGCTGTGCATTGAAAGTAGCCTTTTGCTGAACACTTGGATCATCGGAGGTGCTTTTTGGATAAGTTCCCAAGAACCAAAGCAGAACACTCAAGCCAAGAATCACCGTTCCCGCTTTTCTAATAAAAGCGGATGCTCGATCCCAAACTTGTCGGATGACCTCCTTGATTTGAGGTCTCTGGTAGGGCGGAAGCTCTAGAAGAAACTGAGGAGGTTCCGCGACACCCAATTTTGGCTTGAGGATTTTCGCAGCAAGAAGGGCTGTCACAGTACCCAATACGTAGATCCCAAGAAGAGCCAATCCTTGTGCGAAGGCCCCAGGAATCATCATGGGAATCATCAGAATGTAGACGGGAAGGCGAGCAGAGCACGAGGTCCAAGGTAGAATTAGGATGGTGGCAAGTCGTTCTTTCGCATTTGGGATGGTGCGGGTTGCTAAGATTCCTGGAATCGCACACGCATATCCGGAAAGAAGAGGTAGGAATGCTTTTCCTGACAAGCCAACCTTACTCATGATCCCATCCATCAGGAAAGCTGCGCGAGCCATGTATCCGCTGCTTTCTAGAATACTAATGAAAAAGAAGAGAAGCATGATCTGAGGAAGAAAGATGAGCACGCCCCCAACGCCTGCAATGATACCGTCGACAACTAAACTTCGAAAATCTCCCTCGGGAATCCATCGCTCAACCAATGCTCCAAGGTTTTCGAATTGAACCTCAATGAAATCCATCGGGAAAGCTGCGAACTCAAAGATCGACCAAAAAACTGTCAGCATCAGTAAGACAAAGAAGATCCAACCTCTCAGGGGGTGAAGTAAGTGGCTGTCGAGATGCTCGGAGAGTCTGCGCGATGATTGATCTGGGTGCTTGAGTCCGTTGGAAATGGCGCGCTGAATGAATGCGAATCGAGTTTTTTGAATGGCTTGTTCGTGCTCGCTTCCTGGCTCGCCTACTTTCAGGATGCCATGTTGGTGAGTAGTGACGCTCTCAGTGGACTGAGCGATGGCTGATTCGATCTCTGAAGTCCCTTTCCAAGCCCTTCCTGCTGGAGGAGGGAAGGGATGACGCAGTGAATGCTTTAGGGTGGTGAGACCCCGGGAGGTGGTCGCTGAAATTGGAACGAATGGAATACCAAATTGTTCACTCAGTACTGTTGGGTCGATACGAAGCCCTCTTGCTTCAGCAAGATCAGTTTTGTTGAGAGCGGCAACCACAGGGAATCCGATATCGATGATTTGTATCAAAAGATAAAGATGGCGCTCAAGATGAGTTGCATCGAGAACGCAAAGGACCATCTCTGGCGCTTCTTCGTTTTGATGGTCACCTAAGAGGACATCGCGAGTGATTTGTTCATCGGGAGAATTTGGGTAGAGCGAGTAGGTCCCGGGAAGGTCAATGAGCTCGATTTGGTGCCCATGGGGGGTGTAAAAAGAGCCCGATTTTCTTGAAATCGTTGAGCCAGAATAGTTTCCAACCTTTTGGTTTTGCCCCGTGAGCTCGTTAAAAAGACTGGTTTTTCCGGCATTCGGATTTCCGACCAGGGCAATCCGGGCTGATCTGGAAGGTGCACTCATTTGAGACCTCAATTACGCTGGGATGACCCGTATCTGGTCTGCAAGGTCCTTACTGAGGGCAAGTTGGGTTCCGCAGATCGTGCAGAGCATATTGCGACCGTTGGTGAGTTTACGAACTCGCATTTCTTCGCAGAATCCAATTTCTCTGAGTTGGCGGCAATTGGTGCC
>JALRJZ010000340.1 GCA_023261045.1 Akkermansiaceae bacterium
CACACAGTCTGAGAACAACGTCCCTAAGGTGAAAATTCCCGTGCTTGAGCGCGAGAAGTTGATTCTCAATAACCGTTCTTATCACTGGATCACCGAGAGGATCTGCGGCGTTGTTGAAGGCCGGCAGCCTCTGCTCTGGTGGATCCTTTTCATCCCTTCTGCGCTGATTGCTCTTATTGGAGTTGTCGGAGGGCTCACTTACCTTGTCTCTACAGGGGTCGGTGTTTGGGGTAACACAAACCGCGTGATGTGGGGTTGGCCAATCGTGAACTTCGTGTTCTGGATTGGTATTGGACATGCCGGAACTCTCATTTCAGCGATCCTTTTCCTGACGCGCCAAAATTGGAGGACTTCGATCAACCGCGCCGCCGAGGCGATGACCATTTTTGCGGTGATGTGTGCGGGTATCTTCCCCGCTTTTCACGTGGGGCGGGTTTGGATGGCTTGGTTCTTAGCCCCAATTCCGAACTCAAATGCGATTTGGCAGAACTTTAAATCGCCGCTTCTTTGGGACGTTTTTGCGGTTTCGACCTATTTTACCGTGTCTCTGATTTTCTGGTTTTTGGGCATGGTTCCGGATCTCGCAACCATTCGTGACCGTTGTAAGCCAGGAATTCGCAAGTTCATGTATGGCATCTTCTCGCTCGGTTGGCGGGGTGGAAACCGTCAATGGAGTCATTATGAAATGGCGTATCTCTTGCTCGCCGCACTCTCTACGCCTCTCGTGTTATCGGTTCACTCGGTGGTTTCCTTCGACTTTGCGACGTCCGTTGTTCCAGGATGGCACACCACGATTTTCCCGCCTTACTTTGTCGCCGGAGCGATTTTTGGAGGATTTGCGATGGTCCTTACGATCATGATTCCGGCCAGAGCGCTCTACGGTCTTCATGATATGATTACCATGAAGCACATCGATAACATGGCAAAGATCATCCTCCTGACGGGGACGATCGTTGGATACGCCTATTTGATGGAGCTCTTTATCGCCTTTTATTCAGGCGCGAAGTACGAGGGAGCTGCTTTCCTCTACCGGATTGATGGTCCCTATTGGTGGGCCTATTACGCCATGATGGGCTGTAACGTGATTTCTCCTCAAATCTTCTGGTTTAAGAAGATGCGTGAGAATCTTTGGGTGGTGATGGCTGTGGCCATGTGTGTGAACATCGGTATGTGGTTTGAGCGATTTGTCATTATCGTCACGACCCTCGCTCGGATGTGGCTCCCCGGAGACTGGAAAACCTACAGCCCAAGTGATGTGGATGTGCTGACTTTTGTAGGCACCATTGGCATGTTCCTTGCACTCTTCTTGCTGTTCCTCCGCTTTCTACCTTGTATCAACATTGCTGAAGTTAAATGGACTCTCAAGGAGTCTGACCCTCACGACGATGATAAGAAGGCTCATCCGGATGATGGAGTGGAGATCATTGAAGCCTACCAATACGAAATTCACGAAAATCCTGAAGGGGCTGCCAAGGAGGCTGGTCTCCTTTCGGAGACGAAGCCTGATGGCGAGGACACTGAACCAAAGGAGGGTCAAGACGCATGAGTACGAAAGTTCGCCGAGTCTACGGCTACTTAGCCGAGTTTAAGAATGCTTCGCAGCTCTACAAAGCTGCTGAAAAGGTTCGTGATGCTGGTTTTAAAAAATGGGATTGTTATTCTCCCTACCCAATCCACGGTCTCGATGATGCGATGGGGGTGAAGCGTTCGATTCTTCCTTACTTCGTCTTTATCGGTGGATTAACCGGTTTTTGCACAGCGATCTCCTTGGCTTATGGAACTCAAGTGGGTCTCTACCCGACGATCGTTCAGGGTAAACCTGCCAACATCTTCACCACGGCGGCGTTTTTCCCGGTGATGTTTGAGCTGACCATCCTCTTCTCGGGCTTTACTGTTCTTTTCGGCTTGCTCGGGTTGATGGGGTTACCGCGTTGGAACCACCCAATCTTTGCCAGCAAGCAGTTTAGCCGTGTCACTGATGACAAGTTCTTTATCGCGATCGAAGCCCGTGACGCAAAGTTCTCGGCAGAGGAGACCAAGGCGCTGCTTGGTGAAATTGGGGGCGAAAATATTGAGTTAGTGGAAGACGATTCCGAGTAAGCCATGAAATACTTTTTCTTAATTTACATCGTTGTTGCTGTGCTTGTCGTCGCAAGTGGCGGCTTTCGTGGGGACAAGTTTTCTGAGGCGCCCATTGAGGTCTTT
>JALRJZ010000341.1:0-277 GCA_023261045.1 Akkermansiaceae bacterium
G
Organism: Akkermansiaceae bacterium; assembly: GCA_023261045.1. Lineage (GTDB taxonomy): Bacteria > Verrucomicrobiota > Verrucomicrobiia > Verrucomicrobiales > Akkermansiaceae > SW10. Next base: position 2 of record JALRJZ010000341.1, read on the forward strand.
ACCAATTAATCGAGTTTGCTAGCAAAACCAATGACCCCAATGCTGGAAGGTCTGCGCTGCGTGCAACCACAAAGATGGCAACGACGGACAACTTCGAAAGCCTCTTAGCCATTATTGTGCGCACCAAGAATTCTTCGATCAAAAGCGCAGCCGTTGACTCACTCGCGGGAGTGATCCAGAAGTCAGAGAAACCTGAATCATACATTCAGGCCATTCTGACCAACCATCAAAATGCGCCTGATGAAAACGCCAAAATGGCTCTTCTCCGACTTGCTG
>JALRJZ010000341.1:287-2185 GCA_023261045.1 Akkermansiaceae bacterium
CGTCAGCGAGGCTCTTGCCGGAGAGAGTGACACCATGAAAGCCGCTGCGATTAATGCTTTGGAGAACTGGCCTGATGATTCTCAATTTGAAACTCTTCTTGAATACACGGGACAAGAATCAAACTCCACACTGCGCCGAACCGGCTTTTCAGCCCTGACGAAGTTTTTAAGAAATAATAAAAAGCTTGAAGAAGAAACGCGTTCCCTTCTCTGGGGGGATGTGGCTGGCATCGCGACAGGAACATCGGAACAGGTTGAGGTCGTCAATGCGATGGTGCGTGAGAGTGGAGACTGGGCTGATGACATTCTAGACACCTTCGTCGAACATGGAGACACGGACAAAGTCACCTTCGCTGCTGAACGGGCGAAAGAAATCTTCGCTGAAAATCGCAAGCGAGCAGAGCGAGCTGGGGCATCAGAATAACAGGATCTTGGCCACGCGGTAATCCCTCAAAACCACTATCCGAGAAAGCATCATCCAACCATCATCGTCGATCCAGACGACTCCACTGGATTGCAATGATCTCGATATTGCCTTAAGACACTTGGTGTGGATTTTACACCTCTCGTTCCACCGATCGTTGCCCTGATTCTCATCTTAATGACGAGGCAGGCGGCCCTTTCCCTTTTTGCGGCGACTCTCACGGGCGCTTTTCTCTTGGCTGGCCCTCATCCGATTGCAGCCATTCGTTGCCTTTTTGAGGACCATCTCTTCCCTGTCATTGGTCACAGCACTTGGAATCTGAGTGCGATTATCTTCACCTTTACTCTTGGTGCATTTGCGACACTTCTAGAAAAAGGAGGAGGGTTTACCGCGATCTTAAACCGCCTGATCGCAAGAAAGACTCAAAACCCCAAAAAGAAGCTTCTACTTGGAATCTACGGACTAGGACTTCTCTGTTTTTTTGACGGATTGGCAAATGCCATTCTCTTAGGCCGCGTCGCTCGACCTCTTACAGATGGTCTGCGCATTAGTCGCCAGTTTCTGGCGTATCTGATTGACTCCACGAGTGCCACAGTGGCCTGCATCGCCTTCATCTCCACTTGGATTGCCGCTCAACTCTCCATCATTTCAGAGAGTTTGAAAGAGGCGCCGTTTGAGGTGCAGCCAGCAGCCCTTTTTTTCGCCTCAATTCCGGCCAATCCATACTGCCTTCTGAGCCTTCTTCTCGTTCCACTCGTAATCATCAAATCATGGCATCTTGGCCCTATGAAAAAGGCTCTTCCTTCACCGATCACAGATGATGCCGAGGCGATCGAAGCCAGTTCTGCTCATGTCGCTCTAGTGCCACTGGCAGTCCTTGTGATCACCATCCCCGGGTTGATCTATTTTTGGCAAGATGGCGCGCATTGGTCATGGCAAAATGCATTCACTTCCAATGGAGTTCCTTATGCCATGGTCGCCGCCGGTTTGATCTCACTCCTAACTGCCTTTCTCTTTTTTCCCAAAGAGAGAAAATCAAGAGCACCCCACTATATGCTTGAGGGTGCCGCATCACTCTTTCCTGCGCTGATCATTTTGATTTGCGCTTGGACATTAGGAAGTCTTTTTAAAGAGCTTGGAACCGCTTCCTTGCTCACGCATTTACTTGGAACCCAACTGTCTAGCTCCACCATTCCTCTCGTCATTTTTCTGATTGGAGCCATCACTTCTTTTCTAACCGGCACATCGTGGGGCACCTTTGGATTATTGATGCCAATCGCTCTACCTTTAGTGATTCAATTAGGAGCAGACCTTCCCGAAGAGCAACTCATCTCTCTTCTCTCAATGACCATTGGCGCTGTCTTTGGAGGTGCTGTCTTTGGTGATCACTGCAGTCCTTTCTCTGACACCACAATCGTCTCATCCCTTGCCTCAGGATGCTCACCGACCTCTCATGTCGCCACTCAGCTCCCCT
>JALRJZ010000342.1 GCA_023261045.1 Akkermansiaceae bacterium
TCAGGAACTCACCTCCCCTCCCTCAGAAATCGAAATCAATCAAAGATTTCTTCGCATTGACTTCTCCTCTAACAACGAAGGGGACATCCACCTTCCTCCACAAGGAGATGATTACTGGTTTCGATGTTATGGAATTGGAGGGTTTATCCTCATCCGCAACTTAAGTGATCAGCCATTAAGATTGAGAGGTCATTCCTTAAATGCCAATCAGCTCTTACAAATTCGCCCTAACGACGAGCTCTTTATTAATCAATGGAGGCTCACCTACAGCGACTTGTTTTATTTCCTCCAATTAAAGGAAGCTGGCCCCAATCCAGATCTCTATTTGGTTAGAGAAGACGGCAAAGTCACCCTCAATCGCCATTTCACCTCCTCTGCGCTAGCAAAGTTGAATTTTGGTCACCGTGTGACTCTTACCCCCCTTCAATCGGAACTCATTTTTGACTCAGGTTCTCAAGCTCTCGTAAAAGATGTGCCCTCACTGTTTGATTATCACCAATCAGTGAGTATTGACCAGCACGAGGCGGTCTCTTTTGAGCCCCTTAGAAGGCTCTCTATGCAAACAGGGCAAAAGTTCATTTTACCTGAAGGAAGAAGGAAAGTCACCGTTACCAATGATCCTAACCGTCTGAAAGATGATGGTCTCCTTTTAACTCCTGGTCTTTCAGAACCCTTCGTTCTTGAAATTGAATTCGACCCCACCACCGGACTTGGGACGGTTCATGTCAGTGATTCACTACAGACGATCTTTGCCAATGGACTCCCAATTCAAGACGGACCGTTAGTCGATGGATCATTGATTCGCTTGAGTCGTCACCAATCACTTCGGTGTCGCTTCTCTGAAAGCCTCCTCGATGAGGAGCGCAATCTGGTGCAACACCTAGAAATTGAAGGTCTCAATCACTCTTTTAGGAGGGGAAGCAAGGCGATTGACAACCTCTCTTTTAGGGTGCTGCGAGGAGAAATGCTTTGCATCATTGGCCCAAGCGGAAGCGGCAAAAGTACTTTGCTCGAAATCCTAGCAAGCCAACGCAAACCAGATAGCGGAAAAGTTCTTCTTAATGGACTCTCTCTCTACGAGAGAAAAGGAAGTCAGCTTGCATCTTTAATCTCGTTCATGCCTCAGGAGGAGGCGCTTACCGCGCACCTTACCACGCGGGAGCATCTGCATCATGCTTGTGCAATTCGTAGGCCTCACTTCTCAACGGATGCGATTCAGAATCGAGTGAATTATCTACTCGGAGAATTAGGGCTTGAAAGGATCAGTGAAAGACAAGTTGGTAGTCCGGAATCCAAGAGCCTGAGTGGAGGGGAGAGATCTAGACTCAATGCGGGACTTGATTTGATTGGCGGAGGAGAAGTCTTCTTATTTGATGAGCCCATCTCGGGGCTTTCATCCAAAGATGCCGAGCACGTGGTGCAGTCATTGCGCGAACTCGCGCATGATAAAATCGTGATTACATCACTTCACCGACCAAGTGAAAAAATCCTAGAATCTTTCGATCAAGTTTTGCTCTTAGACCGGGGAGGTAAGCTCGCCTTCTTCGGGCCTTCTAGTGACATTGCCCCTTATTTTGAATCAGCAGCCCACGATCTCGAAGTTCTCTCTGAGGGGCATGAATCTCACCGGGGCGCAGATTTTGTTTTCGATGTTCTTGAAGCTCCCCTTATTCAAGGGAGTCATACAAGCACAAGACTAGAAAGAAGATTTCCCCCAGACTTCTGGCAAGAGCGCTTCGAAAACCATCGTGTTTTTACTCATATTACTCGCCCCTCGCAGTCAGAGCCTGATCAATCGAATTCGCTAGCGGAAAATCCAGTCGTTGACGGGCAAGAAACGGCCCAACTTCCGTCACATGGTCGGCGACAAAAATGGAGGATTTTTAAGACCCATCTCGGACGGTCGCTTAAATCAAAATTTAGATATCAAGGCACGTTCTATTCCATTCTTTTGGAAGCTCCTCTTTTGGCTTTGCTTATCGGTCAAACTCTCCGTGCCTCGGCTGAAGGCAGTTATCAATTCCATTCCAGTCTTCACCTCCCTTCATACCTTTTCCTCGCAGTGACCGTTGCGATGTTTTTTGGGCTAACAAATAGCGCTACTGAAGTTTTGCGAGACCGCGCAGTTCTTCGACGTGAACGAAATTGTCGACCGACCCCCATCTTGTATCTGACCT
>JALRJZ010000343.1 GCA_023261045.1 Akkermansiaceae bacterium
TGGTCTGTGGATTTTTTTTTAGCGGGCATGGGGTCGAGTCAGAGAAGCTTTACCGGGCACCCTCAATGATGGGCTCTTTTGAGTAATAAATCAAACGACCGGTAAAGAGCTGCTTGACCTCTGGGTAGCGTGCCATCACTTCAGCGATCGTCTGGTCTCGCAGTCTCAGCCCTCCTGGGCCAAGCCCTCCCTTAGTGGCGAGCATGGAGGGACCATCTAGCATGAGCGCAGCGAATTCTTCGCCACTTCCAAAGGGTGCCGGGGTGTAGAGGGGGTTGTTTTCAAAGGAGGTAGGGCTCATGAGGATCCCGGCAGTATTGAGTTTTTGATCTGACGCGAGATCTTCTAAATACTCAAATTCGCCAACTTTTCTGGGGAGCCAGATTGAAAGCCGGTCGGCATACCAAGCAACAGCCCAAGGTTGATCTGAAAACACAATATCAGATTCTCCAGTTGCATCATGAAGGGTGCGGCTCAGCCCGCTCGGCCAGTAAGGTGGCCAGATGGGAGATTTGGCCTCTTTGCGTGCAAGGCCAGCTCTGATGCTATTGGGAATCGACAGGAGTAAGGGGCCAGCGCTTATGAGAATGACAATCGCGAAGTGACCATAACGCACGACTGGTGAACCAGCGGGAAGTTCTAACCGACTCCATAGGATTGAGATGAAGGCAAGACCATAGGCGGCCATAATGGGCGCGAAGAGAATGTGAAGCTGGTTAGAATCTGTTGATTTTTCTGAAAGTCCATAGAGTGCCATTCCAAGGGCTCCCATGGTCCACATGAGAAGGACGATCCAACGGAACTTTGCGATTGATTCGCGTTTGAAAGGATGAAGGAGGGCGAAAAAGAAAAGCGGTGCCGACAGGATGGCCCCAAAGTTATTATAGAGCCGTTCAGTTTGTTGGAGGATGTTGCTAGTCGTATTGAGAATTAATGAATTGAGGTTGTAGAGAACACGATAAGTTTCCTCACTTGGATCACTCGTTCTCATGATGGCCTCCTCGGATTGGGTCAGACCTCCGTAGATCGTCATCCCGGCAACGCCAGTGGGGCTCCCGGTCCAATCCATGTTTCGTCCCATGAAGTAGAGACTAAAGACAAAGAGGATCCCTAAGACCATGATTCCTGACACTCCTTTGGGCTTAAAGAAGAACGCCGCATAAATCACGAACCCTAAGGTGATCCAGATCGTGAGCCAGTGTGAGAGGGCTAGGAGTGCAAGAAAGATGGAGGCAATCGCAATGGCACCGATGGTTGTCTTGTTCTCAATCGATGCTTCAAGGGCACGGTAGATAAAGTAAAGTGCACAGGAAAAGAGCAGGAGCATGAGCATCTGGGGGAGTCCTGTGTGGGTAAATTTCCACATCAAATCGCAAAAGATCATCAGGAGTGCCGTGGCAACGGCAATTTTCCCATCAAAGATACGGGAGATCAGTAAGTAGTTAATCCCAATGGCGAGGAGAAAGAAGATGACCGATACAGCGGCAATGACTTGATCTAGCCGGTAGATTGTTCGCTTGTCTTCGACCATTTGAAAGCGTTCAAAATCATCACCACCAACGAGTTTTAATACTGCTCCATAAACCATGGGGCCCAAAGGTGAGTGATAGGTATCGTAGAGATGATCAAACTCCAGATTGACTCCCTCAACTTGCTCGGCTTTCCAGATCGCTGCTGGACGAATGACCTTGGTTGTTGCGCCATTGCCCCGTGCGATTTCTCTACCAATTTGAGCTTGCTCAATCCCGCGAGCTGAGGTGAGTCCACGAAAGCTCAGGATGAGGTAAAACCAGACAAGAGCGGCAAGGATGACAAAGAAGAGGAGGCGTCTAACAAGAATCGAGGCGTCGATACCGCCAACTTTAGAAGAAGTGCTCATAAGTGTTTAAAGATCGTCGATGGGAAATTCACTGAGTTTTCGCTGAAGAGTGCGCCTGCTAATCCCCAGAAGCTCGGCCGCTTTTGTGCGGTTGCTTTTGGTAGCTAGCAGTGCGCTCTTGATCGCTTTTTGCTCAAGGGCATGCAAGTTGAATTCCTGTTCAGGGGCAAGGGTGTTTTTCTCAGAACGAGTTTCGAGACCAGGCCTCAGCCCTAGAAGGAAGTCTGGGAGATGCTCAAGATCGAGAGTGTTTTGGTTCGACATG
>JALRJZ010000344.1 GCA_023261045.1 Akkermansiaceae bacterium
ACATGACCGTTGTCACAAGGGTCTCTCCTCGGAGCTTGCCCGAGGCTTTCAGTGCTTTGGCGCAGAGACACAGGATACGGTCTCCGCTGACAACGTCGCCATTTCCATCGACAAAAATGACTCGATCGGCATCCCCATCGAGGCAAATTCCTAGATCCGCTCCGGAGGCTTTGACAAGCTCTGCGGCTTGTTCTGGGTGCAGGGAGCCCACCCCTTGATTAATGTTATACCCATCTGGTGTAGTGCCGATTTTCACCACTTCAGCTCCAAGCTCTTCGAAGATAAGGGGCCCTAAGATGTAGCCGGCACCGTGAGCGCAATCGACGATGACTTTCAATCCCTTGAGGCTTTGATCACCAATCGAGCTCTTGGCAAACTCGATATAGCGGCCGGTGGCATCGTCAATTCGAACCGCTTTGCCAATTTTTGAATCTGGGCTTGGTGGAAGCGACTCATCAAGAATCATCGCCTCTATTTGCTCTTCGAGCGAATCATTGAGTTTGAATCCATCAGGGCCAAAAATCTTGATCCCATTGTCTTGGTAGGGATTGTGTGAGGCGGTGAGCATGATCCCGGCATCGCACGCCATGGACCGAGTCAGATGGGCAACCGCTGGCGTGGGCACGGGACCAGTCAAGAGGACGCGTGCGCCTTCGGAGACAAGTCCACTGGTGAGCGCTGTTTCGAGCATGTAGCCACTTACACGGGTGTCTTTGCCGATGACGACTTTGTGTTGGCCGGGAATTTGAGCCTTCAAGATGCGGGCGATCGCACGCCCAATCCGGAGGGCGACTTCTGGGGTGATTGGGTATTGATTGGCAATCCCACGAATTCCATCGGTACCAAAGAGCTGAGCCATTGTGAAAAAAGATGATGAAGAGTCACTATAGCCCTGCCGAGGAGTTGATTCAACTAAAACTGGCAGTTCATCGAATTTGAGTTGTTTCAGAGTTTCTACTCTAATCTGTAGCGAGTTGCATTTTTCGCAAAGTCACGCCAAGTTGCCCGGGCAATGATCACTCTTCTTTCTCCAGCCAAGTCTCTTGATTACGCTTCGCCTTTGCTGACTCAGAGGTCAACGCAACCTCGTTTTGTGAAGCAATCTGCTGAATTGGTTAGTCAGCTTAGAGCTCTCTCAGTGGGGCAGTTGGAGAAACTCATGGGAATTAGTAGTAAACTCGCGCAATTGAACCATGACCGCTTTGCGAGTTGGGAAGCTGATTTTCATCAGCAGAACAGTCGTGCAGCGATTCTTGCATTTACGGGGGATGTTTACCAAGGAATGGATCTGGCGCAGTGGAGCGCAGAAGATTATGCCAATGCTCAGAAACGTCTTCGGATCCTTTCTGGTCTCTACGGAGTGTTGAGGCCTCTGGACCTCATGCAGCCGTATCGCCTCGAAATGGGGACAAAATGGCCCAACAAAGGGGGGAAGAACCTCTACGAGTTTTGGGGCAATCAGTTGACCGAGTCCATTAATGCTGACCTCAAAAAATCAGGTTCGTCACTTGTCGTGAACCTTGCTTCAAACGAATATTTCTCAGCTCTCAAGCCAGCCAATCTTGACGGGGAACTTGTGACACCCGTTTTCAAAGACGAGAAGAATGGGAAGTATAAGATCATCTCATTTTTTGCGAAGAAAGCTCGAGGAATGATGGCCGATCACGTGATCAGGGAGAAGATTCTCGAGGCCAAATCTCTGCAAAAATTCCAAGGAGGTGGATACCGTTTTAGTAAGGGAGACTCGGATGCGAACACCCTTGTTTTTCTCAGAAAAGAGAACGCGGCATGATTTTGTAAAACCTGGAGCCTATTGATCCGGCTCCGGATTTTGGGCCCGCCGGCCAATACAATAAAGGTGCTCCTCACCTCTTAGATACCATTTGTCATGGCAGATGACCGGGGAGGCCCAGAGTGGCTCCCCAAGCGTGATTTTCGCCGTTTCTTGATATTCTTTGCCAGGAAGAACGATGGTGATGACTCCTCCTTCGGAGCTAAAGACGACATGCTCGTTGAGGACAACGAGAGATGCGGAGTGTTCCCGTCCGATTTTGTTCTTCCAGAGCAGAGAGCCCTCACGAGCACGGTAGCAGGAGGCGGTGCCAGAATCCGAGACGACCAGATAGTATCCTTGA
>JALRJZ010000345.1 GCA_023261045.1 Akkermansiaceae bacterium
TCAGTGTGCCTCTTGTCCAATCAGGGAACTAGTGGTAAGTCTCAAGCGTGCAGGTTCAGAAAGTGAAATATGCCCTCTGGGCAAAGGATCATCTCAGAGCGATCGCGTTTTATCAGGAGTCATTTGGAGCGGCTTTACTCTTTGAAATGGAGGTTTGGAGCGAGCTCGTGATTTGTGGATCAACCATCGGAATTCACGGAGGGGGAGAAGGCAAACGCACCTGGACAGGTTTAACCTTCCAGTGTGATGACGTTCTCGAGGCAGTCGAAGTCGTCAAAAGCAATGGAGGAGGTCTTGTCCGGGAGCCTGAGCAAGAGGATGGTCAGGTGCACTTAGCGTTTTGCTACGATACGGAGGGCAATGAAATTATGCTGACCCAAAAACGTTCATAAAGTGATGAGAGCTCTTTTTCTTTTGCGCATTGCTTCCCTGCTCGATGGACTTTCCTTTGTCGTGCTTCTTTATTTCGCAATTTATGAGAAGCGAATCCTCGGCGACGAGACAGCCGTGAGAATTCCAGGGATGGTTCACGGGGTGATTTTCACGATCTTTGTTGTGTTACTGTATTTGACGATGGAGCAGCGCCAGTGGTCTTTCCGGCGAGCAGGGGTCGTTTTTTTGTGTTCCTTGCTGCCATTTGCACCCTTTTTTCTCGAACCTTCTCTCAAGCGAGAATAACATCGAGCGCGATGAAAAAAATCTTTACTCTTCTAACCGTCTTCGTCACCGCTTTGGCCATGGCCGACCACCATCAAGAAAACACATCGAAAGAGAGCGGTGCTTCAGCAGGAGCCTATCGCCATGTTGTGATCTTCAAGTTTAAAGAGGAGGCAACCAAAGAACAGATTCAAAAGGTTGAGAGCGAATTTGCCAAATTGCCCGACAAGATTGAGACCGTCACTGGTTATGAATGGGGTACCAATGTCAGTCCGGAAAACCATGACCAAGGCTACACCCACTGCTTTATTGTCAGCTTCAAAGACCGGGCAGGGTTGGATGTTTATTTGCCCCACCAAGCACACCAAGACTTCATTTCAGTTCTTAAGCCCATCCTAGATAAGGTCATGGTCATTGACTTTGTGGCTCAGTAGAGCGCGAGTGGCTCGAGTCAAAAAGCGACTGAGGCATCGGAAATCAAGGCTCTTCGTGGGGAGTTCCTCTCTCTTCGAGAGTCTTTTTTGTCAAAAACTTCATGTTTTTCTCATTTAGAGGTTGAAGTGACCGGGTTTGAATGCAATAAAGCGCAATTAATCCCCAGCTAATCCCCAACTAATCCGTGGTTTTTGCGAAAATCACACACCTAACTCGTTATGAAAAAGACACAACTTCTTACCCTAGGAGCTCTCGTCATGGGGGCGGCAAGTGGCTTTGGTGCCACTGCTTGGATCATCGGTACCGACGACACACCAGCATTGAGGCTCGCGCCGGAAGTTTTTGATATCTACGGAACGACTGGAACGACCACGTTCGTTCAGGAAGGGAATGGTCCAAGCAACCCTCTTCCGGGAGATCCGAACAGCCCTGCAGTCAACCGGGAGGCAGATGATGATTTTTATTTTGCGGGTGTTTACAATACGCAGGTTGACGGTGGAGCGGCATACACGCCAGTTGGTGTGGTGACGACCACTGAGATCGCGATTGAGCGAGCAGTGACCAACGGGGATACCGACAACCGCATCCACTTCAATTTCGACGGAGGTCATACCGCGTCAGACGTCTTTACGTTCTCATTCGCGATGCTAGATCTCAATGATAATAACACGGGGACGGGCCAGTACGATTTCTCCATCGCGGTCAACGGAGTCAACGTTGGATCGGCGACTGCCACTGGGGCAAACATTGGAACACGCTTTACCAGCGATTCGTTCACTCTGGCTGATGTGGGAGCGACCGCTGGACCTGGTTTTGATAACTATGTCGAACTGATCGCCGACCCTGCCGGCTCAAGCGCTCGCTGGGCAAACTTCGATTACATGACTTTGGAATACGAAGCCGGTGGAGCGATTCCAGAGCCTAGTTCACTGAGCCTCCTTGCTCTTGTTGCAGGTTTCGGTCTCGTGCGTCGTCGTCGATAAGATCGATCCTCTTTTTCATCGAAGACCAGAGCTCCCGAGGGGGCTCT
>JALRJZ010000346.1:0-270 GCA_023261045.1 Akkermansiaceae bacterium
GCCTTGGCTTTGCAATCCTCAAGACGATCAACAATGGAATCGGCCGAGAAGCCTCCAAAAATGACGGAATGAACGGCACCAATTCTCGCGCAAGCGAGCATTGCGATGACTGCTTCAGGAGTCATCGGCATGTAGATCATGACCCGATCTTTAGGTTTAATTCCCTTAGAAATAAGGACGTTTGCAAAATTACAAACTTCTCGGTGCACCTGGCGGTAGGTGAGAGTGCGGCTTTCTCCTGGTTCACCTTCCCAAATGATCGCGGCCTTA
>JALRJZ010000346.1:319-2121 GCA_023261045.1 Akkermansiaceae bacterium
CATTGCTTAGATGTTGGTCAACACAGCTCTCACAAACATTCAGTTTTCCACCAACAAACCATTTGGCGTAGGGCGCTTTCCAGTCGAGCACTTTGGTCCATTTTTTTTGCCAGCTGAGCTCCTTTGCTTCGCGGGCCCAGAAGACTGCCGGCTTATCGATCGACTCGCGATACATCTTCTTGTATTGCGCCAAGCTTTTGATTCTGGCTTTTTTAGAAAAGTCCTTTGATGGCTTAAAACTCCGGTCTTCGCTTAAGTGGCTTTCGATACTGTTACTCATGGATCGTGCTGTAAAAAATGAACTTGTGGGACGTTATCAACGACGAGGGTAGTCAACAATTCCAGATTCAAAAAGAATGAGTCTTAAATCGACTTAGAAGACTGAGCGAGAAGTGCTTCTCGTTCGTGTTTTTCTAAGAGTCGCCATTTTCCTGGCTTGAGATTATCCAAGTTGAGCTCGCCTATACGGACTCTCACAAGCCGTTTTACTCGATGGCCCACGGCTTGGAGCATGTAGCGAATCTGTCTCTTAAGTCCGGTATTTAAAACCATTTCCATCCGTCGTGAGGAGATTCTTTTGACAGAAACTGCTCGGCATTTTCCAACTTCGGTAAAGACGCCCTTTTCTAGCTCGGTCAGGATTGCGTTTTCAAAAGCGTTTTCGGTGGTGACGTGATAGATTTTTTTGACGCTATGACTCGGGTGGGTCAACGCTTGGGTGAGTTCACCATCGTTGCTCAATATTAAGAGGCCTTCGGAATCCTTGTCTAACCTGCCCACGTGAGCAAGATGTTGAAAACGCCCAGGTAGCAGATCGTAAATTGTCGCTCGGTGATTTTCATCTTTTCTGGTGCAAACTAACCCAGCTGGTTTGTGCATCACAATGGATTGAAGTATCAGTGGTTCAATCCGTTTTCCTGAAGCTTTGATTTGATCTCCAACTTGAACCCGGTAAGCCGGAGAAAGGCAAGGTTGGCCATTGATCGTCACTTCGCCCTGCTGAACAAGTTGATCGCAGGCTCGGCGGGAGCCAACTCCGGCAGAGGCTAGATACTTATTGAGTCGAATTCCTGAGGAAAGTGGATCGGGGGAGGTGTTTGACATATGCAAATCTGGGCAAAAAGAAACGGAGCCTCGTGAAGGCTCCGCTAGAGAGGATTCTTAGAGGGTATCCTTGGCGGAGCAATTAGCCCTCGGCCTTTGTCTTTGGAAGGCCAATGGCGCTTTGTCCCTCTTTCCATTCTCCACGCTCTTTCATCACCTTGACACGTTCGAATCGCTTCATGACTGAGCGCTTGCCGGTTGCGCCACCTTTACGTTTGAGAGAGTTGTGCTTTGACATTGGATCAGGAAAATAAGTTGAGGGCGCGGAACCTAGGAGGGTGGAATGAGTTTGGCAAGGATGAAGTTGCGAAAATACTTAACGAAATCAAAAGATCTGATTTACGCCTCGCCACTGGCATTTGCTGAGGATATTTCCTTTTTTGCTTTGAGCAACACGGCAGACAGCGAAATCCTTAGGTTGGAATACGAGACACCTCGTTTCCTCCAGTCTCTTTTTGCTCATGATGAGAGGCAATTGGCTTATCTTGAGCAGCATGCGAAGGTGCAAATTGTGACGCGCGAGGGATGGCTGACTGCGGAGGGAGGGGCTCAGGGGCGCTTTATTGTCGAGGCTGTCTTTCGTGATCTTGAAAATGCCCGCAGAAATGGAGGGGAGATTACCTCCTCAGAGTTTAGGACAGCGGTCAATCATGCCGTCTCTGGTGAAGTTGGGCTTTCTGAATTGGGAAAAGTGCAAT
>JALRJZ010000347.1 GCA_023261045.1 Akkermansiaceae bacterium
AATCGAATCTCGTAATGAGACTTGGGGCTTTAGGGTGGTTTTATCTCGAGAAGTCGTTTCCAATAAAGTCGAATTGAGTGAACGGGAAGTCAGCGATGGTGATTCTCAAACAGACGAAGGAGAAGACGATGGTGAAAATTGAAATTGATTATGAAGGAGAGCTGAGGTGTCACTCTGTCCATATCAGCTCGGGTAGCACTCTGACAACGGATGCTCCGCTAGACAATCAAGGTCGGGGTGAGGGGTTTTCTCCCACAGATCTCGTTGCCACCGCGTATGGGACCTGCATGGCGACAATTATGGGGATTGTTGCCAAGTCGAGAAAGACGAGTCTCTCAGGATTAAAGCTTTCGGTGACCAAGGAGATGTCTAGCGACTTACCACGAAGAATCGCGGGACTAGCCATCGAGATCCACATGCCTCTCGCTGAGGATCATGTGGATTCGAAGAGCCTCAAAGAAGCGGCCCTCAATTGCCCGGTTCGCCATAGTATTCACCCTGAGATCGATGTTTCGATCACTTGGTATTGGGCGTAATCAGGCTGCGAGAGGCTCTCAGTGGATTCTCTAGTTTTTAGGTAGCTCGAGGATTCCGTAATCACCGCTTTCTTTTTTCCAGACAATGGAAGGGTGATTTCGTCGCAGATTTTCAAAAACCACGAAAGGTCTGTCACTTAAAGCAAGCTTTTCGATTGCTTCTTCTTTGGTGAGGCGCAGCATCCTTGCTTGTTCATTGTGGAAATAATAAGGATCAATTGATGGAGAGATGGAACTCCGATGATCCAGAGCTTCAGTTTGTTGCGTCGTAGCGCTTGCGTATCGAATACTCTGCTCTCCATGAACGTTTCTCTGTTTGAGAAGCCGAGTCTTCTGCTTTCTCATGCGCCGTGTAATTTTGTGAAGAGTCAGATCAATGCTCTTATACATATCATCGGTCTCAGATGAAGCCTCAAGGGTAATGTGATTGGCGCAAAAAAGAATGATTTCAGCCACATGACGCCTCCCGCTCTGAACATCAAGGATTGCCTTTGCTTCAATGATTTTTGGGTAATCAAGGTGAATGGCACTAATCTTTCGTAACGCATAATCGCGTAGGGAATCAGTAATATCCTCGTGCCTCACTGTCACCGTTATCTTTGGGTTCACATTTGTTTTCTGCATAATTCGATAAAGATTAAACCTTATCTACACTATGGCAGAGGAACCGTAAGAATGCTATCTAAATCAGCCTTTGATTTCGAGAAGCATCTGGGCGTTGCTCGGAAACTTTTTCATAAAAAAAAGAAGGCGCTCCATGGCCTCAATGGGTTTGTGTCCCGCAAGGCCCCTTCTTACCATATAAAGCTTCCTCAGAGTAATCTCTGGAAGAAGGAGTTCCTCTCGTCGAGTTCCGGATTTAAAGATATCTGCAGCTGGGTACACGTAGTGCTCAGCGATGCGTCGATCTAGGACGAGCTCCATGTTCCCCGTGCCCTTGAATTCTTGAAAAATTGCTTCGTCCGCTTTGGAATTCGTTTGGACCAATGCCGTTGCGATGATTGTCAAGGAACCAGCTTCCCGGGTATTGCGAGCGGCAGCAAATAAGCGACGCGGCATTTCAAGAGCGCCTGCCACGATTCCTCCAGATTGGTATCCACGGCCTCTGGAAGCCTTCCCGCCTCCCATATTGTTATTGTAAGCTCGGGCAAGTCGCGTAATTGAATCCATGAGAATGAAGACATGTTTTCCATTTTCGACTAACCTTTTGGCCCTTTCGATACAAAGCTCTGCAAGTCGGCAGTGATTGCGTGGAGATTCGTCATTCGAGCTTGCGTAGATCTCAGCTTCGGGAAGTTGGCGGCGAAATTCAGTGACTTCTTCTGGGCGCTCATCAACAAGCAGGATGATCAAATGAAGCTGTTCCTCGTGACGCTCTTGAACAGCTTGAGCCATGTGAAGAAGCAGGGTCGTTTTGCCGGAGCGTGGGGGGGAGACGATGAGACCACGTTGTCCGCGTCCGACAGGTGCCATTAGGTCAACGATCCGCGTTGTGTAGCGCTCAGCTTCGGTCTCAAATCCAATTAATTTTGAGGGGTTGACTGC
>JALRJZ010000348.1 GCA_023261045.1 Akkermansiaceae bacterium
CGTTCAATATGGAGCATCCCCAGGTCGTAAGGAGCCAGGACCCGGTAATCTTGATTATGTTGCTGTGACAAAACACCTTCGTGAGAAAGGCTACACTGGAGTGATTGGGATGGAGCACGGTCAAAGTAAAAACGGCCAAGAAGGGCTTGATGCCCTCCTCGCCGCGTATCGCAAGATCGATGCTTAAGGTTTAGGAAGGTCGTTGGTCATACCAATATTGGTTAGCCACCTCTTGATCTTTACCACTAAAAACTTTCTTCAGGAACTTTCGATCTCGGATGAGGTGCCAGTCACCAAACTGATCAAATTTCCTGCAGGATGTGATAAGGGGAGCGGTCCACGCCGTTCCCCATTTTTTTTGTTTGGTCTTTCCATAAGCTTTTAAGCGGAGTGCAAAGTCGACATCTTCGATGGTCACATATTCTGGATTGAATCCTCCGATTGCTTCAAAGCTCTCTCTTGTTGTCCAAAACGCTCCAGCAGAAACTCGATATTTGAGGGCGTAGGGAATTAAGGTTGAAGCACTTAAAATAATCCCGAGTGACCAACGTTCAGGGAAAATAAGCGTGCCTCCGCCGATATAATTTTGGTTGAGCTTTTCGATAATGATCCGAAGGAAATGAGGGTGAAGTTGGCTGTCGGCATCGACGGTCACGATGACGTCGCCGGAGCTAGCGCGGACTCCCGCGTTTCTAATGAGTGAAAGGTTTTTTGAATCTTCGTGGGTGATGATTGCGCCAAATTCTCGGGCGATTTTTTCGGTCTGATCTGTGCAGCGGTTGAGAACAACGATAATTTCAACTTCATGCTCGGTGAATTGGCTTGCATTCTTGATGCAAGATAACCCTTCGCTAATAAAAGATTGCTCGTTATGGGCAGGAACGATGACCGATATTTTCATTCGTGATTGAGCTTATGCTTTGGGGAGATTATCTCACCGAACATGATTCGACAAATCGTAGTTCATCCAGGTGGAGCTCATAAGGATGATTTTTTGGCCTGTGCCCTTTTAATCGCAGAAGCTTCTGTTCCAATCTTCCGGAAAGATCCTCAACCATGTGACCTTGAAGATCTCGAAACCGCTGTTGTTGATGTGGGCTTTGAATGGAATCAGAGCCGTTTGAACTTTGATCACCACCAGTTTAATCGTGATGCCGAACCCCTTTGTGCATTGAGTTTGGTTCTCAAGTATTTGGAGCTCTACGATGATGCGCGGCAGTTTTGTGACTGGTTGGAGGTTGCAGAATATATGGACACACGGGGTCCTCATGAGACGGCAAAATGGCTCGGCATCGAACGCGATGGATTAGCAAAACTTAATTCACCGATTGATATCACTCTTCTGAGGCGCTTTGCTGCAAGCGATCATCACCAGCCCGGGGAGCCTCTCTATGAAGTGATGCGGATGATTGGCGAGGATTTGATTTCTTTTTTGAAGGGGATGCGGCAACGTCTCGATTTCATCGCAGAGCATGCAGAGATCTGGGAGATGAGTTTTGGGCTAAAGGTTATTTTCCTACCTCGTACTGATCCACTACCTGAGGAAACTTCTATGGGGCTCGGTCGTTATGTCGAAGACCTTGGATTGTCAGGAGAAGTCATTGGAATGGTGTATCCTGATCGCCGTGGTGATGGCTATGGAATGTCACGTCTCAATGATGATAAACGCCTCGAATTCACCCGCATCAACGACGAAGGAGATGTTCATTTTGCTCACAACAAAGGATTTGTGGCCAAGACTTCAGCGTGCCAAGTTGCGCGACTTAAAGAACTCGTTGAGGCTTCTTGGGCCGTTTAATTCTCTGCGAGGCGTGAAGCGAGTCTGAGTGCTTCATCAAGTGAGCTTGGATTTGCGATGCCCTTGCCGGCGATATCGAAGGCGGTGCCGTGATCGACCGAGGTGCGGTCGATCGGCAGTTCCACCGACACGTTCACCGCATCGTCAAAGGCCACCAGCTTGATCGGGATATGCCCCTGATCGTGGTATTGCGCGACCACCAGGTCGAAGGCGCCGTTATAGGCGCGGTGGAACACCGTATCGGCCGAAATCGG
>JALRJZ010000349.1 GCA_023261045.1 Akkermansiaceae bacterium
AGCTCGAGTAAGGGTCGAAACCCTGAGGTTTGGATCACTGATATCATTGGCCCAGGCGATGGAAGTCTCGGGATCTTGGTAGGCGTAACCATTAGCAAAACCACTAATCGCCGAGTCACGCTTGGCCGAGGGCTCCATCGACATGAGATACTGCCCGGCTGCGACTGGATCCTTGTCCTCCCAATCTCCAAAAGCCGAATTTAATCCGGCCTTTTGCCCCTCGCCGCTAGGGAGATTGTCGAGCCATGTTACCGCATTCACAGGTTGGTTGCGAGCCCACTGCTGGCCAATCTCTCTGACTGCATCCCTCGCGTAATCTTCAGAGGCAAATTGCTCGATCCATTCCGCTGCTCCTTCGGGGTCGCGTCTCGCGAAGGTGTTAGCCACACGTTGCATGGCCTCTCCTTTTGCCTCACCGTTGGGGAGATCTTGAGTCCATGCCGCTGCCGCCTCAAATCCGTCTTTTCTGAGGACTTCTGTTGCGACAATCTCCATGAGACGGTGGGCATTTTCGCGTCCTTGGTTTGCGAGCTCCATGACGTAATTGGCCGCTTCATCCCGATTGCGATCAGCAAGTCCAGAAACTATACTAGATTCAAATTTCGTGCGCTGCTCTTGAAGATCTTCCGGAAGGTTCGCGAGCTGTGCAATTGCTCCTTCTGGATCGCTCGCAGCCCATCCAGTGATGAGTGATTCAAGGTCTTTTCGGTCAGTTAAAAGAGCTTGTTGAAAGGCTTCCTCGCCAGCAAGAGCTCCCCAAGCATAGTTGAAATCTCGCCATTCTTGGCCTCCAGCATTGAGTGAAACGAGTTGATCTCTGATTTGCGCGGCATTGCTCGCGTCGAGACCTTCCAGAAGTCGGCTAAAGGCTAACCTTCGTTTGACGGGATTAGGGTCACGGAGTGCCTCAGTTGCTAAATTGGCGATCCCTTCGCGATCGAAGGTGGAGCCGCCAAAAATCTTGGTGAATGCGCTTTGTTGATTTCTTTCGTCAGCTTTTAGGACTCTCCTAGAAGTTGTTGATTGGCCTTTGTCACTCGCTTGGTTGACTAATACTGTCGTTGAAGAGCTTCGATCGCCAAGTTGTTGGTTGCTTGAAAGGAAGTTTGCTCCTGGTGGCTCCTTGAGCGTCGAACCGGCCATAAAGGAGGCGATCAAGGCGACGCTCCAGAGAATGTTTTTCCAAGGTGCCCGTTGCATGAGGCATAGATAGCACTGTTTGTCGGAATGAGCTAGGGAGGATTTTTTCTAAAAATCCACGTTCCTGCTTTTACTCGCTTTTCTTTTTTGCCGCTTTTTTTTGCGGGCGTGGTGCAAATTCAAATCCAATTTTTGCGGACTCAGAATCAAGGGTCAGGTGAGCAGAAAAGGCTCGTTTTGTCTTTTTGGAAATGAATCCAGCAAGAAGATCGGTTTTTCCCTTTTCAAGCATCTTCTCCACATCGCTTGAACTAAGTTCTTTTTGTAAGATCGTCTTTCCTAATCTAAATCCGTCTGGGTTTTCTTGACTGGTAAAATCTGGAACGAGAAAGGCTGTCTCGGTCTCATAAAGCTTTGCTTTTTTTCCGTTTACTAGCGTGACCTCTCGGATCAGTTGATCTTCAGTGAGGTCTTCTGCGGTGTCGAGGTCAGCATCAAAGACAAAGTTCGTCTTCCATTTCCCTTTTTTTCCCGTTTTTGAGACTGCTTGAGTGAGCTCGAGGGCGGCATCGAAGGGGCGGTTGAAGCGAGAGACGAAACCGCTTCGTTCTTCAAGAAACTTGGTGGTAAAGAGGGTGATTGCTTCCTCTTCTTGAAGGTGGCGCCCGGCAATGTATTTCGAGATTTTGAAGGTGCAGTCAGGTTCTCTGCATTCGTAGGTGGCATCCGTTTGCTTGAGTTCGGGAGCACCGCAATTCGGGCACATACATTTGAGATCAGCAAACGGACGGCTGATGATTTCTTCGTAGTGCTCACGCGCTTTGTTGACTACCTTTTCGGTGAAGGCTTTGATTTCAGCCATGAAATGATCTCGTTCAAGCCTGCCCTGTTC
>JALRJZ010000034.1 GCA_023261045.1 Akkermansiaceae bacterium
ATTGATTGTAGAGAGAGGCGAGCTCAGGTCCTGGTTCCCCGAGGGAATCAATGAGGCCATCGGTAAGGGTATGGCACTCTCCGCAGAGGAGCATGAGGGCAGTGGCTTCCAGTGGTTCGACAAATCCAGAGGAGTTTCCAATCGCGACGACATTGCCGACCCACGAGCGCTCATAACGACCGCTACGGAAGGGGACGATTCGCACATCGCCTACAAGGGGGTTCTTTCTGCGAAATTCAGCCTCGGCTTCCTCGTCTGAAACGAAGTTTGAACTGTAGACATAACCCCGATTGATGTGGTTTTCGTGGTCGATTTGCCAACACCACCCGTGGTCCATTGTCTCAGCGGTCGTGTAGGGGTTGATTTCCTCATCAGGGGTGCGCTCGCGAGGACCAATCACCGCTCGGTCACAAAAGAGGCTGTCGCTAAAATCAATAAACTTTTCGCCAAGAGTCTGGCCCAGGAGATAAGAACGAAATCCACTCGCGTCGACATATAAGTCAGCGCTGATTGGTCCGCTCTTTTTGGCATGGAGCATGGTGATTTGCTCCCCTTCGCTATCGGCTCTCTCCACGGTGTCCTCGGTGACGACAATGCCAAGCTCTTTGGCCTGCCACTCGAGGTAGTTGACGAGTTTGATGTTTTCGATATGGAAAGCGTATTGGGTGAGTGGAAAATGAACGCGACCCTGTTGATCACGGGAGAAGATTTTCTTTTGAGCCATTCCTGCACTCATGTGGCTCATGTCGCGGATTTCATCCTCACAATAAAAGCCGTTGTTGCGTGGGAGGTCGGCATAGCGGGCGGAATAGGCCGCATCAAAAGCGTAGGGAAAAGACGGACGCTCTCCCCATAAAAAATCAATGCCAGCCTTCCAAGTGGGCTGCGCTCGTTCGTAAAAGTGCTGTGGCGAAAGGTTGAGGTAATCAAAGAAATGTCTCCCAAAATTGGGGGTGGTGCCTTCCCCAACGCCAATGATGCCAATCTCTGGGCTCCTGATGATCTGGACCTCAAGGTGAGGGATTTTCCGCTTGAGGGTAATGGCAGCGATAAACCCGGCTGAGCCGCCGCCAAGGACGAGGACATTATCAATGGTGTTCGTCTTCATCATGTGCGCGGCAAGATTGAGTCATAAAAATCAAGGTGTCGAGGCGGGGTTTTGTTGGTTTAAACAGTGTCTAAGAATTGTTCGCTTTGAGCCACTGATGCATTTTTCATCGTAGCCATGAGTTCTTTGTCACTGAGGAAGTTTTTTGACGGACTTTCCTTCAAAGAATTGGGGAATAAGAAGCTTTGTTTGAACTTCTATTTTTTCCTGATGAGCGAGGGATAGGACCTTTCTGGTCACTGATTTTGCCATCATAATGGGATCTGAATGGTAATGGCTAATGGTAGGAAGAAGGTTTTCGTACCAAGGCTCTGAGGAGAGAGCAATCAGAGAGAGGTCTTCGGGGATGGTCAGTCGATGTTTGGCAAGCCACGAGACGATGTTTAAGACATGGCGGGATCGCGTTGCGATGATCGCGGTTGGTGGATTGTTGATTTGAAAGGTGATTTTTAGATTACGGGTCACGCTTTTCAGATCGCCTTGATCAAGCATTTTTTGGATTGAAACGGTCCCGCCTCCTGACCCAAGAGATTCTTGAAGTCCTTGCTCGGTGGCTCGGAGTCCAGCAAGTTCAGTGTCTGGCATGAGAAGACCAATTCTTTGGTGTCCCCTTCTTTTGAGGTAATGCCCCGCATGAAAAGCGGCAGAGCGCCAGTCATCATCGATGCAGGGTAAGGGGATGGATTCGTGGCTGAGACCTCTGACAAGAGTTGGAATTTGATGATCATAAAACCATTGTTGGATGGACTGTCCGCACTGGTGAAGAATCCATACATCAACTTCGTGGTCTTTGATGAGTTTAGCGAGTTTAGAATCAGGGTTCTGTAGCTGAAAAATACCGGGTGAGATCAGCTCAAGTTCATAAGCCTGCTGCTGGAGGAGTTCGCGCAGCGTATCGAATTCTGCTAGAAGTTGAGGGGGTAGCTGGAGGAGTTTTTTTGGGGAGAGAAAACCGACTCGTTTCGTTGCATGACGTGTTAAGGGCGCGGGCTCAGCGTAAATGGAGCGTCGTTGGCCTTGCTGACGTTTCGAGATCAGTTTTTTCTTTTCTACGATATCAAGAGCTGAGCGCAGAGTATCTCGCCCGATTTGGAGTTTTTTTGCTAAGGTTCGCTCACCGGGAAGATAGTTTTTGTATCCTCCATTCATGATCATCTCTTCAATGATTTCCGCTGCTTGGATGGCGAGGTTTTGGCGCTGGGGAATACGAGGCATTTATCTTGAGAGTAAGTGGTCTGATAAAAATACCAGTAAGCTCTTCGTGTTCAATAGGGGAATTGCACAATCTTACCAAAATGAAGCGGTTATTTTTGCTCCTGATTCTTACTGCGCTAAAAGTAACTGGAGAGGGATTTGAGTCCCTTCCTTTGGGAGAGTTTGAAAAGATCGACATCTCATTAGGCACTGTCGTAAGCAAAAAAGGGGATGCGGTCGTTCACGGAGCTCACTCCAAGCAAGGTCAGAAGTCCTTGCGTCTCATGGGGGGGGAGGGGCGCGCGGTTGAGATCATTCTAAAACAAACGCTTGTCAAAAAATCGATCTTCAGTTTTTGGGCGGAACGCTGGACGGCTAGAAAGCCCTTTTCCTTTGTGGTTGAAGCTAAAGCGCAAGGCGTGTGGAGTGAGCTCTATCGGGGAGACCGCTGGATTCGGGTGGGAGGTTTTTTAACTTTGGTCGAAATTCCCCTAGAGGTTGGAGTGACGTCGCTTCGGTTACGAACTTCCACTCCTGATGAAACTGGATTGATGATCGATGAGCTTCAACTCGAGCCGATCAAACCGATGAGTGTTTCGAAGGTCACTGCGATTCAACCGGTTGTGCCAGTGCTGCTTCGCAAGGAAGTGAACCCTCTTCTTGGGTTAAAGATTGTCACTGAGGGGCGGAGTCAACCCAAGGTTGTTACGAAGCTTTGGGTCGATTTTGACGGAAGTACAGAGCTTGCTCATCTTGAGTCCGCGAAGGTTCTTTTTGCCGGGGGGCAGTCTCGTCCGGGGAGTGGCGAGCTGTTTGGTGTTTTGCGACGTGAGGGAGAAGCCTGGATTTGTGAAGGGAGTGCGTTGTTATTGAGAGGTGACAACTTTTTTTGGGTTTCTGCGCAATTAGGGGATCAGGCGGATTTGGATGGTCAAATGGATGGTCGAATTCTGAAAGTTGAATGGAGTGATGGTTCACTGCAAGTTCCAGAAGTGATTTCACCAGAAGGAGCGCAGCGTATCGGCTATGCAGTGCGCTTAAGAGGTGATGATGGATCGAGTGCTTACCGAATTCCCGGAATGGTTCAGACTCAGCAGGGAAGTCTGATTGCAGTCTATGATGTGCGCTGGCGGGGTGGGGGTGATCTGCCAGGTGATATCGATGTTGGGATGAGTAGGAGTGTGGACCAGGGTCAGAGTTGGGAGAAAATGAAAGTGATCCTAGACATGGGAAACAATCCCAAGTGGCGTTATGATGGTGTCGGTGATCCCGCAATTTTAGTCGATCGTGTGACCGGCCGTATTTGGGTGGTGGCGACTTGGAGTCACGGGAATCGTTCTTGGAATGGCTCCGGACAAGGGATGACCCCAGAGCAAACAGGTCAGGTGATGATGTGCTTTAGTGATGATGATGGGATCACTTGGTCTGATCCCATCAATATCACTCGTCAGGTCAAAGACCCTCAATGGCATTTTATACTGCAAGGGCCTGGATCTGGAATTACCATGAAGGATGGAACCCTCGTCTTTGCGGCGCAATTCCAAGCAGGCCCTCGAAGAACGCCCTATTCTTCGATCCTCTATAGTAGAGATCGAGGTCAGAGCTGGAAAGTTGGTAAGGGAGTGAAGTCTAATACGACAGAGGCACAGGTTGTGGAGTTGAGTGACGGATCGCTCATGCTCAATTGCCGGGATAATCGAGGTGGGGCGCGAACCGTTGCCGTCACTCATGATTTGGGAGCTTCGTGGGAGCTCCACCCCACGGATCGAAAAGCTCTCCCTGAGCCGGTCTGCATGGCGAGTCTATTGCGCTTTAAGGATCAGTTGTTGTTCTCAAATCCCAACACAACAAAGGGACGCTACAATATGACCATAAAACTCTCACGTGATGAGGGGATGACCTGGCCTCAAGCGTGGCATCACCTCTACGATGAGCGTCTCGGGAATGGTTATTCATCACTTGCCCCTATCGGTGATGAGCAGATTGGGGTTCTTTATGAAGGGGTTAGTGAATTGTATTTTTTAAGATTCTCTCTCAAGGACCTTCTTTCTTCGCAATAGGATCTGGCTGGTATTTCAGACCAGTTTTCCGCTTTTGTGGTGTCGATAAAATTAAGGCACTGTCCAGGACATGATGAAAAGAGGGGCGTTTGCTCAGGCGGCATTGTCAGCTTTGTTGGTTGCTTCGATCGTTGCTTCTGCTCGATCAGAGACGATTTTTGGTGGGCAGGAAACAAGAGATGTCTCAAACTGGACGACCAGCTCGGTTGCCTTTGACGATACGGTGCAGTCTGGTCACAGTCTGAACTGGGAAAATGTCCTCACTAATGAGGCTGACATTAATCTTGAGGATAATCAGTTTGAAATCACCTGGGAGGCTGCCGTCAACCATACCATCGGGCATCTCTTCATGTATTCTGAAAGCTACGACCTTGCCGAGGTTGCTGGAGGAATGCAGGGCCTACTTTGGCATGCTGACTTGGAGTCTTCCGCATTTTCTAATTGGTCTCCGGTGATTAGTGTGACCATCGATGGAGTCACAAGATACTATCGTTGGAATCATTCGGGTAACGATTGGAATGGAAATGGAAAATTGAACTTTTCCAATCCGATGAACGCAGTTGATGACCGAAATGAATTTGATCTCTCCCAATTGGGCAATGCATCGAATGGGGCTCTTGGGATCTGGGGAGAACTCAATGCGGTTGCCGGCAACTTCGCAACAACCCGAGATAATCCGATCGGTCCAAATCTACAAGGAACCATGGGAGTTGTGCAGTTCGGCTTTCTTCAGTGGACAAGCTCTTCAGGATCAGCCTTGGATCTTCAAACGATTTCCACTTCGATAGATTGCTTTGAAGTCATTATTAATCCGGATCCGATTTCGGTTCCTGTCTTGGCAGATGGCTCGGTGGAAAATCTGACGGCCGTTTCGGCAACGATCCAAGGAGAGATGTTAGGATTTGGCAATGCCTACTCTGATCTCTCTCTTTATTGGGGAAGCTCTGACGGTGGAGATGATGCCAATGCCTGGAACAATGTCATTCCATTAGGAGTTCAGTTTTGCGCCTTCGATACGAGCTTAGAGGGGTTAGAGTTAGATACGACCTATTATTATCGATGGTATGCCAATAATGTTGCGGGAGGGGCTTTTAGTGAAAGATCAGGTGTTTTTACCACTCTGTCTACTCTTCCTCCAATTGTTGAGAGCTCTGATGGATCATCGTTGAATTCAAGTTCGGCAATTCTTGTGGGAGAGGTCACCAATACAGGGAATGAACCACCTGCGATTCTCATTTATTACGGAAAAACTGACCAGGGAACGAATGCCAATGCCTGGGATGACTTTGTTGAGCTTACCCCGCAGAGGGGGGCGTTCTCGGCCGAGGTTGACGGATTGGAAAGTGATACCGTTTATTTTTATCGAGTATTTGCCGAGAACAGCGCAGGAGGGAGCTGGTCTGCTTCCTCTTCTTCGGTGAAAACATTGGCTGTTGGAGAACCTGAGGTCATTGTTAGTGACGGCATTTCCAATTCACCCGGAGTGGCAACTTTTTCGGGTGAGGTGGTAAAAACCGGCAATGAACTTCCAGAAGTGACCCTCTTTTATGGGCAAAGTGATGGTGGAACTGACCCGGGAGCCTGGTCGGCCTCCATTTATCTTGGCTCGATTGAGGCGAACTTTGCAGAGGAACTTTCAGACTTAGAGGGAACGACCTATTATTATAGGGCGTTCGCGGAGAATTCTGCAGGAGCTTCTTGGTCAGCAGAGACCGCAATGGTCGAGGTGATGGGTTTTCAGGGGGTGAGTGGATCTCTTGGCTCTGATGGATTTGATTTTCTCTACGAAATGAACGAAAACCCCTCGCTTCTCGATCTTGATGGCAGTGGGGGCATGGATTGGTGGACAAATCCGGCGATGGCAACTGGGGTGGACCGCACCATGTTAATCCCCCAGAATTACACTGATGGGATCGCTCGTTCAAACCAAGCCGCAGGAACTCCCGAGGCGTTGTTTCGAACTGATTTTACGGGCAGTGTCAGTCGGAATGCCTTGATAGGTGATTTTTCGGTAGAGTTTTCACTTAGGTTGATTGAGGGCTCTCAAGCCAATCCCCAATTTGATTTAGGAGGGTTTTCTGTCTTAGTGAATCCGCCAGGGATGACTTCGCTGAAGCTCAATATCAACGAGCAAAAGGTCACGACCAGTTACGGTGATAATGAGATGGTAGTTGGTAGCAATGCTGATGGTTTTCATGCCTTTCGAATCGCTTATGTTGCTGCTGATGAAAAATATTGGGTTTGGAGAGATGGGGTTTTGATTTTAGGCGGTACGACTGCTCCTGGAGGCGGGATTGTTGGTGGTGAAAGCTCGATTTTTGCGGGCGGAGGATTGTTTTTTGGAGACTTTTCACCCGAGATCAGCGGTGATTGGGAGGTCGATTACATTCGACTTCACAATGCTGCGGTTGCTCCACTTGGTGGAGACCTGAGAATTGTGAACTCCGGTTTCGCTGCAGAGGGAGCGTTCTTCATCGATTTTGAAGGAGCCACAAACACCCAATATGTTTTGGAAGAGTCGAGTGATTTAAAGTCGTTTCGTTCTTCGGAAGTTCCGTTTCTCAACGGAATGCTCCCAGTTACCGATGAGCGAGGAGTTGGCCGAGTTGAGCTTGGTCTGAGTGATCAACTTTCTAAGAAGTTATTCTTCCGTCTCGTAAAGCCTTGATAGGTCGAATCTATTTTTGTCTCACCTGGAGGCGAAAAAACTGTGGCGAGGCTTCTGTTCTAGTGGTGGAACGCCAAACAGAAGTCATCGTTCCATCGCCGTTAGGGTATTCATGGACCAAGGTTCTCACATCCTCGGAATTCGACCAATTGTGAAGGGTCTTTGACCAATAAACATCGTAAGTAAGATCGTCAGCCCCGATTGGATAGGTGATTTCAAATGTTGGGTAATCTTGTAAGTCTTCCGCATTTAGAAAGTTGAGTTGGTAAGAGTGGGAGCCGTCTTGGCTGATTGAATCTGAAGTCCCTAAAAAAGCCTCAACGAGAGAAGTTAAGCCGTCACCATCGAGATCTTGTTGAGGGTTGCCTTGGTAAGCCGGGAGTGAGTCAGAGCTTCCCGGGTTGCCACCAGGTAAGGTGCTGCAGCGCCATTGGCCCGGATTATGATGATCAATCTTAGGTTGAGGGTGTTTAAGAATGAGACTGTAACCTTCTCCATCGGCACAAGGAGGCCATGGAGAAGAATCAAGATAAGAGGCGCTTAAGAGTTCAAGGTTGAGAAGGCGATCTTCAATAAGGAAATGATCTCCGGAGTTTGCCAATGCTCCGGAAAATTCTCCTGCGACCTGGTGGGATGTCCCGTAGCGTGAGCGAAAAGCATCGAGATTTGAGCAAATAATCACTCGCTCTCCAACTGAGAGGGTCATGACGGGAAATGAAAACGAAATCCCTCCGCTGATCCTTAAATTTGAAAGTTCAACTTCTTCAAGTCCAACGTTCATGATTTCAATAAATTCAAAATCTTTTTCTTCAGTAAACCCTTGAGATTCTTCGTTTGGTGTTGGGGGGAGTGGATGGTAGTGAATTTCCGTGACGGCGATCTGTGGAAGTTTTGCAACTTGGTAAAAGTGTTGATCCACTGGTCCGCTCCATCGGGATCCATCTTTGGTTCTCGCGATGATCTGCGTTCTTGAATCTAAGTTGAAAGGTTCCGTGTAGAGGGTGGCGTTGGGCGAAATCGCTCCATTGAGAGCTCGGGGGTCAGTCCCGTCACTTGTGTAATAAATGAGGCCACCCTGGCTTGCCTGGAGTTCGACTTGAGTAGAGTCTATGAATTCCCGTTGGGCAGGAAGAAGGAGAGGCAAGGGCTCATATTGGTTATCGAGATAATGTGCTCGATCCTTCATCCAACTGCGAAGTTCTGCTATTCGGTTGTTCCAAGATGAAAATGAAATTCCACTTGCTGAAACTTGTCCTTCGTTGATGCCAATAGACGCCTTATCGATAAGGATTTCAAGAACCTCATCTGTAATGGTATTCAGCCGCTTGGTTTGCCAGATATCTTGGTGAAGTTGTCGGAAGTTGATATCACGAAATAATCCCTGATACCAATCACGGTCTGATGCCCAGAGAGGGGAGGATGAGGCAGAGCCATTCCATGTGTAAGCGCGATCAAAATCCCAGACTGGACCCATTTTAATCAGAGAGCTTGGTTGCTCTTTGTAGAGATAGGTTGAGAGAACATGGGCGTCTTGGTTTTTAGCAAAATTATGGACACAAAAGGTAAGAGCCCAACTTTCTGCGTCTAAAAAGGTTTGGTATCCTAAATTGGGATCCGCAAAATTGGGAGACCAGACTGCGCTATCCATGGCGCGAATCTCGGATTGGACTTCAGCTCTCTGGGCGGTGTTAATTGTATACCCGTCGGGGTGATGAAAGTTGAGATAAGAGTGGTAGTATTCTGAGATATCGTCGACTACTTGGGAGCCGCCAGAGTTTTGTTCGTCATCTGGGATTTGAAGAATTCCATTGGGGCCAGCGGCATGGAAGTTAGGTTGGATCGTGTCTAAGGGGAGATCTTCAGGAATCGCAGCCATTCGATCGATATTAATCATCCATCCTCCGTCCGAAGCGCTTTCATTGAGTTTCCTAAAATTGGCTCCGGCTCGACCGCGTTCAATTTTTTCTGAAAATAGGTAAATGCCCTCTAGGTGGTTAATATTGATCGTCCCGCCACTCGTGTTTTGGAAGACCGCAATGACTTTTGCATCGGGGGCAAGAGCGCCAATGAGTTTAGCGAACCCAAAAGAAACTGGGTTATGAATCAGCGCTCGGTCATAGGACGGATTTGGGGGGTAGAGAACCCAGTCCGCTTCTTCTGGCATCCCAAAAGGTGAGAGTTTTCGTTCGGATTGATCGTGATTCCAGAATTCAACCGAAAGTGGTTTTCTGGAAAACTGGCTCGAGCTAGAGCCCCGCACGCGGCAGCCACTGAGGCTTTCGAGGCTGGCATTTTGGGTGAAGGGTTTTCCTGATTGGTCCGGCTCAAAAATACTCATGACATTGGTCTGCCGAGCCACTTGCCGAATATCTCTACCATCGTTAGAGCGTCCTTTGTTCGGGTAGGCGCCACCGCCAAAGTTGTCCATTACCAATACCGGAATCTCTGAGAGGTAGTTAAGAAGTGAAGAATCAATAAAGGAAAAGTCTTCACCATTGATTGGCCCAGCAGCTCGATTTGGTTCGTATGCGCGGGCGCGGAGTTGAGTTGGTTCAGAGATATTTAGAGGGGTAGTGTAAAGAAGGCTGTTAGTATTTGGTTCACTTCCGTCGAGAGTGAATCGGATCTCACCTGGGTTCTGAGCTGTGAGACTCACTGAGATGGGAGATGTTTTTACTCCGGATTTTTCGGAAATGGTCACCTTTCCTGAGGGAGCTCCAATTGGCTCGCTCGTGTTTGTTTTTGGATTCACACGACCGGGAGTGGGAGAAGAGAAAAAGCCCACTGTTGAATTTTGATCGTCGCTAAGGGTGGCGACGAGTTGGGCGCTGATGAGAAAGTCTCCGCTATTGGCAAATTGGTTGAGTCCATGGATGGCGAGAAGGTTCTCACCTGAGTTGAGTAATTCGAGCGAGTCTGACAGGTCAAAATCTTGATATTGGACAGCAAGAGAGTCGGCTCGGCTTGTCGTGGCATTTGAATTCCAAAAAGGTTCAAGAGGTGCATTTTCCGATGCGATCGCCTCTCCGTTGAGATAGGCAATAAATCCATCATCATATTTCATACTCAAAGTGAGTGATTGGATTGACGAAAGATCGCTGTTGATCAGGAAAGGAACTCGGAGATAGCAGGTGGAGTTTACTCCCCAGGCTTCGGTCTCTAGGTCGAGACGGATTTCTTTTTCAAAACCACTGCCCCGCTCAAAACCCACTCCAAGGTTTCCTGAGCGCCATGTTGAATCATCAAAACTAAGTTTTTTCCATGTCGATCCAATGAGAACGTCTGTTTCTGCGCTTGGAACAAGAACATTTACTGGAGAAGAATCTGAAATAAGGAACAGGCTATTGTTTGCCGGAGAGAGGCCATATGAGAAATCATCGACTTGAGGGGGGAAGTCATACGCGCTGGCGATTTCTCCCTGGGGAGTGATGAGTGCGAGTGTTTCTCCGTTCTTGGAAAGTTTAAAGTTTGTATGGAGTTCGGAAACGGGATTGGTTCTGTTTTTTCCTGAAGCAAAAATAATCAGGTAGGAGTCCGGCTCGAGCGTGATGGGTGGGAACGTCCATTTTTTTGGCTCTTCAAGCGAGTCGGTTAAGGTCCACCCACTGAGATCGAGGGGGGTGGTTGTCGGATTATGGAGTTCAATCCAATCGGAAGTCTCTTCATCTTCATCAGTGAGGCCCTCATGATTGCTGGCCATAAACTCCGTGATGATGGAGGTTGCCCTGACTTGATCGTAACAGAACAAGGAGGTGGCGAGAATGAGAAGGGTGCGGATCACAAGCTTGTTGAAGGGATAGGCGACACAGGAAGAATGAGGAAGTCGGCTCAACTGGTTTTGTTTAAAAACCTGTAAAAAGACCTCTAGAAGGACTCATTTTTGGTTACCGTTATCCTGAATAATTGACAACGTGATGAAATTCAGGACTCTTCTTCCTTTTTTAGTTTTAGGACAGCTTGCCCAAGGTGCTGTTGTTCTTGATATTAGCTCTAGCGGTGGCGGTGCTCAGGCAAACCTGACGATGACCCAGACCTTTACCACAGGAACGCTGGGTTCCGAAAATCTCCTCTCTGAGATTGGAATCTACGCCGCAAACACCATCAATGGGAACGACTCAGTTGGGCCATTCACAATTGAAATTTGGACCGATGCCGATGGGAATCCTGAGACTCAGGGTCTCGGAACTTTGGTAGCAGCTTCTTCCAATCAGATCACTCTTTCGAATCCTGGAGCTCAAGAAATTGCTAATTTCACTGAAGGGCTCCTCGCTGATAATACGGTGTATTCATTGATTGCGACTTCTGGAGCTTCTGGGGTTCCTGTCCTTGGTCGTTTCGGTCTTAACGGACCGACTGCTGGCGGCATCATGGGCACTCAGGGCGCACTCTTCGAGGGGGCGAACTTGCCATTTAGCAACCAATATGAGTTAGCCTTTAATGTAAACACGATTGTGGGGATTCCCGAGCC
Source organism: Akkermansiaceae bacterium (assembly GCA_023261045.1). Classification (GTDB taxonomy): domain Bacteria; phylum Verrucomicrobiota; class Verrucomicrobiia; order Verrucomicrobiales; family Akkermansiaceae; genus SW10. Next base: position 11,499 of record JALRJZ010000034.1, read on the forward strand.
GTCCTCGGCCCTCCTTCTTGCTCTGAGCGGATTGGCCTTTGGATTGCGCCGCCGTCGATAGGATTCATCCTGCGAATGATTCAAGCAGCCTGCGCCCTTCGTGGAGGGTGCGGGTTTTTTGTTTAAAGATCATTCTTTGATGTCGGTGAGGGGAGGTTGAGGTTGAGTTTGATTGCGATAATTCGAATCGTCGCAGTGAAAAAGGTTGTCGTGATAATATTGAAAGTGGTTGGCATCTGAACGTGATCGAGAATGAGGTAAATCATTCCTCCCACAAGGGCAGCTATGGCGTAGATTTCTTTACGAAAAATGAGAGGGACCTCGGCTCTGAGAAGGTCTCTGATCACGCCGCCAAAGGTTGCGGTAACCATTCCCATGCCGACGCAAGCCCACCAAGACAGGCCAATTGTTTGAGAGACTTGAACGCCGATACAGACGAAAATTCCCAGACCAATCGCATCGAAGAGTGAAACAACTCTTTGCCACTTTGCCCATAGTGGTTGACAAAAAAAGGACGTGATGGTGGCGCATGCGGATACGATGAGATAGGCAGGATCGGTCATGACCGGAGGTGGGGTAGAGCCAGTCAGAACTGATCGAAGAGTTCCTCCTCCAATGCACGTGACCGTTGCCAACATAAACATGCCAAAGAGATCCATTTCTTTTTGTCTTCCAGCAATGGCCCCAGACACGGCGAAAACAAAGACACCGATGAGGTCAGCAAGATAGAGCGCAGAGAGCATTGGGAGGGATGGGAAAGAAGATTGAGAAGCCTGTGATGCATGCAGTCCTATCAATAAGATCTAGAGGGCCGAGCTTGCTCTAGCACGCAGCGTGTTTTGAAATAGTTGTCTTCACAAGTTTTGGCAAGCATCTCGCTAAGGTGGTTAATTAGTGATGAGATCTTATCTGGCCCCATTCGGTTCTCCAAATGGCGAAAGTTGATAAAGGATGAAGCTTTTTTGATTCGAAGAGTTTTGGTAGTTCCCAAGTTGCTCGGTTGTCATTAGCAATAGATTGAAGAAAAAATGAGACGGTCAAAAAACAGGAAGACCTTGATGGGACGTTTTCTTTTGCTTTGGTCGTATGGTCTTAGTGCGAATCTGGCTGGCGAAGTCGCCCCAGGAACCGATGGATTTGCGACAAAGGTAAAACCCTTTTTTGAGACCTATTGCGTTGCTTGCCATGGTCCTGAGAAGAAGAAAGGGCAGATAGCCTTTCATGAGCTGAAGGGCGCGATTGAGCTGGGGGATGACCCAGAGGATTGGGAGACTATCCTGGAGGTTCTTGAATCCGAAGAAATGCCACCCGAGGATGAAAGACAACCATCGGGCTCTGATCGTGAGGCAATTCAACATTGGATTGACCATGAGCTTCGAAATGCTGTTCGAAAGGGGAGCGAGATAAAGCCAGTCCCCTTGGTGCGCCGACTCACAAATTTTGAGTATCAGAATACCATGCGGGACCTATTGGGTTTTGAATTGGATTTTGTGAAGAATCTCCCCGAGGATCCTAAAAAGCCCTACCACTTTAACAATACTGCTGAGTTTATGTTGCTGGGGCCCGAGCAAATTGACCGGTATTTAGAAAATGCTCGCCGTGCGCTTGCCAGTGCGATTGTGGATCCTCGTGAACCGAAGGTGATTCGGCAATCCCAACGCTGGGATCTAAAACGAGAGGGGAAAGGGGGAGCCGAGATTCCGGTCTACCAAGGGCCGGGAGTTGGGCGTCAAACGATGAGGCTCAGAGATTGGCCTGTAACCGGTGAGTATAGGATACGGATTAAGGCGGCTGGGAGATTTCCCGAAGGGTTTGATGAGGTTCCCTTGCGATTAGTTCTTGGGACAGATTTACGCCACGATTCGGGAACGGGTGAATATGAGCCGGTGGGAACGGTTTTTTTGAGAAATCATCACGACGACCTCCAGGAGTTCGAATTCCGAGGGCGTATCGAAAATCATCCGATACAGGTTGGTCAGATTACTAAAAAGGGGCCGGCGCCTCCTTCGATGACCATCACTGCGCAAAACCTTTTTGATAATGGAGAGCTCAATGACCATCGGCGCAGTGCATTTGATTCGTCTTGGAGTGAGTTGGTGCCGCGGGTCGTTTTGGAGTCCATCGAGTTTGAGGCTCCAGTCATCGATGTCTGGCCTCCGGTGCATCATCAACGCATTTTGTTTGATTCGCCACTCCGAGCCAATGACCAACGTGCGTACGTGGCGCAAGTTATCGAGCGGTTTGTGACTCGTGCCTTTCGCCGCCCTGCGCTTGATTCAGAAGTCGAGCGTTTCGTGCGCTTGTATGATCTTCTAGCGCCAGGATTTGATTCTTTGGAAGAGAGGATGCGAGAAACTCTTTCGATGGTTCTTATTGCTCCTCAGTTTCTTTACCACACAGTTTCAGGAGAGGGGGTCACAAGTCCCCAGTTTGAGTTGGCCTCGCGCCTCTCCTATTTTCTCTGGGGGAGTATGCCAGATGAGAACTTGCTCAAGGCGGCGTCTGATGGGCAGCTTAGTGATCCGCAGATTTTGACGGAGCAGGTCAGACGCTTGCTCGAAGATGAGCGCTCGAGGGACTTTGTTGAGAACTTTACATCGCAGTGGTTGAGCTTGGAAAAAATGAAGTCCGTCCAGATCAATCAGAATCTTTTCCCTCGGTTTCTTTACTATGTTCATGTTGGTGAAAGACGGGGTCAGGAGATTCTTTTTCGACCAACAATTCGCGATTACATGTATCAGGAGACGGTGGGATTCGTTGGGGAGCTAATCCGCCGAAATGAGAGTGCTCGCCACCTTATTGATTCGGACTTTGCTTGGCTGAACGAACCACTTGCCTCCCATTATGGGGTCGAGGGGGTTCGCGGGCTGCAGATGCGGGCCGTTCCAATTGCGAGGAAGCATCGACTTGGTGGATTGCCAACTCAGGGATCCATTTTGATTGGCAACAGTAATGGTTCGGCTCCTCATCCAATCTATCGTGCTGTCTGGTTGCGTGAAGCGATCTTAGGCGACACGGTCAAGCCTCCGCCGGCGGAAGTGCCCGCCCTGAGTGATTCTGCTGGGGAGTCTTCCCAGGATGCTCTCAGCATTAAAGATCTCCTCATTCGACATCGTGAAGTAGAGAGTTGTCATGATTGCCATGCGCGACTTGATCCATGGGGAATTGCTTTTGAGCACTATAGTGCTGTTGGTGGTTTTCAACCTCGGATTGCCAAAGAGGGGGCTCGTGTAAGGGGAGTCAATCTGAAAGAAGATGGCGATTTAAAAGGATACCGAGCATATCTTGATCGAGTCTTTAATCACCCGGTTGATGCAACAACGCGCATTCCTAACGGGCCTGAGATCAATGGGATGAGTGAACTCAAAGAGTATCTCATTGAATCGCGGATGGATGATGTGGCTGAAAATGTCATTCGTCGTTTGATGACCTACGGCCTGGGCCGGGAGCTTACGTATCGTGATCGCGAGGTTGTGGCTGACCTAGTGACTCAATCGAAAACCAAAAACTATGGATTGAGAGAGATGATTGTCTCGATCTGTTTAAGTGATAGCTTTTGTGAAAATCTACCCAGTCATAGAGAATGATGAGTAAAAAATCTTGGCATCTTAGTCGTCGTGAGGTCCTGCGAGGGGGAGGGGTCTCTTTGGCTCTACCGTTTTTAAATGGAATGTGTTGGGGTAGAGAGAGTTTGGTCAACAATTTGCCCAAGAGATTGGTTGTGACTTACATTGGCTACGGGGTTTATGATCCAAGTTCAAAAGACGGGAAGGTGCATCCCCATAGTTGGTATCCGCGGCATGATTCTGGCCCCCTTACTTTTAATAAAGCATCCAAGGCTTTTGAATCTCTGAAGAATGATGTCACTTATCTGCGCGGTCTCGATCATGCGGGAGGATATGGGCTTGGCGGTCATAGCAGTGGTGATGTTTTTGCAACGGGTGCTGACATGTCGGGCCCAGAAAAAACGAATAATATTTCCGTCGATCAAATGGCCGCAAAATTGAACGGTCAGCACACTCGCTATGATTCTCTTGTCCTTGGGACTGAGGGAGGGACTGGCTCCTATGGGATGGCTAAAACCCTCTCCCACCGTGGTCCAGGACAGCCAGTGCCTGCACTTCATCGTCCACAGGAAATCTTTAACCGTCTCTTTCGCCCCTACGCTGGTCAATCTGTTCAAGATGTTCGAGTCGAGCTTAAGCGTGAAGCGAGTGTGCTCGATTTGATGATGGAGAACTACCGCAGTTTGCATGGCAGGTTGGGGGCTGAGGACCGCCAAAAAATGAGTGAGTATCTCGAATCGGTTCGATCTCTTGAGAAGCGTGTTGAACGCACGAGCCAATGGACCCACGAGAAGCTTCCTGAAATTGATACCAAAGGACTCAACCTTGAGGCGAGTTATCAGAATCCTACTGAATATGTTCGGTGTCTTTATGATCTTCTCTATCTAGCGCTCCAAACTGACTCGACTCGCTTCGCGAGTTTCATGACCGAGAGTGAACACTCGACCGGAAATCCTGTGGGCAATTTTGCCAACCAGATTTTTGGCTACACGGGTGCCACGCATGACATTGCCCACAAGCGTCCGAAGGAGGCTTCGCTTCAGTGGGAGCAGTGGCGGGCCGAGCAACATGCCTATTTTCTGGAGCGTTTGCGCAACACTCAGGAAGGAGCGAGTAACATGTTGGATCAAACGATTGTTCTGTGGGGCTCGGCTCACCCTCACGGATCTCATAGCACCAAGGATTACCCCATTCAGATCGCTGGTGGAAAGAGTCTCGGATTCAAGCACGGCTATCTCCACAACTTTGAGCCAAAGCAGAAAAGGCCACTCAGCAACCTCTTTGTCTCCATGTTAAATGCGCTCGAGGCTCCGGTGGAGAGTTTTGCTGATAGCACGGGTGAGCTGACCGAAATTTTGTCATAACACAAGGTTTTGCTTTTCCTCGCCCTACCATGCTTCTTAACGCTGGTGAAGATTGGTCGATTTCTCGGAAAGGATTCTGACTTGGAAAGTCATTTTGACAACCACCCACCCTGAAAACCGGCACGCAAGAGGCCTTTCTTTAG
>JALRJZ010000350.1 GCA_023261045.1 Akkermansiaceae bacterium
AAGCTTGTTGTAATGTTTTGATGGTTGCCCCTCCTGAACGGATCATCCTTGGTGGAGGGGTCAATCATCAGCCAGCACTCCTTGCTTTAGTGAGAGATGAATTAAGGAAGCTTCTCAATGGGTATCTTAATTATGATCAACTCAGCGGTCAGCTAGAAAGCTATCTTGTCTCTCCTGAGTTAGGAGATGATGCTGGTATCCTGGGTTGCGTGGCCTTAGGTCAGCAATATTTGAGTTTGAGCTAGGTTGGGTTAGCCAACTTTTGGACAGACTCGTTCGTCGGTGAAATCAGGAACATGATTTTTTTGGCGAACGATTCGTTCATTCACATGGGAAAATCTTCCACAGGAGCGGTAAGTAAGATCACCACTCGCATAATGAGCAGCGATGGCTCTCCGAACTTTGGTTCCCCTATTGGGCGGGTTGCCATGTAAGAGAGTTTGATCAAAGAGAACGAGATCGCCTGATTGAAGGGTCATGGGATATTTTTTTTGGTGATCGGACTTTGAGGCAATTAGGGTAATGGGGCCCATTTCTTGGGTGAACTCGGTTAATGGGATCCAAGCCGTCACCATCGCTGTGGCTTTACAGGTCAACCACCGAGATTGTTCCCGGTGCCAATGGTAATCAATGGCTTTATGCGCGCAGGGCTCTTCATAGAGCAATTGATCATGCCAGAATCGCAGAGAGCCTAGGCAACAGACTTCTTTGATCAATGTCGCAAGACGTCCATCCCGAAGCATTTGATCAAAACTCGATAAATAAAAGGACGCATAAGGGTGCTTTCGCGTGCGTGATCTACATGGGCGTGGGAGAGGCCAGCTGAATTCTGGCTTTCGATCGTATTGCCCTTGATAGAATCGATCTTGGCTATCGGCAGCTTCCTGAATTTCACCGGGAGAGAAAAATCGCTCCACAATGACAAATCCTTGTTCGCGGTAGTCCTCCTGGAGGTGCGCCCAATGACCCATACCGGTGGGCTAACGCGGTTACTCAAAAAAGACAAGACTTCCGCAGTGATGTCGGGTTATTTGAGTCTAAAAGGAATTGGTAGAGTGTATTCATAGCTCGTGGGTTGATTTAAACCATTACGAGCAGGTTTGAACTTCCATTGGTTGATGGTTTTCAGAGCAGCCTGATCAAGTGCTGGGTGACCGCTCGTTTTTGAAACACGCACTGAGGAGACAGCCCCTTCGCGATCAACCGTAAAGATAAGGATGACTGTTCCTTCGTGCCCCGAACGCTGGGAAGATTTAGGATATTGCGGTTTTGGACAGTGAATTGCTGACGGTTTTGACGCGATTTGAGCTTTGAGCTTCGCACGATGCGCTTCTGCTTTTTTTTGATTTGCTTCAATACGGAGTTGTTCCGCTTGTCGCCGTCGTTTTGCTTCAATTGCTTGCTGGGCTTTCTCCCTTTTTCTACGCAATTCGGCTAATCGCTGCGCTTCGTCTTCCAGTTTTTTTTGTTGGATCGCAGCTTCAGGATGAGGTTGTGGTTCAGGTTCTAACTCTTTTTTGGGAAGAGTTTTTGGTGGGGGTTCTGGTAATGGTGGCAAATCTTGCTCTTGCTCTTTCTCGATCTCAGGCTCAGGAGGGGGGATTTCTTTTTCTAATGCGCTTACCACATTTGGAGTCGGCGTGAGTTGATTCAGATCAATCAGGACAAGAGCACGTTTATCGGGAGGTGGCAGATCGATTTTGACCTTAACCCAATGATAAACCGCCCCATAAAGGGAGGCAGTCCCTATGATGACGATCAACCAGATAAATACTTGCCTACTGAGGGGTTTCATTACTTTTGTCGTAAGCAAGGTTCACGATGCCACTCTGTCTCGCGATTTCCATGACTGGAAGAAATGTTCCTACATCTGCTTTCTTGTCACTGCGAATGACCAACGAGGTAATTTTTGTATGGCGGATCACATCACGAAGTTTACTGCTGAGTTGCTCTTGAGCAACTTGCT
>JALRJZ010000351.1 GCA_023261045.1 Akkermansiaceae bacterium
CCGGATGTCAAAGGTGACTTTGACTTCGTCTCCCACATTGAGAGAGTTTAAGAGCTCGATTTTATCTCGAACACATTCAAATTTGATAATCTGCGGGTATTTGCCATCTGGAACTTCAATGACAAACTCGCGTTTGGTGAATCCACTTTTAAAGGTTTGGAGATCTTCGATGACTTTGAGAGAACCGATCAGTTCAAAAGAATTGGCCATAAGGTTAATTGAGTTTTAAGTTGAGCGAAAGTGCCGCCGAATTTGAAATTCGTCGTGTTCTAAAATGAGTTCTGATTTTGGAAATTCGACTTCATACTCAGGAAACTGAGTGTCCCCGTCGTAGGGTTTGAGAATATGTGTGATAAGGATATCGTCGAGGATGGGTAGGAAGCAACGGTAGATTTCGGATCCACCAATCACGAAGACATGCGGATCAGTCAGGGTCAGCTCGTGTAGGTTTTCTGGATGATGAATTGATAGAGCTCCCTCTTTCTTCCAGTTCTGATCTCTTGTGAGAATGATATTCTGCCGTTTTGGGAGAGGTTTTCCGATGGAATCAAAGGTCTTTCTTCCCATCACGATGGGGTGACCGCTTGTTTGCTCTTTAAAAAACTTCAGGTCATCAGGGAGATGCCAGGGGAGTTGTCCTTCTTTACCGATGACTCTCTCTGGAGTCATTGCAACAATCGCTGTGAGTTTCATACCGCTACAGAAGCTTTAATGTGAGGGTGGGCTTCATAATCAACGAGCTCGAAATCTTCATAGGTAAAGCAATCAATGTCTCGAACGTCGGCATTGAGTTTCATCTTAGGTAGCGGAAGGGGGTCGCGGCCTAATTGCTCTTTTGCTTGATCTAAATGATTCGAATAGAGGTGGAGATCACCAAAGCTATGGACAAAATCTCGAGCTTCATAACCGCAAACTTGCGCAATCATCAACGTTAACAGGGCATAAGAGGCGATATTGAACGGAACACCGAGGAAAAGATCGGCACTTCGTTGGTAGAGTTGGCAGCTTAAGCCTGGTCTTTCTGAAGTAGGGTTGTGAACGTAGAACTGGAAAAGAAGGTGGCAGGGGGGGAGAGCCATTTCATCGACCTTGCCAACATTCCACGCAGAAACGAGATGGCGCCTTGAAGTTGGATTGTTTTTTAAGTCTGCGATGAGGTTGGCAATTTGATCGACAGTTGTTCCGTCTTCTTTGGGCCAAGATCTCCATTGCTGTCCATAAACAGGTCCTAAATTACCATCTTCATCAGCCCATTCGTCCCAGATTCGAACTTTGTGCTCTTTGAGGTAGCCGATGTTGGTTTCACCCTTCAGAAACCAAAGCAGTTCATGGATGATCGAGCGAAGGTGGAGCTTCTTTGTGGTCAGGCAGGGGAAGCCCTCGCGGAGATCATAGCGAACCTGACGACCAAACACACTGAGTGTCCCTGTTCCAGTTCGGTCACCTCTTTCTTCGCCATTTTCTAGGACGTCGGTCAGAAGATCTAGATAACCTCGCATGCCCAAGACAATGGGGCATCCTTGAGAGCTGGCCAATCAGAAATCGCAATTTTAGGTTTAAAAATTGAGTCGAAGAAGGCAAACCCCTGATCTTTTGTGGTGCGAGCCTCCTTGCTCTGTTTTTTGAAGCTCTTAGTCTCGAAAGGGCTTATTTTCCGAGGTCCTTGAGATACTCTTTGGTCGCTCGGGTAATCTCGGAGGCGAGATCCGCTTTTGGTTTGGCGAAGGGGGGGATAAACCAGGGATAAGATCCGACGACATCAGAAATCACTGCGATTTTGCCATCACAAGTGTTTTCACCACATCCGATTCCGATCGTGGGGATTCGTATTTTTTCGGTAATGAGGCGCGCGGCATGGGGAAGAACACTTTCGAGAACTAAAGAAAAAACGCCGGACTCTTGCAGAGCGAGAGCCCCTTGCATGAGTTGATCAATTTCTTGTTCGGTCTTTCCCTTC
>JALRJZ010000352.1 GCA_023261045.1 Akkermansiaceae bacterium
GCGATCCTCCCTGGGCGATAAAAGAGAGCCGCCGAATGATTGACCTAAAGACAAACACCAAGCAAAAAGGAAAAGGGCAGACCAAAGGCCTGCCCTTTTCGCACACACAATCGATGAACCATAAGGCAACAAACAAAACCCAGATTCACGTTTGATATGCAGAATTTATGCCAACTTAGCATTTCCTTGATCTTCGTAGATCTCAGGAAAAGATTTTTTATCGATCTCAAAAAGTCGCACGTCTCATTGACTCTCGCTTTTATAGCTTTCTTTGCCTTCGGCCCATCACTCTTTGCTCAAGCCCCCACCGTCCCCATCGAAGAAGAAAGTAAATCTTCCAAAAAAAGTGAACAGCAAGCAATCCTGGCTCAAATCGAAAAACTGGGCTCAGAGGGCCAGCTCATGAAGCTTTCTCAAATCGCTGATCAAACCAGCCAAACGAGCTCCTGTAAGCTAGCGCTTATCCCAGCAAAAACCGATAAACTTTCAGCTTCGCAAATCTACTCCCAAGTTCAAGCGAGCCTCTACCGCGTCGGTTGGGGTTACCTCTGTAAAAACTGCGATCATTGGCATGCCAATTTAGCAGGAGGTTATGCGGTCACCCACAATGGTATTATCGCAACTTGCGCGCATGTCATCGACGTCGACGAGAAAAAGATGCGCGAAGGGGGTCTTGTTGCCGTGGACCCAAAAGGCAAAGTCTACCCCGTTCAAAAGATACTCGCAAATCATGATGGAATTGATGCTGCTCTCTTGAAAATAGACTCCGAGACAATTCCCCTTTCATTTAATGAGCAGGTCACTCCAGGTGATGATTCATTTTGTCTCAGCCGTCCACTCGATCAAAAAGGTTATTTCTCTAAAGGGATGGTCAATCGCTTCTTTTGGAATTCATCGAATCGAGGGCAAGACCCATTCTCCATTGAGAGCCTTCAACATCTCAAGCTGAATGTGAGCTCCCGTTGGGCCCCTGGTAGTAGTGGATCACCCGTCCTAGACCAGTTTGGCAATGTCATCGGTCATGTTGCTACCATTTCTCGATTAAAAGGAAATACTGCCAAAAAAACCAGCGAGGTCTTTATCACTCTCCATACCGCAACGCCAGCGCGAGCAATCAAAGCGCTCGCTAGCAAGAAGAAGATCAAGGATTCAGATCCTTGACTCTTTTGTTTTCCGAGAAGAACGTTGGCCAATCGGATGAAACAACCACTCGTCATCACTCAAGGCGACCCTGCTGGTGTTGGACCAGAGTTAGCGTTAAAGATTTTGGCGAATTCTTCTGAAAAGAACTTTAAGGTTCTTGGGTGCAGCGCATTGTTATCCAAAGTTGCTCATCAGCTAAAGCTTCCCTTTTTTAAAGACCGAATCATTGATCACCCTCTAAAAAAAGAGATTCAAATTGGAAAAGTTTCTGCGCAAGCAGGTCAACATTCATTTGAATGTCTTGAGAGGGCCGTGGAAGGCGCCATGCGAGGCGATTTCTCGGGAGTCGTTACCAATCCGATTCACAAAGAAGCATGGCATCTCGCAGGGATTTCTTACCCCGCACACACTGAGTATTTGGTTGCTAAAACACGCCCAACTCGTCACGCGATGATGTTAACATCTTCCGAAATTACCTGCGCTCTTGTCACAACTCATATCCCCCTTTCGGAAATTTCCTCCCTCCTAGATCCCGAAAGGATTCTTGAAGTCATTACTCTCACTCACGAAGCAATGACCTCGATCAAGGGGCGAAAAGCGCGTCTTGCCATGCCTGGACTCAATCCCCATTCAGGGGAAGGTGGCCTTTTTGGTCGGGAAGAAATTGAAATCCTCACTCCAGTCTTAGAACAAGCGAGGGCAAAGGGGATCGACATCGAAGGCCCCCTCTCACCAGACACCGCGTTCTTACCTACCATTCGTAAAAGGATTGATGCCTACGTCTGCACCTATCACGACCAAGGCTTAATCC
>JALRJZ010000353.1 GCA_023261045.1 Akkermansiaceae bacterium
TTAAACTCGCTCAACAAGCTTCACAAAATATCATTGGCACCTTTCTCCCTCGAGAAGACATGCATGTTCGCACCGGAAAAAACTACGATGAGTTTCTCTCGGAAGTGATCTCTCGGGGTCCCGGAATTCGAATCGTAGGTCTTGATAAACATGTTGCCTTCTTGGTTGTTGAAGATGATTTCAATCTTCGATTTATCCATTCATCAGGAGGGAGTCCTCAATGCGTGGTTGACGAAGATCGCGAGAACGCCAGAGCACTGAAAGCCTCAAATTACAGAGTCACAGGAAATCTTACCGGCAATGACGATGTGATCCACCATTGGTTACTTGGGGATGCCTGGCCGACGAAATCATAGGGGTAGAGAGAACCACCTCAAGAGGGTGAGACGAGCTTTCGAAAACCGTCTCAACAATGAGAATCATTCCAGAAGACTCAGACACTGCTCCCTGAGGAACGGAAGTCTTCCGTAAAGCCGACGAATTCCCCCAATCCCCTCTTTACCAAGCCCTAAGATGCGTCCCACCTCCTTTTCAAAAAACAAGAGAGCTTTGAGATCTGCACCCGTCTGCTCCAAATAACCCAACCCTCTCTCCAACAGAGAAAACAACTCAGGCTCAGGATGCTCCAGCTCTAACACAAGCTCTAGCAATTGGCCAAAATAACCAGCAACAACGGCGTCTCGATAACTTTTGCGAATTGCCTCTCGGTAATGAATGACAGAAACTTCGCGAAGAGTATGAAGATCACTTTGACGACTTTTTTGCCATTGTAGATCAGCGGTCACAAAGAGATCCAGACGCCCTCCAAAAACACTCTTTGGGCGACGAGCCCCCTTGGCCACCGTTTTAATGAGACCAACTCCTCGAGTCATCCAATGAACAATGAGACTACTATCGGTCAATTTAGTGAGCCGAATCACAATCCCATGAGCATCTTCCACGTTGATAATTTACCCAAGCGAGTTGCTCTCACAACACCAAAACCCCATTGACCTTTTCTCGATGCTCACTTACCTCTCGCCTTCACATGGAAAACGAATCTATCGCTGACCTTCTGGCGATCGACACAAACTCCCTTGAGGAGCGTTTGTCGGAACTCAGGAGGTATCTTTGACGTCCCAACTCTCTCCCAAAAAATCAAAGAGCTCGAGGCACGAGCGGCAGAGCCCGATTTTTGGAATCACCAAGAATCCGCGCGTGAGGTCCTCAGCGAGACGAAGCTGAGCAAGGGACGTCTGGATCCATTTTTGAACCTTGAGACTGAGCTTGAGAATCTCAAATCAGGCATCGAATTGGCTCGAGAATTCGACGATCTTGATTCGGCACGAGAAGCCCGAGACACCTACCAACGTCTCGCTCATGATTTGGAGTCATTCGAACTTCTGACTCTTCTCGATTCTCCATCAGATCCGAACAATGCCTACGTTACAATCCAAGCTGGAGCAGGAGGAACTGAAGCCTGCGACTGGGCCGGCATGCTCTACCGCATGTATAACCGCTGGGCTGAACACAAGGGATTTAAAGTCACCGTCACAGACTACCAAGAAGCCGAAGAGGCCGGAATCTCCTCAGCATCACTGAAAATTGATGGCCCCTATGCCTATGGATACCTCAAGGCGGAACGAGGTGTTCACCGACTTGTGCGGATTTCCCCCTTTGATAGCGCTGGCAAAAGACACACTTCCTTTGCCTCACTTGATGTCACACCAGAGATCGATGACAACATTGTCATCGATGTTCCAGAGTCCGACGTCGAAATCTCGACCGCCAGATCAGGCGGCAAGGGTGGTCAAAATGTCAACAAAGTTGAAACGGCTGTCATTCTTAAACACCTTCCGACGGGAATTGTCATTCGTTCAACCCAAGAGCGCTCGCAGCTCAGAAACCGAGAACTTGCTTGGGAAACACTCAAGGCAAAACTTTACCAGATCGAAGAAGACAAGCAAAA
>JALRJZ010000354.1 GCA_023261045.1 Akkermansiaceae bacterium
GTCTGTTGCGCAAGTTTCTGCGCCCAATACATCGCAAGATAAAAATGACTCCCTCGATTATCCAAGCCCCCGACTCGCCGTTCGGGACTCTTGTTGTTCAGAAGCACCTCCGTGGTGGCATCATCTAAAGTCTCGCCCAATACCTTGGCTTTTTGAGTCCCAACATGATCGAGCGATACGGCAAGGGCAAGAAACTCACCCAAGGAATCCCATCGCAAATAGTTTTCCGAAACCAGCTGCTGCACGTGTTTAGGGGCAGAACCACCTGCTCCAGTCTCGAATAAACCACCTCCATTCATCAGGGGAACGATTGAGAGCATTTTCGCACTTGTTCCAACCTCAAGAATTGGGAAAAGGTCAGTCAAATAATCACGCAACACATTCCCCGTGACCGAAATCGTATCCTCTCCGTTTTTCAAGCGAATCAGTGATTCTTGAGCTGCTTCGACTGGACTCAAAATACGAAGATCAAGACCCTCAGTATCATGATCACCCAGATAAGTTCCCACCTTCTCGATCAATTGCGCATCATGAGCTCGATCTTCATCGAGCCAAAAAATTGCGGGCACTCCTGTCGCCCGAGCTCGATTAATCGCTAATTTGACCCAGTCCTGAATAGGAGCATCCTTTGTCTGGCAAGCGCGCCAAATATCACCAGCCTCAACCTCGTGCTCGATAAATACTTCACCTGACTCCGAAATGACCCGAACAACTCCCGGGGCTTCAATTTCAAAGGTTTTGTCATGAGAACCATATTCTTCCGCTTTCTGCGCCATTAAGCCCACGTTAGGTACGGTTCCCATGGTTGTTGGATCGAATGCGCCATGCTCCTTACAGAAATCAATCGTTGCTTGATAGACCCCGGCATAGGAACTATCCGGAATCACCGCAATGGTGTCTCGTGTTTGCCCCTTGTGATCCCACATTTGGCCTGAGTTTCTGATCATGGCGGGAATCGATGCATCAATAATCACATCACTAGGAACATGGAGATTTGTGATTCCACGATCTGAGTCTACCATTGCCAAGTCAGGCCCCCCTTCGATCGCTGCTGAGATATCGGCTTCGATTGCAAGCTTCTGCTCATCTGGAAGGCTCTGAATCTTTGAAACGAGATCTCCAAAACCATTTTTGAAATCAATACCTAGTTGCCCAAGAACTCGTTCATGCTTTTCTAACACCTCTTTGAAATACACCTCGACCGCGTGCCCGAAAATGATGGGATCAGAGATCTTCATCATCGTTGCCTTCATATGTAAGGAGTAGAGTAGCCCCTCAGCCTTTGCGGCCTCTGTCTGCTCCGTCAAAAAGGCAATGAGAGCTTTCTTGCTCATCACAGTGCCATCAAAAACCTCACCCTCTTGAAGATGAATGTTTTCTTTGAGAGTGGTCACAACGCCCGCTTCCGAGGTGTGCTCGATTTTTACCGATGTCGCCTGCTGAATCGTGACTGATTTCTCATTTGAACGAAAGTCACCCTCCGACATCGTTGCGACCCTCGTCTGAGAATCAGAGCTCCATGACCCCATGGAATGAGGATTGGCCATAGCATATTTCTTTACTGCTGTGGCTGCGCGGCGATCTGAATTTCCCTCTCGAAGAACAGGGTTGACCGCACTTCCTTTGACCCGATCGTACCGAGCTTTAATCTCCTTCTCCTCTTCGTTTTTGGGAGATTCTGGATAGTCCGGGATCGAAAAGCCCTGATTCTGAAGCTCTGTAATGGCCGCAATTAACTGCGGGACTGAAGCACTGATGTTTGGAAGCTTAATTATATTGGCTTCGGGTGTTTTTGCTAATTCTCCCAACTCCGAGAGAGCATCAACGACGCGCTGTTGCTCAGAGAGCTGATCTGAGAAAACAGCTAAGATTCTCCCTGCAAGGGAGATATCTCGAGTCTCCACCTCAATTC
>JALRJZ010000355.1 GCA_023261045.1 Akkermansiaceae bacterium
GGATTCCGGGAGCTGTTTAAAAAACTTATTGAGTAGAACCTTTAGTTCACACCCTTTTTAGACATCTTGGTCCCTTTTGTTGAACCCTGACGAGCTTTGAAACGTGGATTTGTCTTGTTTATAACGTAGAGAGTGCCTTTACGTTTGACGACCTGACAATCAGCATGACGACGCTTTGCGGAGCTAAGTGAAGAAAGAACTTTCATGAAACCAGCGGTTGAGGGCGGGAGACTAGTCATCGATTTGCCCCTGTAAAGCCCATTCCTCAGATTTTTTATCTTCAATCAAGTCGTGCCATGTTTCAATGTTCCTGAGAAATCAGCAATGTCAGAGGCATTTATCCAGGAATCAACCGAAAACTCTTCGAGGCAAGAAGAGGTGACTTTACGACCCCCTGCGTTTCATGACTTTCATGGTCAAGAGAAGGTGACCGAGCGTTTAATGTTGATGGTTGAGGCCGCAAAGGGTCGATCTGACGTGCTGGAGCATATCCTCCTATCTGGCCCTCCAGGGCTCGGCAAAACCACCCTCGCAAACATTATCGCCAGTGCTGTTGGAACTACATTGCACACGACATCGGGCCCCCAGATTGAGAAAGCCGGAGACCTTGCCGGGGTTTTAACAAACCTCCAGCGGGGAGATCTTCTCTTTATCGATGAAATCCACCGTCTTCATCCGGCAATCGAAGAATATCTCTACCCTGCAATGGAAGACTTTAGACTCGATATCATTATCGATTCTGGCCCATCGGCTCGATCCATTCAGCTGCAACTTCCTAAGTTTACTCTTGTTGGAGCAACAACTCGCTCAGGGATGCTCACCTCTCCTTTACGGTCTCGCTTCGGCCTGATTAATCGGCTTGATTACTACACCGAGTCGCAGCTGACCCAGATTATTTTGAGATCCGCGGAAATTCTCGGATTACAGGTGGAGAGTCTTGGGGCTCAAGTCATTGCCTCCCGTGCAAGAGGAACACCACGAATCGCTAACAACCTCTTGAGATGGGTGCGGGATTTCGCTCAAGTAAAGGCTGGCGGGATCATTTCGCAAGAAGTTGCAAACTCAGCTCTAGAAATGATTGAGATTGATCAAGATGGCCTCGATGAAATGGACAAACGAATTCTGGAAGCGATGATTCACAAATTCAATGGAGGGCCAGTTGGGCTATCATCGCTTGCGGTGGCCATTGGTGAGGATGCATCAACAATCGAGGAGGTTCATGAGCCATTTCTGATCATGAAGGGGTTTCTCAAGAGAACTCCACGAGGGAGGGTAGCCCTTCCAGATGCCTACAGAAAAATTGGAATCACTCCCCCTTCTGGTATTCAGGAACAATCGAATCTCCTTTAAGGCGTTTACTGAATTATTGTATCAATCTTACATGAAGCTGCTTCTCGATCAACTTATCGACCGAGCCCGAGTTGCTGGTCTTCGGAAAACGAAAGCTTTAGAAGCTATTTTGACCTGCCTTGTTGAGTGTGATCGTCCGATGACTCTCAATGAATTCACCCAATGTGGACATCTTTCACAAAAGTGTGACAAGGCAACTGTTTTTCGACTTCTTCAAAAACTCACCGACAAAGGAATGGTTCGGCGCCTTGGTCTTCACGAACGAGCTGCCTATTTCACCCTCCTTATTCCCGGGACGCATCACGACTACTTGATCTGTCGCGATTGTGGAAATATCGAGCCGATCACCTCGCCTTGCCCCGTCCATCAGTTGGAGCAAAAAATCAGAGAAGAAACGGGATACACCAACCTTTATCATGAGTTAGAGTTTTTTGGGCAATGTCCGTCCTGCGCGAGCACAGATCAACCCAGTAAAGCAAGAGACTAATTCTCCATGATCTTTTCAGGCGGAACGACCCTATG
>JALRJZ010000356.1:0-254 GCA_023261045.1 Akkermansiaceae bacterium
CAACAATTCGATTGATGCGCTCGACATGGCGATTCATCGTCGCAAGCATGGACTGAGCGGTGGTCTTCTGTTCAAGAGCTCCATCTTCGTTCAGATTTTCAAGGTATCCGGCGATGATCGAGAGAGGAGTGCGCAGTTCATGAGATGCGTTTGCGACAAAGTCCTGACGAACTTGATCCGCTAAAACAGATGCGGTGATGTCTCGCATCAAAAGTTGGATTTCCGATTGATTAGATTGGAGGGAAATCGGCTTA
>JALRJZ010000356.1:264-1843 GCA_023261045.1 Akkermansiaceae bacterium
GAAAAAACCGAATGGGCGGCAAACTGAAGGGTACGCGAAATTGATGTGCCTGACTGGGTTGCCTCTTCAATCAAGGAAATCAGAGATGGTTCGAGAATGATTTGATGGATGCTTCGGTTTTTAAGATCTCTGTTTTCAAAAAGGGCAGCCACTTCGCTGTTGTAGCGGATAATTTTGCGATCTTGATTGATCGAAACATAGAGTTCAGGAAGGCTGTCTAGAAGACGTTGGATTTCTCGCTTATGAGCGCTTTCCAGCTTATCAGAGTCAGTAAGTGCAGCCTTTTGCGAGAGGCTCCAAACGTTCGCGGCCTCTTGATGCTTCCGGTGTTGCCTTATTAAGGCAATCACAAGAATGAGAATGATTCCAAAAGCGAGATACGTCATTCAACTTCCCGAACTTGATAGCCGACTCCCCTTACTGTTTCAATGAGAGATCCGTGATCTCCAAGTTTTTGGCGTAGACGTTTCATATGCGTATCCAATGTCCGGCTATGGACATCGTCGTTGTAACCCCAGACAACTTTGAGGAGGTCGCCGCGTTCTTGAGGATGGCCGACTCGCTGACAGAGATAGAGAAGAAGCTTGAACTCTGTCGAGGTGAGCGGGAGAGGCTCTTCATCGAGGTAGAAAGCGAGGTTGTTTTTATCGAAGCGGAAGGGGCCGAAAGAAAAGATGACCGCACCCGGCGTTGAACGGTTTCTTTTGATAATGGCCTGAACCCGTAGAAGGAGCTCTTTGGGGCTGAAAGGTTTTGTGAGATAATCGTCGGCCCCCATTTCTAGGCCTCTAATCCGATCCTCGGTTTGGCTCTTGGCCGTAAGCATGAGCACGGGAGTTCTATGAGTGCGAGGATCTCGCTGCATCTCGCGAAGGATGCCATATCCGTCCATCCCGGGAAGCATAAGGTCGAGCACGACGAGATCGGGTTGCTCTGTAAAAATCTTATCAAGTCCTTCCCGGCCGTCATGAGACATCCCGACCTGATAGCCCGCTCGCTCGAGATTAAACGAGATCAGCTGGGCGATATCGACATCGTCTTCGACGACTAGGATCTTCTGTAACATCGGTTCCAAGTGAATGACCGGTCGGTTATCCTTATCCACCTCGTGAGTGTGACGTTTCCGTCACTTATCGTCCAGACACTTGTAAGGTCTTGAGCTTTATCCGTGTATTCTGAGAGATTTGAGTGAGAATCACCCCACTGATGAGTACCGCGGCTGAAGAAAAGAAAGACACGAGGGCAGGAAACTATTTTATCTCGAATTATCCTCCCTTTTCATTTTGGTCAGATGATCAGAATCAACAGGTAGAGCAAGTTTACGACCAAGCGCCCAAAGAAGGCGTCCCACTTGGGCTTTATCATCACATTCCATTTTGCCGTAAACGCTGCCATTTCTGTTATTTTAGGGTCTACACCGATAAGAGCGCGGATGAGATCAAACACTACCTTGATTCGACGGTTCAGGAATTGGAGATGATGGCTCGCAAACCTCTTATTGCAGGAAGAAAGCCGCATTTTATTTATTTCGGTGGTGGGACACCATCGTATCTCTCAGCAAAGCAGCTCGGAGATCTGA
>JALRJZ010000357.1 GCA_023261045.1 Akkermansiaceae bacterium
TCGCGATTTCTTCGTTCCTGAATCTCGTAGCCAATGAGAGCAATATGGATTCTCTTTGCTTCTAAATGCTTACGGCTTTTGACCGCGATGCTTCCAGAAAGTTCTTCTCCACTGTTGTAGCTCCTTTTTGAAAGAGTGATTTCGATTTTCCCCTTTAACAATCGAGCGAGATAATAGGCTCCTAGTGCTAAAAAGCAGGTGATGAGAATCCCTACGACGATGTTTCCAGATCCGCTGTCCGCGAGAAAATTCATGATCAAACCCTAGAAAATTGGTGGGATGAGTCGAGGGTTTTACGCGAGGATGGATTGCTTCAGCGAAGGTTTCGCCCATTTTCTAAAAGGGAGCACGGGCTCCCGTTTTAAAAAGGGGTTCGCATCAAAATGACAATCCCATTGACCAAGACAAGGGTCGTGGAGATCCAGAAGCCAATTTTATAGAATTCGTAGCTTTTGATCCTCTTTTCTAGATCCTCGACTCTCCGCCAAAGTTCACCGCAGTTCGGGCAGTCGTGCTCACCATTTTTCATTCTCGTAGATTCGCAGTTTGGATCAAACGCATCAAGCACTTCCTTCGAAGAAAGGCGCTGTGTTTGTCTGAGTGTTTCTCACATCTGCTCCGCTTGGACTCTGGTATACCGCAAGCTCAAACTCGGGAAGAATGGAGAGAAGATGGTCGAAGATGTCAGCTTGCACCCCTTCATATTTTAACCACTCAGTGTCTCGGGTGAACACATAGATCTCGATAGGGAGCCCGGACTTCGTGGGAGAAAGTTGACGCACTAAGACTGTCATCTCTTGGTTGATCTCTGGGTGATTCTTGAGATAGGCCGCACAGTAAGCTCGGAAGGTTCCAATATTTGTAAGTCTCCTTCCGTTAATGAGTTCGATAAGGTCTTCACCGATGTCCTCATTGTGTCTTTGAATCTCTGCAAGGGTTGATTCTAGGTAAGGAACTAGAAGTCGTATTTTTTGGAATCGATTGAGTAAGGAAGCATCCACAAATTTGATCTGATTCATATCAATCCACAACGAGCGTTTAATACGGCGAGCTTTTGCCTCGCTCATTCCTCGCCAGTTTTTGAAGGAGCCAGCGATGAGTGAGTAGGTAGGAATCGTTGTGATGGTCTTATCCCAATTCTGAACCTTAACCGTCGTCAAAGAGACATCAATGACATCGCCGTCAGCACCATGGCTTGGGATTTCGATCCAGTCCCCGACTCGAATCATGTCGTTGAGAGAAAGCTGAATGCCCGCAACGAGTCCCAGAATGGAATCTTTAAAAACGAGGAGGATGATGGCCGTCACCGCTCCCAGGCCCGAAAGCAAGACAAGTGGAGATTTCCCCAGGAGAACGGCAAGAATAAAGATGAGGCCAATCAGGTTGATGATTATCTTCAGGGCCTGAAGAAAGCCCTTAATGTGAAAACGTTCACCAAGCTTGGTTTTCTCCCAAACGGCTTGGATGAAATTCAGTGCGCCGTCGATCACGAAGAGGGTAATGATAATGAGGTAAAGCTCGTTGGCAGTGTTGACGATTTGCGACATCGTTGTGTCACGGCCCAATACAATGGGGGAAAAGATCTGAATCACCGCAGCCGGGACAAGATGGGAGCAGCGAATGATGATTCGGGTTTTGACTAGTAAATCGTCCCAGGTGATTTTGCTTTTATGGAAAAGCGGGTGAATCACGTGGTTGATCAGTCGCTTGGCGATCAGATTGGAACCCAGAGCGAGAGCGCCAAGATAAAGGAGCGCCAGAAACCATCCACCATAGTGGGA
>JALRJZ010000358.1 GCA_023261045.1 Akkermansiaceae bacterium
CTGGCGCCTCGATTTGGCTTTGGGGTCATCCACTTGATTGTCCACACCCCAATTTTAACCAAATTAAAGAATGATGCCAGAAGTCTCTTGTCGCAAAGAATGCTCCCATGGTCTACAAAGCATCATGGTCAAGGCGCTTTGCATCTGGTTTTGCTGGTCTTTGGCTTTTGCTCTTCCCACCCTTGAGGAGGCCTCTCGAATCCTCAGTTCCAATGAGACCAAAAAGCGTGATGAGCTCACTCGCGAGCTTTGGGAAGCGGATACAACATCGTTACCGTTGCTTGTGGAGCTGATGAGTTCCGATGACCCCGAAGTCTCGAGAAGAGCTACCTTTGTTCACCAGCGATTAAAGATGGGGTTGCGACCAGATTCGTCTCCTGAGCTCCTTGATCTGACAAATAGTCTACAAAGATCACCCCCCCTTTCTCGTGAGGGCAAGCTCAAGGATCTTCTTGCTCTCCCGGAAGGCTTGCCAGTTGCGATGGCGCTTATCATGCAGTGGTCTGAAGAATCCCCTCTCGATCTCAAGTTGTTTGATCAATGGGTTAGCCTGACCACCCAGAGTTTAATCGAGAGTCGCTCCTATTGGCGCACCTTCTACTCCCTCTCTCTCAACGCTCGATGCCGGGGAGTCTTTATCAAATGCCTTGATGACTCAGATATGCCCATGGCACCACGGATGATTGAGCTACTAGCTCTTGGGAACACCTCTCAGATCTTTCAGTGTGCAACGGAGCAAGCTGGTTTCTCACAGCATTCCTCATACGAGGCTTTTGCTCGTGTGTTCATTTTAAATGGCGAGCTTCAAAAGGCTCTCGATCTTCTTTTTCAATCTCTCCCACAATCCGATGAATACCTCCCGGCCCGTCAAATCGCATTCTTGGAGCAGTTTAGCAAAGACCCTCCCCGCCAATACAAAGGACTCCACGGACCAGAGCTCGAGGTTCTGCGCTCTCGTCTGCCAGGAGAAGACCATTCTCGGTCCTTAGGGGAGAACCTACTTCCGGGGAGTTCTTTCCTTACCCTAGAGCACTCCTTGATTACCGGCTCCAGAGAACCACCCGGGAAAGACCTTCTCATTAGTGATCTTGCTCGCACCCTTCACCTCGCATTGATGTCCTACACGGACGAACCATCTCGGATTCCCGATATCGAATCGCTAAGTGCTACGATCACCAATGAGGGAGGAAGACTTGCGCGGGCACTTTATTTGTTGGGAGCCCACCGCGAGGCAGCACAAACTTTAATTGATCATCGTCAAAAGGAATTAGCGATCCGGTTACTCTGGATGACCGGTCATGAAAATAAGGCCAGAGATCTCGCGGCAGAACTCATCAATGGCGTAGAAGAACGAGTTGCACTCTCTGCTCGCCTCACAATCGCCGAACTCCTCGGTCGAGCCGGGAAACTGAGTGAGGCCAGAGAGATCTTTGCTCCTGTTTTAAAAACTCAAACACAATCTGAAGTGATCCGGAGAAAATCAATTACCCTTGGTAGACGATTGTATGGCAGGGAGAAAATTCTGGAACTGATGCCAGACCTCACGAGCGAAAGCCCCTACCAAAGGCGCCTCGCAATGAGCTCTCTGCTTCCCTATCACCCCTCACTTTCCGCGCAGATTTTCGAGGATTTCCGGGAAAAATCCCCTCACCTACCAGCCTCCCAGATTCTTTTGCTCACTGAGGAGCACTTATCGCAGGATCGCGATCAACTGCTCGTCTCTTACCAGACCACTCTTCTAGAAAAATCGAAGGGGACCTTAAAAACCACCGAC
>JALRJZ010000359.1:0-256 GCA_023261045.1 Akkermansiaceae bacterium
CTCATTTCTCAAGAGGACATTGGTTCCTCCATTTTTGGCATCATAAATGGGGTAAGGTACTGGAAAAGAACCCCGGACCGCTTCGCTCCCGGTTTTCTGTGCCGAGTAATACTGGCAAACAAAGAGATCAACATCACCATCTTGGTCATAATCACAAGCGGCGGCTCCAAACCCGTAGCGCTTTTCACTGAAGCGTTGGCGCTCAGTAAAGATCCCCTTTCCATCA
Source organism: Akkermansiaceae bacterium (assembly GCA_023261045.1). Lineage (GTDB taxonomy): Bacteria > Verrucomicrobiota > Verrucomicrobiia > Verrucomicrobiales > Akkermansiaceae > SW10. The sequence continues at coordinate 227 of JALRJZ010000359.1, forward strand.
TTGGCAAAAAGAACAATCCCTGAGGTGGTG
>JALRJZ010000359.1:301-1769 GCA_023261045.1 Akkermansiaceae bacterium
AAAGAGAGCCGCACAGGTATTTTCGCGGATCTCCAAACCCGATTCCGGTGCCTCCACCAAACGACCTTCCGCCGTCCTCAACCAAAGGCGATTGCGTAACCCCCCAATCTGGCAGAGATACACATCCTCAAGCCCATCCCCATTGACATCCGCCACCGACACCCCCGTCTCGCCAAATTGATCGGGCTCAAAAGAAGCCGGAATACGCTCCCGCCAATAAAAATTCTCCTCGGTAAGCTCAAGATCACTTCCCGCAGCCTCCGGCAAGAGACCTGAAGTTTTTTCTTCGAAAATCGCCTGCCCAGAGACCGCAGCTACCATGCCCTCCAACGCTTGGCTTTTCTCAAAAAGTAACTCTTCTCCTTGGATCGTCCAAGTTGTCTGCCAGCGGCCATTGTATTCCCAAGTTTGCTGACCATCTACCAAAACGGCCACCAGCTCCGTCGTGGTGAGTTTCTGCCCATTGACCTCGACTCCCACGACTTTAAACTTACTGCGCCGAAGCGTCCCCTTCGACCATGTGGTTGGCCAAGCGCGGAAGGCCTCTAAGGTTTGCTCCCGACCTGAGATGATTCTTTGGCCGGGGGTGCGATCGTGCAATTGGAAGGGCCCTAGCAGGTTTTGATGAGTGCTTTGAGACTCATCGAGCACCAACGAAGCCGTCGTCGCTAGGTGCTGCGCGATCTCAGCATCCTCCACCGAGCCGTCCCACACATGAGACCATTCTTTCCAAAATGCGCCAGCCTTGGAGGCAAGCTGCTCCTCTCTTAACCCTTGTTGTTGCGCAAAAGCCGTCAGAAGCAAAGAGAGCACGAGGCCAAAGAAACGCATCTTCATCATTTTTAAGGCCAACACGTTAACCTCGATATAAAAAAAGTGAAGTGCCGTCTCCAGCACTTCACTTTGAAATCTTCGAAGAGGCTTAGAGACCTGGAGCTGGTCCCTCAACAATCTTCACAAAGGCTCTCGTCTGCGTCGCGAGATTGACCCGGATCGAAATCTCTTCGACCGTATCAGACGCTTCGAATTCTGAGTCCGCTAAGACTTCAAAGTTCTCCAAATCGTCGGAAACAACGAGGTGGTAAGTGCGCCCTGCCACCAAATTTGCGGCGTCAAAATCAACAAAGCCGTTGTTTGCATCAACCGCGAGGTTTTCGACACGAGGAGTGGTATCAGAGGGTCCAATCATCTCGAGGCGGATGTTGTCAAAGTGCGAACGCCCTCCAGCACTATTGTCACCCAAGACAATCACCAAAGTTCCAGAGACATCACTGCCAGTTGTGAACTCTAAAGGAGGAGCCGAGGCAAAAGAGCCTTCAGGAACCTGAGAAGCATCCCAAGAAGCAAAGCCGAGGGTCGCCGGATCATTGACCACATCTGCGGTGGTAAAGAGGGTGTTGCCGAGGTTTTCGGTGCCACTGACAACCGCATAGGTTGAGGAGTTCCCAGGCTGGGTGAAGTTGGCATT
>JALRJZ010000035.1 GCA_023261045.1 Akkermansiaceae bacterium
GATTTCTGCTCTCAGGAATACGGTGAGGTCTTCTCCGCCAGAGACTCTGTTAAGAATCTGCGAAACCGGTGCATCCTCGCCGCCTTCATCATCACCTCCAATATCGCCAAAGGCTGCGGAATCATCAGGCTCCTCAGCTTCGACGGCTCCCCGAGGCTTCTCAGGAGTAGGAGCTTCATTCTTAATCCGAGCGATGCGAGCCTCCACAAAATACTGATCAGAATTAGCGACACTCGAGAGGAACTTTCTCACGGCAGCTTCAGGCCCACGGAAAGTCAACTCAAAGGGCATGCGGTGAGCCACCTCTGGGAGAACTTCAGTGCTCGCGGAGCGGCGCCCACGAGAAGGTTTCTTACGGTCCCGTGAACTCGTTCTTGGAGCATTGGCCTTTTGATACTGCTGCATAGCACGCTCATCGTCCCAATCAACTCCACTTTCAGCAGGAAGCTTCTGGCGATGAAGATTGAGCACCTGGCTCACACCGGCGGCTTCTAGCTCGCGGAACATCCAGTCAAAAGCCTCGCGCTGGTAATTAAGGACCCCAGTGGCACTCTCTTTTGGTGGATTCGAAGCGTAGGTTTCAAACCCAAGATTAAAGCGATCTGGCAAGGCATTCTCGGCATCAAAAAGCTCACGAATCTCAGACACGGACTTTTCAAGACCAGTTGAAAAGTCAGTCAGAGGAATATTTTCGACACTTTCAGGACGGAAGGCCAATAGCTTTGCTTGTGTGGCCTGCGCTGCAGTCAAAAGAGCCTTCAGGCTATCTTTTTTAGCCTCAGCGCTCTCAGGAGCAGGAAACGGATCAAGACTTCTCCAGCCTTTGTCCTGAGCTTCCGCAGTCGCGACCTCTTCGAGGCGCTCCTCGAGGGATGAACCAAACTGAAGCCCCATGTAGACGATTAAGGCAGAGAGAAGCGCCGTCACCAAAATGAGGCCGCCAAGGAACTTGTTTTCTTTAAACCAAGTCATAATGAATGAGATGAAGGGTGTTTACTTAACTTGAATTTGATTGTTGAGAGGAATCAGAAGCTCGAAGGGAGCAGCATAGTAGCCCTCTTCAGCCGCAGCTTGGTTCGTCTTAATGATTGAGCTATCAGGAATGTCATTGCCGTTAAATTTGAAGTTCAACGCAGGTGAAAGACGAAGGGTCTTCACGAGATTGGTCACTTCATTCTGCTTATTGAGATGAAAACCCCGAAGAATGACACTGTCGGCGGTTGTCACCTCGTTCATCACTGAGGACTTTCCATAAGGATTGGATGAAAAACTCTCATCGATGACCGCATCACTCGAGCCACCCGAATCTAAACTAAAGTTCGTCCGGGGTTCGATATCCGTAATCCAGGCAACCTCGCTGACAAAGTGCTTCGCGATCGAATTCCATTGATCAACAATGTTGAGGCGATTTTTCTCAGCCTTGGCGTATGCCTTGATGAGCTCATTGGCCTCTTTTTCTTGCTGGAGCAGACGCTCAATTTTCGTCGCTGGAGGACGAAGTGTGACGGCTTCTTGCTCCAACTGGCTTAAGTGACGCTCAGCTTCGCTCACTGCAAGAGATTTGAAGCCAGCCCAAGATCCAAGACCCGCGATGAAAAGGGCAGCGGCCCCGATGAGCAGCGGCTTGCGGCGATTGATGTCTCGTTCTGCCTGAACAGCATCCGGAACCAGGTCGATCTTAATGGTTGATTTTCCAGCGGCTCGGAGGCCCAATCCAACGAGCTCGCCGAGCTGATGAGCTTCTTGAGACAAGGCGTCAACGTCGACACCTTTACCAACAGAGATTCGCTGTAGGGGATTGAACACCTCGACAGGCAATTTCAGCGTTTCTTCCAAGAACTCTTTCAGGTAAGGGAGGCCAGCCGTTCCACCTGCGAGAAGAATCTTCTCGGGAGCTCTTCCTCCCTGCTGGCTGCGGAAGAGAGTGGTTGTGCGCTGAATTTCTGAGGTCAGGCGGCCGAGAGCATTGCGAATGACGGTGCCGAGGGCCGCTGTCGCTTCATCAAGCTGGCCTGCGTGCCCTGCCAGAGTCACCAGACCTGACGTCAATTTGCTATTCTCAGCATCCGCGAAGGAAACATTGTATTCCTTGGCAATCGAGCTGGTAAGAACCGCTCCACCCACAGACACCCCACGCGTGAAGAACTTCGCTCCGTCTGCATAGATGAGGTTCGAAGTTTTTGCCCCGATATCAAGTAAGAGAGCGCACTCCGTGGATTCTGGGTAGTTAAAGCGATAGGAGTTGTAGAGGGCGGTCGGTGCACAGTCCACAAGCTGAGTCCCGAGACCCGTTTCAGCCACCACCGAGTTGAGATCGTTGAGCGAATCAGATTTGATTGCCACAAGAACCACCTCGTTATCGATGCCTTCTGTTTCGAGCTTCTCCCAGTCCCAAACAACTTCATCAATTGGGAAAGGAACATTTTGCTGAGCTTCAAATTTGACAAGCTCACCCATATCTTCCGCCTCAAGTGGGGGAAGCTTCACAAAACGGACAAAGACAGATTGGCCGGAGAGAGCATAAGCAGCCTTCTGCTTTCCAACCTTGAGACTTTGGGCGAGCTCTTTGATCGCGAGCTGGACCTGCGGAACTCGGGCGGCCTCGGTTGCTGGGTCCGCCAAGATGCTGGTAGCGCCATACTTTTTGAGAACAAGTCCGGACTTGGTCGGAGAAAAGACGCCCATCGCGATTCGCTGGGAGCCAATGTTAAGTGCGATAATAGACTGTTGGTCAGCCATGGTAGTTGTGGTGTAGTGGTTTAAAAAATGAGTTAGAAGATTTCTTATTCGATAAGGCTAGAATCCGCTTGGTGACAGCTTCTGGCGCTGTTCACTACAATCAAATGATTCGATTTCTCTTAATTTCCGTTCTTGGGTAGCAGTTCCGCATAGCGGTCATACCAAAATGGTGCAAATGGGGTCTGAGACTTATCAAGGAGGGGAAACTTTTCTGTTCGCTCAATGTTTTTGAGTTCTTTTCTCCACCAACCGGCGCGCTCTCCGTGGCTAAAGAATCCAACCATTTCACCCGCGTATTCAATTTCTCCACCGATCGCCTCGAGATCACTCTTGCCAGCGCGGGCATTCCCAGTAATGCGACGCAATGAATTTGGGGAAAGGTAAACGGACACATAAGCCTCCTCATCAATGGGGAGGTTGACGTGAGTGATGGTCTTGGTCATAAGGTAACCTTTCCCATCCTGGCCCTTCACCACCACGTACCAATTCACCTTAAACTGATCGAGGTATTTGTCTTTGGGTTCCGCGCCCAACTTATTGACTTTGATCTTCACCTCACACTCAAGCCAATCTTTGGGCGAGGACTTCTTGCTATTTCCCGTAGGAACGTTCGGAGACTGAAGATTATCGAAAGCGGGTTTGCCGACATCGAAGGAGTTTTTCTTGCTCATTTCGAGCTGAGCCAAAGCACTTCCGCTCAGTGCTAGAGAACAAGCAGCGGTGAGAAGATTTTTGAATGAGATTTGCATAACTTTACGACTACGTTTTCGGACTTTCAGCGAAGCTAGGAAACCAAGGTGGGGGGCGGCTAGGAAAAAAGTGCCAATTTGCTGATATTTTTTAGCAATTGACAACGTTCGCGATTTCCGAACGAAGGCTTTTGACAAGTAGCAAGCACCCACGACATGCTCTGACCATGACTCCGCGCCAACGTTTTCAGGAAGCTCTCAAGGCCGCAAAGCCCCTAACGGTGGGAGCCATCGCCGATCCTCTGGCACTTTACACCCACCCCAGTGGGTGTGATCTCGTCGAGCTTCGACTTGATTCTCTTGGCACAGGTGAGGACGTCATATCCTTTGCAAAGAATTGTGACTTGCCACTTTTAATCACTGCTCGAGGACACTCCGAGGGAGGGCAAGCCGATTGGCAAGCACCCGAAAGGCAAAATGCTTACTTCCAACTCTTGGACTTTGCCTCAGCGATCGATCTTGAACTCCGAGACTTTAACGAATTTACCAAACTCCTCTCTGAGGCCAAACAACGAGAAATCACTATCGTCGGATCCTACCATAATTTTACCCTGACTCCGACGGTGGCTGAACTCAGTCAGAACATCCATGAGCTCGCTGATATTCATAAGTTTGCCCTGATGACAAACTCACCCAAATGTATTGAGCGTCATCTTGAACTCATTGAACTCTTCTCGGGTCGCCCCCTCTCCGTCATGGGGATGGGGCCACTTGGAGCCGCCTCACGCCCCCTTATGGCTAAAGCGGGATCAGTTCTTAATTACGGATTCTTGGGATCAACTCCCACAGCACCCAACCAATGGCCCGCGAGTCTCCTCCAACAGGCTCTGAACGTCTAAGAAATAATCTTCACGGGAGCTGGAGGAAGCGCGGCCAAAAACGATTTGCCATATCTCTTGGTGACAACTCGGTTATCAAGAATGACCACCATTCCTTGATCTTTTTTGGTCCGGATCAAGCGGCCCACACCTTGACGCAATTTAATGACCGCCTCTGGAACCGAGTATTCCATAAATGCGTTTCCGCCCTCGGCTTCGATTTCCTCTAAGCGAGCCGCCGTCAGTGGATGATCGGGAACTGCAAAGGGCAAACGAGTGATGATGACATTACTCAAAGCTTCTCCGGGCACATCAACTCCCGCCCAAAAACTCTCAGTCCCAAAAAGGACGCTATTGATGTCTTCTCGGAATCTCTCAACCATTTTTTGACGTTGCATCCCTGTCCCCTGAACGAGGAGGGTCCAGCCACGTTCATCAAAAAAGTCTTCCATCGATTCCGCTACCGAGCGCAAGAGACGATGGCTCGTAAATAAGACGAAGGCTTTCCCTTCCGTCTTGATGAGAACACGCTCAATCCAATGAATGAGCATTTCCTCGTAATCCTCGTCTCGGGGGTCAGGCATTGATTTGATGACATAAACTGACATCTGTTTTTCAAAATCGAAGGGGCTACCGATCCTCACCGCCGGCACGTGATTTGCACCCACCCTCTCACGAAAATACTGCAGCTGATTGTCACCTGTTCCCAACGTGGCACTGGTCGCAATACAAATCTTCTCTTGTCCAAAGAGAAGTGAGCGCAAGCGATGAGCGACGTTCACTGGAGCAGCATTTAAAATATAAGAAGTTCCTTCAGAACCTCCTTTTTCTACCCAATAAACGCTTCCCCCATCCTCCTGATCAAGAAACATCTTAAGGCCCCCATGCATTTCACGCAACCGCCGCGCAGAGTCCATCAATTCATTTTTGCGAGATTCATCCTCGAGCTCTTCTGCGACATCCTCAATCGCGCTCCAACATTCTCGCAAGGGGTTCGCAAGAGTATTCTCCACAAGCTCGGGTTGGCGGACACGACACTCCTTTGCCCATTGACCAAAACTCACCGCTTCTCCAACACTTTCAAAAAAATCATCGGCTTCGTCTAAGAGGCGTTCAATCCACTCCATCGCTCTCTCAGCTTTGGCATACTTCAAAATTCCCTTTTTAGTTTTTGGGTGATAGAGACGCTGCAAATCAAAGCGGAGACCGCTTTGACTAAGGCGCAAACCAAGGGCCTTTGCGGCAACAGCCTCTAAGGTATGAGCCTCATCAAAGATGACGAAGTCATTGGGCACTAAAAAGCCTGAATCATTCTCGAGCAGCTCCTCTTCAGGATTCAGAAGCGAAAAAAATAAGCTGTGATTCACCACAATCACCCGGGCGCTTTGCGCGCGTTTGCGCGCTTCCTGAAAGAAACAATGACCTCGAGGCCCACAGATCCGCTGCGTGCATGAATGAGACTCACTACACACCTGCAACCAAACCTTCAGCGAAGGCTCAAAGTCAAGATCGCTTCGCGTTCCATCTCTTGTTGCCTCCGCCCATTTCCAGATTTCCATCAACTCTTCTCGCTCACTGGAAGTAAACAAATCCCCTCCGTGATCCATCGCTCTTCGGAGTCTTAAGGGGCACAAATAGTTTTGCCGACCCTTGAGCAGAGCGACATCAAATGGCTCGGGCAACAGTTTCTGAACAATCGGCAAATCCTTGCCAACGAGCTGCTCTTGCAAATTGATCGTATGGGTTGAAATGATCGCTTTTTTTCCCTCTCGAAGGGCATACTCGACTGCGGGAATAAGATAGGCCAGAGACTTCCCAACACCGGTTCCCGCCTCAACAACGAGGCAGCGTTCTTCATCGAGAGCTTCGGCAACCGCCCCCGCCATCTGCTGCTGCTCGGCGCGGTATTCAAAATCCGGTGATTTCGAAAGCAATCCATTCTCTGAAAAGATCATTCTCATTTCGTCACCAAACGAATTACCTCCACCCAACGAAATCACACTCCTCAGTACTCGCTTGTTCGCCGAAAGACAATAGTCATCACTCAATGCTAAAATTCCAACATTTGAGTTGCGCCCCTCTCAATCTGGAGTTAGCCTCTCTCGATGAATCGTCTCGAAAAAGGAGATCTCTCTCGCCGCGAAAGGCAGATCCTCGATATTCTCTACCGACTGGGAGAAGCGACGGCCCAAGAGGTTCAAAATGAGCTCCCGAATCCACCATCTTATTCGGCAGTGCGAGCTCTACTCTCTACGCTCGAGTATAAAGAGATGGTCAAACACAGCAAAGCGGGGCGTCGCTATCTCTACAGCCCTTTGATCAACGCCAAAAGCGCAAAGCGCACGGCTCTGCGCAACCTTCTTGGAACGTTCTTCAAGGGAAAACCCGAAAATCTCGTGGCCGCTCTTCTTGATCCCAACGATCAGCAATTAACGGAAGCAGAAATCGCAGAAATTAGAAAACTCATCCAATAAACGATGTTGGCGTCTTCCATTGTCTTCTCGTTGCTGACAACCGCCTTACTCTGGCTTGCTAGACGTCGCAATCTCGCAAGTGATCCAAGGATCACCTTGGCGGCCCTGATGATTTTACTGGCCTTACCCTTGATGAGCTTTGCTCCGAAGTTTGTCATAACCGGGACACCCTTGCTTCCTCAGCAACTCGGCAACCAGGGTCCAGAATACCTTGGGCTGTTCTTTACCATTTGGATCATCGGTCTTGGCCTCGGATTGGCCCGAACACGAAGTAGCCTGAGCGTTTTTAGAAAATGGAAAAAACGCTCATCTCCGATCCCCGACCGGTCACCCTTTGTCGAACTTTGCCAAGATTTAAAGGAGAACGCTCAGATTGAAATTCGTGTCCATTCAGAGCTTCGATCACCGGTCGTTGCAGGATTAGTCCACCCTGTGATTTATTTACCAAAAACCTATCGAAGATGGTCTTCTCAAACCCTGCGAATGGCTTTGCTCCACGAACTTTGCCATATCCAAAGGCGGGATCTTTGGATGGCATCGCTCGCTCACTTAGTTTGCCTTCTTCACTGGTTTAATCCAGCGGTATGGTGGTTGCGGCGCACCCTGCTTTCACAGTGCGAGTATGCCTGCGATGCTCATATCATTAGAGAAGGAACGAACCCCAGAGAATATGCTCACGCTCTGTGCGATGTTGCTCAATGCGCGTCTAAACCAACTTACTCATTGGCAATGGCCGAACACGCTCCACTCCGCGACCGAATCCTTCGACTCTCTAACAAACAAAGCCATTCGAAACTCCTAACCACCTCTCTGTGGTTAAGCGCGAGCTCTGCGATTGCCGTCAGTCTTGTGGAGTTTTCCCCAGCCTCTCTTAGAGACCCTCAACAACTCCAGATTCCTGTATCCATTGAAGCTCATCTTCGCTTCAGCGCTGACCCCTTTCCTGCCGACTGAGACGAAGGACTGCCGAAGGCAACTAAATTAGCCCTTTTAACCCTTCATTGCTTTCACTAAACTGACGTGTGCTTCTTTTGATTCGGAGGGTGGTCTCAACTTGGCTCCCCGACAGCATGAAAGACTTTGGAAAGGGGGAAGACCCACAGACGAAACGCTTGCTTTAATGGCCACAGACTATCGGAAGCGATTTCCCGAAAAAGCAATCATGTGTCATTTTGAGCAAGCGGGATGGGCCTACCTCTGTGCCGGAGGATCGCTGCCAAATCTCCCTGCCACCACCCCTCCCGAGCTCCTAAAACTCATTGCTTTGATGCAGCCTTCCTTGCAGAATCAAAGCAACCATCTCTGGGGGATTTGGGGGCAAGGGGTTGGAGGTTTAATCTACTCAAATCCCACTGAATCGTCGTCTTTACAAATTGACCTCAGCGACGAGAAAGAACCCTTCTACGCCTATTCAATGAACCTCCAATCGGGTAAAATAAATGGCGAAGACCCCATTCTAATCCACGGAGGAAAAGTCACTGACTTTCCCCTCAAGGCTGGAAAGTCTCTCTTTTGGTTTCGAAAAGCACCCGTGGCGACCGAAAAGAACTAATCAACAATTAAAAAAGCTCACTGAGCTAGGAGCTTCGACGATCTTTTTTGACGACCTTTGCAATTTCCTATTAGTTGGTCTAAATCACCTCCATGAGTTCATCACACCCCTTTTTGTGCCGCGATTTTCACATCGAATGGTCGAAACTTACCCCTGATCACATCATTGCTGACGTTTCTCTGGCAATCGAGACAGGAAGAGCAAACATCGAGACGATCAAAGCCGTCACGCCTGAGGAAGCTACTTTTGAAAACACCTTTGGAGCCCTAGAATCTGCCACCGCAGATCTGGATAGAAGTTGGGGGCGGGTCAACCACCTTGATTCCGTCTCAAATTCCGACGAACTTCGCAAAGCGCTCAATGAAATGTTGCCCCTTGTTTCGGAATTCTCGTCCTCGATCTCCCTCGATCAACAGCTATGGACTGTCTTGAAATCATTCGCCCACTCGCATGCTGCTGACAGTCTGAGTGACATTCAAAAACGCTATCTTCGTGAAACATGTGAAGAGTTCCAATCTGCCGGGGCAGACCTTAATGAAGAATCAAAGAGGCGCATGTTCGAGATCAACAGCGCCTTGGCAAAAGTCACCCAAAAATTTGGAGAGAATGTCTTAGATTCCACCAACGCCTGGGAGCTCTTTATCTCCGAAGAGTCTCGTCTAAGTGGTCTCCCTGAGTCGGCAAAAACATCCGCTGCCGAGGATGCGAAAGCAAAAGGAAAAGAAGGCCAATGGCGCTTCACTCAACAATTTCCTTCCATGTATCCGGTGATGCAATACGCGACTGACGATCAGTTACGCAAAGAGATTTGGGAGGGAGGATGCACGATTGGCAATGGAGGAGAAAGTGATAATACCCAACTGATCTGGGAGATTCTTCGCCTGCGCAAAGAAAAAGCGGCCCTCCTTGGACATGATAATTTTGCTGACCTTGTTTTAAAGCGGCGGATGGCCAAAGATGGCCAAGGTGCACTTCGTTTCACCGAAGACCTTCACCTCAAGATCCGGGAGCAATTTTTGCAAGAAGTTAGCGAGCTAGAAGCCTACAAAGCAGAAAAAACTCACTCAAAGCCAGCCCCTCTCGAGCCATGGGAAACTGCCTTTTGGGCTGAAAAGAGACGCAAAGAGCTTTACGATTTCGATGATGAAGCTCTTCGTCCTTACTTTCCCGTCGATCAAGTGATGAAGGGACTCTTCGATCTCACTTCGCGCTTGTTTGGCATTACGATTACTCCCGCTTCGGCAGAAACCTGGCATCCTGAAGTAACGTTCTACGAAATCAGAGATACCCAATCCGAAGATCACTTGGGATCCTTCTATGCGGACTGGCATCCGCGCGAATCAAAAAGAGGTGGAGCCTGGATGAATTACCTCGAAACTGGCCTTCCATCTCCGCGGACTCCCCATCTTGGATTGATCTGTGGTAATATGAGTAAACCCACCGCTGATAAGCCGGCTCTCTTAACTCATCGCGAAGTTGAAACCGTCTTCCATGAATTCGGGCACCTTCTGCACCATCTTCTCTCTGACGTAGAGATTAAATCACTCGCTGGCGTCAACGTGCCCTGGGACTTTGTAGAACTTCCCTCTCAAATCATGGAAAATTTCTGCTGGGACCGACAGTCTCTCGATCTTTTTGCAAGACATTACCAAACGGGTGAAACAATCCCTGATGCACTCTTCGAGAAAATGATCTCTGCTCGAAATTATCTCTCTGCAACGACTTTCATGCGACAACTTGCTCTCGGAAAACTTGATCTGGAGCTTCACCTTAACTCAGAACAATTCTTAGACGGTGACCTTGATGCAGTCGACCGGGAGATCTTGGCAGACTACAAAGCAGCGCTTGCGACCGAATCACCGTCAATGGCCCGCCGCTTTAGCCACCTCTTCTCATCACCAGTTGGATACGCTGCCGGCTACTACTCCTATAAATGGGCTGAAGTCCTTGATGCAGATGCCTTTACGAGATTCCAAAAAGAAGGCGTTCTCAATGTAGAAACAGGAATGAGTTTTAGAGAAGAAATCCTCTCAAAGGGAAACTCTCGCTCGGTCGATCTTTCCTACGAGGCCTTCATGGGACGCGGGCCAAATCAAGATGCTCTACTCCAGCGATCTGGCCTGAGCTAATACTCCATTCGAAATGCACGACCGTCTTTTGTGGCTCATCACCTGCGCTTTATTGACTCTGCCTCTCAGATCAGAGCAATATCCACAGGCGCTCGCCCAAGAGACTTTCCTCGCTGTCTGGCAGAAAGTGGACGAGTCCTTCTACGACCGATCGTTCAACGGAATCGATTGGAATAATTTGCGCCAAGAATACGAAGCAAGGGTTGCCAACGTTCATTCTCTTCAGGAGCTACGCTCTACTCTCAATGAAATGCTTGGCAGACTGGGACGAAGCCATTTCGCTGTTTTTGGAAACAATATAGAAGAAAACGTGGGCCACGGCGGCTACCTTGGCTTAGAGCTTCGGATCAGCGCCGAAAAACTCATCATCTTTGAGGTATCCCCAGACTCGCCAGCTCAGAAAGCAGGTCTCAAACCAGGTATGGAGATTCTTCAAGTCGGAGATCAACTCATCACCGAGATTCTTAAGAGACACGCCATTCACAAAGATGCAAAGGGGGGAATCATTCACAAAGCGATCGAGGAAATCACTACCATCGCCGCGACGCCAAAAAAAGGGATCACGACTTTAAAAATCAAGGGTCGTAAAAAAACCGTCCGTCTTCGCCCATCGTATTACAAAGGTGAATGGGGCTCTCTCGGTCAGGGCCAAGACTTTCCAGTCGAATTCAAAAGTAAGCTCCTGACTGAATCTGCTAAAATCCGCTTGATCGATTTTAATCTCTTTGTCCCCTCAATCATGCCACGCTTGGTCCAAGCCATCGCTCAAGCGAATTCAGAGAACGCCGATGGTCTCATTATTGATCTGCGAGGAAATCCAGGTGGACTTGGAATCATGGCCACTGGGCTGGCGGGGCGTCTCATTAGTCAAGAGCTGGACCTAGGAGACATGAACAATCCGAGTGGCAACTTTCCTTTCCATGCTTTTGCTCAGGAAAACTCCTACCTGGGACCTCTTGTGATTCTTGTGGACTCCATGAGCGCCTCAACGTCAGAAATTTTCACCGCGGCTCTCCAAGAACATCACCGTGCCTACATCATTGGACGGCCAACAATGGGAGCTGTTCTTCCCTCCATTGTCGACAAACTTCCAAATGGGGACCGATTCCAATACGCGATCGGGGATTTTGTCACCGCTCTAAACAAAGTTCATCTTGAGGGACGCGGAGTGATTCCCGATCAAATCATTGCACTCGATGCTCAAACTCTTAAAAAGGGGCAGGACCCTGATCTAAACTCGGCGATTCGCTGGATCGCTCAACAAAAAACATTAAAAAATGACCGCTAACACCTTCCTTTCGCTCGCCTTAGCCTTCCTCACCGCTTTCCCTTTGCAGGCTGAAAACTCGATTGATCCAAAGGCTCGAGAAATACTCGAAAAAAGCCTCCGTACTACTGGCAGCCCCACCGCGATCACAAAGATCAAATCAAGAATCTCTAAAGGAACGATCGCAATGCCAGCCCAAGGGATGACGCTCACCCTTGAAATGATCCAAAAGGGTCCCAACCTCATGTATTCAAAGTCGGTGATCCCTAACATCATGGAAGTGGAACAGGGGTTTGATGGGAAAGAGGGATGGTCGAAAGATAGTATCCAAGGCATTCGCAAACTCACTGGAGCGGAGCTTACACAGGCTAAAGAGAGTGCGGCACTCTTCGCCGAAAAACAGCTCCTTGAAGACCTCGTAGCCGCAGAAGTTCTTCCTGAGCTCAAAGAAGGCGAAGTCACCTATGAAATCGTAAAAGCAACCTCCAAGGGAAGTCCTCCCAAAACACTTTTTTTCGATCAATCCACCGGATTACTTGCCAAAATGATCACGAAAATGGCTGTTGGCCCTGAGGGAGAGATGACGACAGAAACTGTCCTCTCCGATTATCGAGAAGTTGATGGTATTCAAATCCCCTTCGAGATGACCATCAAAGCGGGGCCTCAAAACATGCAGATGAAATTCACCTCCATTACGCACAATGCAGAAATCGACGACTCGGTTTTCCGATTGAAGAAATAGCCTCCGAAAGCTTAGGAGTTTCGCCTATTGCGAGGCTGAACTAGGCAAGGTGTTTTTCCACTTGTGCAAAGAATACCCCGATCCCAGCCCTCCAATTTCTTGGAGCAGTTTCTCACACTCCTCCCGCCACTCTTGATAATCAGGTTGCTTCCACTTCCCTGAACTTCTGGGGAAAACAACATAGGTCACACTGACATCAGAAACCGGACGACTGTAGGGAGAGGCATTTTCATTAATCTCCCTTGCGAGGCGAAGACTCCCCTCCCCGATCTTAAAAGTTGGCCCACCATCTCCCACGATGGCGGGGAAGATTCTCTCTTCGTAAATAATCACCACATAGTCTCCAACATTCGGACCAAAGGGGTCAACGCGATCACGAATCATACTCACCGGAATGACAATAAAGGGATCATGCTCCGCAATTAAGAAGCTTCTTCTTTTCAGATCCTCGATTCCTCTCTCTAGTCGGGCAATCTCACTTTGACTCACCTCGGCTTTCGCTTTTTCTTCTGCTAACCATTTTTTCCAGCCGGCAATCATGGGATTAACAGTTTGGCCCGTTTTCGGCCATCCATAGGTTGTAAAAGGCTGATAGTAATGAGAGTTGACGATTTTGTCAGGCATGGTCGGGAGGCGGTCTCCATCTGAACCATCCGAAACGACATCCATATCAGCCTGAAAGAGAAAGACTTTGCGCTTCGATTGGGGAAACTCCATTTCAAGCATGGTTTGGCAATCGTAGTAATTATGCTTTGAGAGCAACTCATCGAGCTCGTAGGCCTTGGATTTTAGTCGCGACGATTTCGTTTCATAGAGGGAGTCATAAAAATGAGAGACCTTAGCTGTCTTTATGAGCTCTGGAAGACCCGGAAGGATCTCCTGCAATTTCGGGTTTACGAGAGACAGTTCTTCCAGAGTGATAGCGGCTTGCGGGCGGTTGACCGTCACAGAGATCTCAGCCTCATAAGCTCCCTCTTTCTCTCTCTCTACTGATGCCACCCCTCCTTCTAACTCCTTGAAAGTTGACCGGAAATCGTAACCCATCGAACTCTTTGCAACCTGCTGGCCCGACTTCGCTTGATAAAAAGGGGGAGGAACATTGACCACCTTTTCCACCGTTTTTTCCACAATTTTCTCCTCAACAATGACCTTGGGTTTCGGAGGTGTGACCACCTTTTGCTTCGCCAAGCCCAACTTACGCCTGATTTTCTCCGCGTAGGGAGTCGCAATGAGAGCACCGGCTACGAGAGATGCTAAAACAAACCCCAGAGCCAAAAAAACAGTCAACGAAGGAAATGGAGAAGTTTCCCGACTCCGAACGCCTTCCAATGAGTATGGGTCCAATCCTTGTGACATGGTAGAAGGAAGATAACACCGACTTTCCGATCTTGAAAACCGGTAAAGAGTTTAAAAATGCCGGTAATAAGTTTACATTTGTCCAGATGAGTCGCGAAGATATCAAACGCCTTACTGAAATGTCCTCTTGTGCGGGATGAGCGTCCAAACTTGGACAAGCCGAACTTACGCAAGTTTTGCGTGGAATTACGAACATCCAGGACCCCAATCTCCTCATTGGCTCTGCAAGCTCGGATGATGCTGCGGTTTATCAAATCTCTCCAGACCTCGCCCTTGTGCAAACCCTCGACTTTTTTACTCCGATTGTCGATGACCCCTATCTTTTCGGACAGATTGCCGCTGCAAATTCACTTTCTGATGTTTATGCAATGGGAGGTAGGCCAATAACGGCGATGAATATTGTCGCCGTTCCCACCGACCTTTTATCACTCGAGACAATCAATCAAATCCTCAAAGGTGGAGCTGATAAAGTTGCCGAAGCAAATTGTGCCCTCGCAGGTGGACATACGGTTCAAAACCCTGAACCACTCTATGGATTATCAGTGACTGGTCTTGTTGACCCCAACCGAGTCATTTCAAACGCTGGAGCCTCTGCAGGAGACCATCTTTTGCTCACCAAACCCTTGGGCACCGGCATCGTCTCAACAGCGATTAAGCGCAATTTAGCTTCCAATGAACTGGCTCAAAAAGCGGCTCAGGTGATGGCGAGCCTCAACACCGCTGGAGCGGCCCTCGCAAGCGCTGGGCTGACGCGCGCCGGAACAGACGTGACGGGATTTGGCTTACTAGGACATCTCAGCCACCTTTGCCGAGAATCAAACCTCACGGCACAACTGAATTCACAAAAAGTGCCGGCCATCGATCCAGAGGTTGTGAACTTTATCAACCAAGGCTGTGTTCCTGGCGGATCGCGCAAGAACTTAGAACTTGCCAAGGAATTCACCAAATTCGCTGATCAGATCGACGAAGCAGATCAAATCTTACTCGCAGACGCTCAAACCTCTGGAGGCCTGCTCTTGGCAGTGAATCCCGACCACCTTGAGCAAGCTCAAGAGATCTTACTTAGCAATGGTGCTCAGCTTGTCGCTGATATCGGCGTGCTCAGCCAACCAGAAGATTTCTCTGTCATCGTATCTTAACAGACACCTGAACTTTAGCGACTGCCAGAAACAAGGAGCATTCTAGAGATGACCCAAAATCACCCGACCCACTGCCCTTTTTCTGCGAGTCAGCCTGCACAAAAAGATCAAATCCAGGGTTTTGATCGGCGCTGGGATCTCTCCGAGCATGCGGAGTTTCTTCGCCCTTTGGATCTTAACAAAGATGAAACTCTTGAATCATTAGGAAGATCCGCATGGAGAAATTCCATACGCTGCATTGGGAGGCGTCTTTGGAAAGCTCTCGAGGTGATCGATGCTCGGGATCTTCATCAGCCCGATGAGATCTTTGATGCTTTAATCAACCATCTCAAAAAGGCAACGAATGGTGGCAAAATCGTTCCGGTCATGACCGTCTTTCAAAAGTGGTCTCCACAGCAACCAAGCATTCGGATCTGGAATCACCAATTACTTCGCTACGCTGGCTATCAGACAGGTGGCCAAATCCTTGGAGATCCGATGAACGTTCAACTCACGCAGCTTGCGATCTCATTGGGATGGAGCCCTCCAGCATCGCCTGGTCGTTTCGATCTTCTTCCCATCATTATTCAATCGGGCAATGAGCTCAAAATCTATGATCTGCCTCAAAAGGAAGTCCTAGAAGTCCCCATTCGGCATCCAAAATATCCAAAGATTGAAGCCATGCAGCTGAAGTGGCATGCCGTACCCATCATCACAGATATGGTATTTGCGACAGGATCGGAGCTTTACCCCTGCGCGCCTTTTAGCGGGAACTACCTTGGAACTGAAATTGGTGCCCGTAATTTCGCAGATACGACTCGTTACAATCTTCTCCCTGAGATCGCTCAAGCAGTTGATCTAGATACGTCAAATCCTCGTAATTTGTGGAAAGACCATGCCCTGATCATCCTTAATGAGGCTGTTTTATGGTCCTTTGATCAGCTCGGAGTGAAGATTGCAGACCATCATAGCGTTTCTGATGAGTTCCTCAAATTCTGCGAACAAGAGCAAAAAGAGGGACGGCAAGTCAGCGCGGATTGGAGCTGGATTGTTCCGCCCATTTCAGGATCGGCAACTTCGGTTTTCCATCGTCTCTACGATCAAAACCCTGTCTATCCAAATTTCCTTCTTCAGGTGCCGGCTTGGGAAAGCAATGAAGGGCGACAGATACTGGAATCAAAAAAGATCAGAGGCTTCTAAAGGCCTTGCCTCTGTGGCAAAACCTCAGGCTGTTCTCACCTTAAAAACGAGTGAAGGAGATCCCCTTTAAAAATACGTATGCAAATCTCCCCGAAAGGTTTTTCGCGAAGGTCAACCCCACGCCTGTCTCGAATCCAAAGGTCCTTTTGATCAACTCATCGCTTGCCGAAGAGCT
>JALRJZ010000360.1 GCA_023261045.1 Akkermansiaceae bacterium
GGGCTTTAAAGCAAAGGATGATTGGCGTCCAAAGAGCTTGTTTGAACAACTCTTTGGGCCATTTGAAAATATGATGTTGAAACGACTCAATCCCCAGTTGTCACCCGTTTGAAATGTCACGGGGGATGCGTATTTGCTCTTGGATCCGCTGAGAGTGGAGAAAGCTTGGTTTTTTTGAAAATGGAGATACTGTCATTCCCAGCTGGTTAAATCAGGCAGCCGAAGGTCACAAAAAATCAATCTCTAGTTCTGCATGAACCGAAATATTGCCATTCCCACCTCGATTCTCCTCATCGTAGGAGCTGTTGCAATTGCTGTCCTCAAGAAAGGGGACGAGCCAAGCGAGTCTCCAACGGTGGCCTCAGAGGATTCAAAGAAGCCAACGGCGATGGTGAGTCCTTCAGGCGGAGCGGTAAGTTCAACAGGAGTGCGTTCTGCGCGCCCGGAGGCCACTCCAACTCCTCGCCAATCGAAAGAGGGTGAACTCGTCAAACAGTATGGCCGAGCCCGCACGGCACAGGCAAGGGAGGTTTCGGAAGAGGTGGTTTCTATTCTTGATGATGTCGTCGCTCTTGGAGAGATGATGATGCAAGGAGCGCAGCAATTTGGAGGCGGTCGTCGGGGGATGGTCGGTGGAATTACTCAGCGGATGGGTATTGAGCTCAACGATGAGCAAAAAGATCAAGCCATTGCGCTCTACGAGGAGTGGCAACAGGGGCAACTTGAGAAATCTAAGAATGCGCTCAATACATTGCGCAATGACCCGACGGCGATGATGAGTCTCTTCTTAGCTGGTGATGCTGTGAAGCGGGGAGATTTGGATGAAGCGGATTACGCCGCTGTTCGCGACGAGGCAGCGGGAGATCTGGTCGATGTGATCAATCCGCTCGATCGCAATAGTTTTCGTGGAGACCGGCAGATGACCAATGACGAAGATCTCATGAACCGTTTTGCGGAAATTCTTGATCCCGAGCAGGCTGATCAATTTGCAGCCTTCCGAGAGCAACAAGCGTCCTCTGAGCAGAGCGGTGATTCTGCCAATAATACGAACATTACCGCAATGCCAACCATGGAGTTGCAAACTCTTGAGGATGCCGTTGGAAATGCAAAGAAGATGACTTCGGGCTTTCGTCAAGTCGTAGAGGGGATGGGAGCGATGAGGGATTTGGGGCCTCAGTTCAATCCAGGTCAGAACCAAAACCCGGGTGAGTAGGATCTTTTAATTGATTAAGATGGTGGGAAGGAGGTTCGACCGAACCTCCTTTTTTGTGCGGTATGGGGGCTTGGTGTCTTGAAGGTGGGTGCTGATCGCTTTGAGTTGACTCTCTTGTTAGATTCTTTGGAGAGTCTTTTTTAAATTCGGAAGCAGGGAGGTATTCGAAGGGAGATGAATGACTCGCCAATCCTAGTTTCACTATGAAGCAGTCACTCAGACGTTTTGATTTTTTCGCGTTTTTTTGGTCTTTGTTTGTTCTTTTGGCGACCTACGCCATGAGGAGTCTCAACGGGGTTGAATACTTCTTTATTTCGGGGATTTTTAATTGGAGTGAGGACACGCTCTTGATGTTGGGCATTCGTTGGTCTCTCTGGCTGAGTGTCCCCTTCGTTCTCTTCTCATCCCTTCGCCGGCGTGTGGGGGTATCGCTTGCCCTGATTTCGCTGATCGTCTGGTGGGTGACGGTTCTCTCTGGAGTTCAACTCGCGGTCTTTGGTGAACCGATTGATCATGAACTGCAGAGTCGCTTGCGCTACGGGCCCTATGCGGC
>JALRJZ010000361.1 GCA_023261045.1 Akkermansiaceae bacterium
TAGCGGTAAACTCGTCGCCGAAATCATCGCTCAAATTAAAGAGCTCAATCACCCGCATCGTGAGGATTCTCTCAATTATTTCATTTATAATACGCTTCCAGGCACGACAAGTGCCGCAGGTCAGAAGGCTGAGTTTCTAAAAGAAATCATTTTAGGCACGACCAAGGTTGCTGAAATTCCCCCTTCTTACGCCTTTGAACTCCTATCACATATGAAAGGAGGCCCTTCCATTAAGGTCCTTCTTGATCTTGTGATCGACGAGCAAGATTTAGAAATCTCCAAGCAAGCCGCCGATGTTCTTAAGAGCCAGGTCTTTCTATACGACGCCGACACTCAACGCCTGACTCAGGGCTATCAAAGCGGAAATCCCATCTGCAAAGAGATCCTTGAAAGCTACGCGAAGGCTGAATTCTTCACGAATCTTCCAGAAGTCGCCGAAGAAATCCAGGTTGTTACTTACATTGCTGGCGAGGGTGACATCTCGACTGACCTTCTCTCTCCAGGAAACCAAGCTCACTCACGTTCAGACCGCGAGCTTCACGGAAAGTGCCTCATCTCAGAGCAAGCTCAGCAAGAAATCGAAGCGCTCAAGCGCCTACACCCAGACAAGAGCATTATGCTCATCGCGGAGAAAGGAACCATGGGGGTCGGATCTTCTCGGATGTCGGGCGTCAACAATGTCGCGCTGTGGACAGGCAAGCCAGCTAGCCCCTATGTTCCCTTTGTCAATATCTTCCCGATTGTTGCGGGCACCAATGGCATCTCACCAATCTTTCTTACCACGGTCTCAGTGACAGGCGGAATTGGGATCGATCTACAGAATTGGACCAAGAAAAAAGATTCGAATGGTCAAGTGATCGTGAATGAAAACGGAGATCCCATTCTGGAACAGGCTTACTCGGTCGAAACCGGAAGTGTTCTTACCATCAACACGAAGGACAAAAAACTTCTTCAGGGAGAAAACGTCCTCACCGATATTTCCTCGGCCCTCACTCCACAAAAAGTTGAGTTTATCAAAGCGGGAGGATCCTACGCTGTTGTCTTTGGCAAGAAACTCCAGAGCTTCGCGGCCAATCTCCTAGGGATCGAGGCTCCTATCGTCTTTGCACCTTCCAAGGAGGTGTCTCATGCAAACCAGGGACTAACGGCCGTTGAGAAAATCTTTAATCGTAATGCCGTTGGCACGACCCCAGGCCTGACTCTTCACGCCGGTTCGGATTTGAGAGTTGAGGTCAATGTTGTGGGATCACAAGACACCACTGGATTAATGACCATGCAAGAATTGGAAGCCATGGCTGCAACTGTCATCTCTCCAATCGTTGATGCTGGCTATCAATCAGGCTGCCACACAGCCTCCGTTTGGGATACAAAAGCACAAACCAACATCCCAAAACTCATGGCTTTCATGAATCAATTTGGTCTGATCACCGCTCGTGACCCACAAGGTGATTATCACTCAATGACCGATGTGATTCACAAGGTTCTCAATGACCTTACTGTCGATGATTGGGATATCATCATCGGAGGAGATTCACACACGCGCATGTCAAAAGGCGTTGCTTTTGGAGCCGATTCAGGAACGGTTGCCCTCGCTCTTGCAACTGGAGAGGCGACAATGCCAATCCCAGAATCTGTGAAAGTGACATTCAAGGGCCAAATGGCCGATCACATGGATTTCCGTGACGTTGTGCATGCCACACAGGCGCAGATGTTGGATCAATTCGGCGACAACGTATTCCAA
>JALRJZ010000362.1 GCA_023261045.1 Akkermansiaceae bacterium
AATGGTTGTAATGCTCGGTGCATGACCAAATCCGCATAGCGTCTAATTGGACTCGTAAAATGGCAGTAATCAGATTTAGCCAAACCGTAATGCCCCGCGGGAGTATCTCCATAAACTGCACGCTTGAGGCTCTTCAAGAGGCCCAGCTTGATTGCTGGCTCCTCCAGTTTCCCTTTGGCTTGATTTAACAAGTCCTGAATGTGATGACGATTGGATAGGTCACCGACTTGATAGCCATACTCACGGGCTAATTCTGAAAACTCGCTGAGTTTATCGGGGTCAGGATCTTCATGAATGCGGTAGATCGAAGGGCGCCTTGCATTTTTCACAACTCGGGCCACCGCTTCATTCGCCGCGAGCATACATTCTTCAATCAGCTGATGGCTTTCATTATACTCTTCACGATGACAACCGGTTGGCACACCTTGATCATCAAGAAGAATACTCACTTCAGGCATTTCCAGATCTAACCCGCCTCGAGCAAAGCGCCGCTTCCGCAAGGTTGAAGCAAGCTTCCATGCCTCACAGATTCGTTCACCAAGCCTCCCTCCTGTTCCCGGTCTCGTAAGAATCTTCTGAGCCTCTTCATAAGTAAATTTACGGGGGGTGCAGATAACGGCATCAGTAAAAACGACCTTTTGCAATTCACCATGAAGATCAAAATCCATCAGCGCACATTTTGTGAGCCGATCCTCCTGAGGAACTAGCGAGCAAATGCCATTACACAACTCTTCTGGCAGCATCGGAATGACGCGATCCACCAAGTAGGTTGAGTTCCCCCTTTCTCGAGCCTCGAGATCGAGAACACTTCCCGGTTTTACATAAAACGAGACATCAGCAATATGCACCGCTAACTGCCAACCCTGAGGCGTCCGATCCACCCAAATCGCATCATCAAAGTCTTTTGCGGTCTTTGGGTCGATGGTGATGACATCGCGCTGGCGCCAATCATCTCTCCTTTCGATTTCCTCTTCTGAAATCTTTTGCGAGATCGCCTGAGCAGCCGCAATTACCTCCGGCGCAAACGTTGCGTTAATCCCATGGTGATGCACAATGGCGTCAACATCCACGCCAGGATCCCCGGGCCACCCCAAAACTTCTGTGATTTCTCCGATAGGAATCTCCCTCGAATTCTTCCATTCAGTGATTTTCACGGCAACAAGCTGCCCTGTTTTGACCTCCGAAGCGTGATTGACACGAATCACGGGAGGAACGCGTTCATCATCTGTCCTGATTGAGAACCACTTCCCGTTTTTGACAAAGACGCCAGTAACCTTTCCGGAGCGCCGCTCAACGACCTCAACCACACGTGCTCTGAGTCCCTGCGGGTCTCTTTGACCACCCGAGTGACCACTCTTGGTTAAGCGGACCCGGACAAGATCACCATCAAGAGCGGTATCCAGAGCCCGCGGAGACACATAGTAACGATTCGGATCAGTAAGATCGATGCCGCTAGCTAGATTAGCCTGATTTGCTGGATCTGGGAAAAACCATCCATGCCCACTCGCTGCCAGTTTCAACTTCCCAATTAAACCTTCCAAAGACCTGCCAGCCCCACTCAAGGCGTATCGCCCCTTTTTACCGACGAAGATCTCCCCTCCCTCAACGAGCTCAAAAAGAGTTTCTCGCAGTTTGCGCCGATTGTTACTCGAAACTTGAAGCTCACGTGCCAACTCACTTTTATTAAGTGGACGCCCTCCCTCCTTTCCTAAAAGGGAAATAATTTGCTTTTTCA
>JALRJZ010000363.1:0-253 GCA_023261045.1 Akkermansiaceae bacterium
CCCAACACCTCAGCCCCCCACCAATATCACCCTGAGTAATCAGGATCTCGCTCCCAATTCAGCGTCGGGGACTCTCGTGGGAATTCTGAGCACTTCCGACCCCAATGGAGACGACAATCATACCTATTCTCTCGTCAATTCAGCTTCCTTCCCCGACAACGATCTCTTCACCATTAGCAATGACAATGAACTCAGAGCGACCGCTCTCCTTGGCTCTTTTGGTTCCTCTTACGAGATCCGTCTACGCACGACC
>JALRJZ010000363.1:263-1705 GCA_023261045.1 Akkermansiaceae bacterium
GAAGATGGCCTCAATTATGAAAAAACATTGAGCCTCAGTGTTGAGCAAGCCATGGCACCAAGCTCCATTGCCTTCCGAGCAAATACCATCATCATCGGAACACCAGTCGGCAACGCAATCGCCGACTTCATCACCGAGGATCCGAATGTTGCCGATTCGCATTCTTATGAACTCGTTGCCGGATTAGGAGACTCTGACAATCACTTCTTCACGATCTCGGACAGCACCCTACAAGTGGCCACCACTCTGCCAAGCCTTGGATCAACACTCTCCTTTCGGGTGCGCAGCACCGACCTTGCTGGGCTTTTCATTGAGCAAACTTTTGCCCTCACGGTTGTTGGAAACTCTCTTCGCATCAATGAGTTTCTTGCCAACCCGAATGCATCGAGCCTGACTGATGAAGATGGTGAAACTTCCGATTGGATCGAGATTCATAATCCAGCCACCAGTTCCATCAATCTGGGAGGATATTACCTGACGGACGATCCAGCAAACCTCACCAAATGGACCTTTCCCGCCGTGAGTATCTCTGGAAACGGATATCTCCTCGTCTTTGCGTCGTCCAAAGACCGCAAGCCGTCTAATGGAGGAGAGCTCCACACTAATTTTAGCCTTTCCTCGAGCGGAGAATACCTCGCGCTTGTCAGCCCTGATGGCACAACCATCCTTTCCGAATTTGGCTCCGCCCTTGCTGATTACCCTCCACAAAAAGGGAATACTTCATATGGGTTTTACGGTGATCCCCTTCAAATTGGCTTCCTCTTAAATCCGAGCCCTAGGACATCAAATTCCAATGCTGGAGGTGTGGCTGGCTTTGTCGAAGATACAAAATTCTCGATCAACCGGGGAGTCTACAATTCTAATTTCTCGCTCGAGATTACGACGGCAACTCCCGGAGCAACGATCCGCTACACGACCAATGGAAGTTGGCCCAGTGAGACCACCGGGACGATTTACACCGGACCCATCACTGTCAATCGGGCGATGGCAGTGAAGGCTCTTGCCTACCGGGACGGCTACGTCTCGACCAATGTAGACACCCACACTTATATTATTCCCTCATCGGTCTTAGCGCAGACTTCTTCAAACGTTCAGTCGGTTTATGGGCTTCCGTCTTCTTGGGGCGGACAGACCCCCTACTACGGGATGAACGGTAACAATGCCGCAAATCCCTCCACCCACCCCACGATGCTTGAGGACCTCTCGACCGTGCCCAGCCTTTCAATCGCTATTGATAGCAACGACATGTTTGGTTCTTCGGGAATCTACTCTAATCCAGGATCCTCTGGAGAAGCATGGGAACGCAAAACCTCGCTGGAGCTGATCGATCCAGCTGATCCCAGTGGATCAGGAAACTTCCAGCAGAATTGTGCCATTCGCATCCAAGGTGGAGCATTTCGAAGCTTTGGGCTGACTCGTAAAAAGTCTTTCCGCGTTCTCTT
>JALRJZ010000364.1 GCA_023261045.1 Akkermansiaceae bacterium
TGAAATAATTTAACGCAACATTTATCATGTCTTGGTTTAAAGAAAATTATCATGTTGCTGCCCTCGGAGGTGGCGTTCTAGTCCTTGCGGGTCTTGGCTACACCTCGTTCTCTGCGAAGCAGGCGGTGGTCGAAGAATTTACCATGCCTATCAGCGGACAGGGGAAAACAACAACTGTTGAGGGAGTTGAGGAGTTGCAAGCATTGGACAAGTCCCTTGAGGGGAGCTCT
Organism: Akkermansiaceae bacterium; assembly: GCA_023261045.1. Taxonomy (GTDB): domain Bacteria; phylum Verrucomicrobiota; class Verrucomicrobiia; order Verrucomicrobiales; family Akkermansiaceae; genus SW10. The sequence continues at coordinate 231 of JALRJZ010000364.1, forward strand.
GCAATCGCTCTCTCTAAGACTGCAACCAATCGTCCCGTTCAGCTCTTCACAAGTGTTGATCTCTTTGTAGAAGATGGAAAGCCTAACGATCTCAAAGACCTTCTGACGATGAACGAGGATGTGCATCCTCCGATTCCCAATCAGTGGTGGGTTGATAACATGCTTGATCCAACTTGGTCTGATTCTCCTCAGCGCGACAAAGATGGAGATGGATTCACCAACCTCGAAGAGTTTGAAGCAAAGACAGACCCCAACGATGACGAGAGCTATGGTGATGTCATTACCAAGCTCAAGGTTGCTGAAGTGAAGTCGACTGTGTGGCGTCTCGAGTTTAACTCCGTTCTCGGAAAAGGTTTTCAGTTCAACTTGCTTTTCAAAGAGCCGGGTGGACCTGTTCAAAACAATCGAATGGCTGCCAATGACGCGATTGAAGCGGGTGATTTCTTTTTCAAAGAGGGCGTTGGTAAAGAGCGTTTCAAGCTTTTGAAAGTTGAACCCCGTCCGATGCAAACAGCAACCGGGCAACGCGATGTTCCTTTTGCAATCGTTGAGGATCAGCTCGAGAACAAGAAGGGCGATGTCTACGAACTTCAGTTCGGCATGAAGCAGGCTCAACTTCTCAAGAGCACGAGATACGATCACACCGTGAGCTTTTATCTCGATGCGATCGGTGAGTCTGGCAACAAGTTTGACGTCGTCGAGAATGGAACATTCGCTCTTCCTTCAAGTGGCGCCGACAAGAATTATAAGCTTACTAAGGTCAATCTGGATTCAGAAAACAAACCTGAATCAGTTGAAGTTCAAGGCCCAGCTGGCCCTATCACAATCCCCGTAGAATAAACAAAAACACTCAATTGGGTGAGAGAATCAGAGAGAAATCGCAAGGTTTCTGAAAAAAAGCTTCCCACACCCCCTTCTAATCTCCAAATATTCAAACAGATCATGCAGAAAAGACACACACACCTTACCCATCGCACGATGTTTGCCCTTGCGGCTCTCGTTGTGTCCCCCGTCGCTGTCGCCGAGGGAAATGGAGACGGTCTTGCGCAGCAAGAAGTCATTCGACGTCAGCAAAACGTTGTGACTTCTGATGAGCTCCGCAACGAAGGCCGTGAAGCCTACGCGGAAGGCGACTATGAAACCGCCGTTGCTAAGTATCGCGCAGCTCTTGATATTCTTCCCTACGGAACTGCCACTGCAGACCGTCGCGAAGTGTTGAACGATCATTTGCAAGATGGTTCGGTTGCCCTTTCACAAGCTTATCGTAAGACTGGTAAGTATGACGAAGCACGCGAGCTTCTCACTGCTGTTGATAAGGCCGATCCCGGTAATCGTGCAGCAAAAGAAGGTTTAGAGTATCTCGACGATCCTATCCGCACAAACCAGGCGCTTTCACACGATCACACTGAAAATGTTGAGAAGGTCCAGGGCCACCTTTACACTGGTGAAGGTTTTTACGATCTTG
>JALRJZ010000365.1 GCA_023261045.1 Akkermansiaceae bacterium
AAGAATCAGAACACAGGAATCTCCGGGCCAATTATCAAACGAAGTTTCACATTCTCTGGAACGGATCTAAATCAATTAGACACAGATCATGATGGCGTTCCCGATTACGTTGAACAGTCATATGGCCTCGATCCTGCGGGCGGTGCTGACAGTGACGGAGATTTTCAATCAGATTTAGAAGAGATTCTTGCTGGCACTGATCCCAAAGATGCCAATAGCTACGTTGAAAATGAGAGCCGAAATCCACCTTTCTTGGGTGAGGGTTTTGAACTCATTGTTCAGGCATTTGATGGAAGCAATCAAGAAGCTTCTCCTGCAAACACACACTCACTAGAAACATCTGAAGATGATTTTTCCGGAGAGTTGATTAGGGCTCATGATATGTATGGAAATCTCCTAGCAGAATCGAGCGTCAGGGTATTGAGCGTTCCTGATTCTCTTTCTGGCACAGCAGGGGCTTATATCTCTGTTGGAACACCAATTCCTGAGGAAAACTGGCTCACCCTTTCGTCACCTCTCTATTTTGGAGTTGGAAACACTCCCAACCCATCAAGGAGTGGTCGAGAAATCCTCAAAATCATCAACCGTCCAATAAACCCTCTGGCGGAGGTCATTTACACGGCAAGTGGCAGCAATCGCACTAACGATACGAATGGATGGAGAACCGCAGCCCAAGATGGATATCTAAGCCACGAAACCGTTGATTCAATGACCGAGCTTCACCCAATAGACAATGCTCAATCTGCTCTCACCGAACAACTCGTTTTTGATGCTCTACGAACACTGACTCAATCGCAACAAATCGAACTTGGCGTTCCTTTATCAATTGAAGATTTTACGCTCTTTCCCCAGAGAAATCTTGAATCAAGTCGAACCTCTCTCTCCCAAGAGATGATCGATTTATTAAAAGAAAATGGTTATGACTTACGGACATTAATCTCTCTTGTTGAAAGTAGTTCCTCAAATCCAAACATCGAGCTACTCGCTAACTTGATCACGATAGCGCACGCGTCAAATAGTGACAATAAGCCGTTGATGGCACTTCCACTTGATGTTTTTCGTTCAATCATACGGTCGGGCACTATTACTGACCCAGCTCCCGGCTCACCTGAAAGGGACAATCCCTACTCAGCGGTCCCACCCGCCTTAATCGCATCTGTTAGAGGCACATTTGATGAAATTCGCACTCAATTAGAGGACACAAAGCGCACAAGGGAAACGTGGAGCATCGTGATTGCACAATCAACCACCCCTCTGCACGAATACGATTATCTCCATCAAGAGAATGGATCAAAAGTTTATTTACGAGACCGCTTCGGTGAAAGAATCGTGCTTGAACAGGGCTTAGGGCTTCCAATCAATGCGGTCTTTGAGATCACAGGCTTTACTGACGTCTCAGCACCAGATGGATTTATTGGTTTGGAATTCATCCAACTTGAAAATGTGGTAACACCTCTCGCAAGCGACGCTGATCTTAATGGCAACCTTTTAGACGATAGTTGGGAAAACTTATTCTTCGGAGATCTCGGGATAAACGGCCCCTTTGACTCTCATCCCGACACAGGGCACTCTTATCTTCAATATCAACTCACTGGAGCCGATCCAAGGTCCGGATCACTGTCGACCGAGACCGACCCCGTGGTGAGCCTCATACCAACTA
>JALRJZ010000366.1 GCA_023261045.1 Akkermansiaceae bacterium
CAAGATGGATTGCCGAATTGGTGGGAGATTCTTCGTGGCTTTGACCCCAATTCCAGCTTAGAAGACTCTCAAGCTCAGCGGGACTTTGACAATGATGGATACACAGCGCTGGAAGATTATCTCCATTGGCTTGCTCGACCACACTTCTTCACCAAACCCGCAGAGCAAGTGAGCATCGATCTTTCAAATCTTCTCATTGGCTACCCAAGGCCTGCAAAGCTCCAAGTCACCTCAACATCACATGGCATTGCAGAGCTTAGCGAAAACCATCGCTTGATTTTTCAGCCTCCCCCAGCTTTTCAAGGATTGGTTGAGATCACCGTGAAGGTATCGTCAGCAACAATCGAAGCCTCTCGTAAAATCGGAATTGCGGTCACCGACTCAACTCACTGAACGCTTAATTATCCTCTTTAAGACCTATTGACACTTTTTGACACGAATCGGGTCGTGCGAATACAAGCCCCGGAATCGGCTTGCCCTTATGATCTAGAAAATCCATATCAAAAGGATCCTATCTCATTCCTTCATTTCGCTTTCTTAATATGATCACTGACCAACTTTCAGAGACGCCACAAAACCAAGTCACCACCACCGATCAAGTCCGCCTTGGAGTCTGCCCTGCTCACTTTCAATTCGCGACAACTCTGGTCCCAGATGCTGAGGGCAAGATGCCACGTAACCCAGATGGGGAACTTCGCGTCCTTGCTCGTTTAAAAACCTTTCAAAAGAATTCCCCGGTCAAACTTTCAGTCATTCCTATTTTTGTTTTCTCAGGAACTCAGGAAGATGACGTTCGTGAGGTTCTAAAAGGGATCCAAGAGCTCGGCTTAGCTCCCGAAACGATCCTCATGATTAGTGGCGCGGATCCCATGAGCCCTGAGGATGAAGATCGTTTTGTTGAGATTTGCGTTGGCATCCTAAATCTTGCCAAAGAAGCCGGTATTCAGGCTGTTTCCTCAACGACCTTCGAACAATGGATGGATCCAGCCCCTGAAAAAACCGGAGATGCTTATGAGGCTGCTGTCGCACAATTAGTCAAAGGACATCAACGCGTCTATGAAGAGGCTGATCTCGCAAATTCATCGATTCAATCCTGGAATATCGAATTCCTCCGCCCCGTTGAATTCTCCACCTTTACCAATATTCAGCGCTCTTGGGATGTTGTTAAAAAACTCAATGAATCCATCCAGACCAACTTCTTCCGCGTTCTCGTTGATGCCTCTCATTGTGGCGATTCCGGATTGAGTGTTGAAGAGAATCGGGTCGCAATTCGCGAAATCGCATCCGCTGGAGCTCTCGGAGCTTTTCATGCTTCTTCGAAAACCACCCGAGGGTGCCTCACCTCTGATGAGGGCTGGATCAATGCCCTTCTAACAACCTGCTTAGAAACAGGGAAACTCGACACGGTCATTGTGGAAGCCTTTGATCATACCGATGAAGGCCTCCAACCGCTGCGTGATGCTGTTGCCGGACATGGGGTTGATACCACTCAGGGCAGAAGCTATGATCAACTTATTTATGATGGCCTTGTTCTCGTCAATTCGAAGATTATCGAAGACACGAAATCATCATAGTCTTCGCCACCTCGCGCGACGAATCGTGCCACCTCGCAAACTCATCTTCTTGATCTGTTTTTTGGGCGCAAGTCA
>JALRJZ010000367.1 GCA_023261045.1 Akkermansiaceae bacterium
ATCAAAGTAAATCGCGTCTGCTATTCCTACGATTTATTGCCTTTTAGCGAACTCAGCATAGTTCTTTTGGACTGATTCGCGATGGAAATCTCCAGACTGGATCAAGACGCGATAGCGTTGGGTAAGAGAAACGCCTTTTTTTAGTTCAAGATCCCCATTTCCCTTTTTTGTGAAGTCTTTGATTCCGAAGGGATTGGCGGCAAGAAGACCGTAAGTGCGCGCGTGCCAGTAGGTTGGGTGGCGAAGGTTGTCGGGATGATCCATCATGCTAATGACAACGGATTCTTTTTCAGAATCGGGGCCGTAACAGGAGATCCATTTGGCTCGCTGTCCCCAGACGTCCCCATCTTTCTGACCTTCCGAATTTGCGAGGTGGCCTTGAGCCACTTTTCCCTCGTGGCGAAGCGTTGGTGTCACACGTAGAGCAAACGATCCCTCTTTGGTGTCGCCAAAAGTAACGTCCGTTTTGGCCGTAAAGATTGAAGTCACATCGATCGACATGGTCTGGTCCTGTTCAATGTGAAACGAGTAAGTCCGCTTTTCCTCGAGAAGGACTTCCTCTTTGTGAACCCATTTTAAATTGGCGGTGAAGCTTCCCTCATGCTGATCCGAGAATGATTCGTGAACGATACGTGAATCGTGATCTGGTGAATGCCAAAAATCGTGTCCATTCACTTGACCATGGGTAAACCAAAATGAGCGATGGTGGGGGTGATCTGGTTGTTCATTTCCGTGCGATTTATCCATCGGGAAATGACGCGTGAGATGATTGCCAGAAGGGCCGATTAGAGGATAAAGATAAGGAAAGTCATGGTCTGTGCGGTACTCGGTAATGAGCTTGTCACCATGGAAAATCTTGAGGCTTTCTTTTTTTACTTCTTGGCGGATTTGGCCGAAGGTATTTCCGATCAGGAAGCTGAGGGCAAGAATCAAGGTAGATTTCATGGACATTCGAGGGTTTCTTTTCTACGTGAGAATGGCAAGTTTTTTGCAAAGATATGGGGGTAATTGACCTTTTAGTGAGGTAGATCATGGCTGGTGAATTTTTTGGATGCTGGTCACGTCTCACCCGAGGGCTTTTTCGTAATGCTAAATTCGCACCCGCTGGAAGAAAATGATGAATCGAGAGCATGCGAAGGCACTTATCCGAAGTTTTTCTTTTGATGAGGTAGAGGTCATTGAGCCCAGTCTTCAGGAGGCGCTAGAATTGGCGACTGAAGATCGGCAGCTGGGGGAATGGTTGAGCAGAGAGTGCGGCGCGGATGCTTCTTTTGTTCGATTTCTGTTTCATGGGGCAATCCCAGAGGATCTTAAAAAGTCCATCATCGACGTTCTTGAAAGTGGAGGAGAGATTGTCGATGAGATTGCTTGCGAAGCCTACGCTGCACCAAAGTCTGTCGAAGTGGAGAAATCTCCTGAAGTCGTCGAAGCAGAAGATGACTCAGGGAGTCTGAGCGTGAGAACTCAACGCAAACTTGGAAATCGGCTGTTGAACTGGAGTTTCTCGATTGTTGTGATCGGCTTGATCCTCATCTCAATGGCTTTTGTTTATCAGTTTTTCTCTGGTGCAGGAGAAGGGAGACTCCAAGGCTCGACGTCAGAAGAGGTCGTCGGCGCGACTGTTGCGATGA
>JALRJZ010000368.1 GCA_023261045.1 Akkermansiaceae bacterium
AGTTTGGAAGGGTTGGGAAACCCAAAAAATCTGGAGGGTTTGACCAATTAATCTCAAGCTTCTCGATCGAGTTTGGAAGCCGAAGATTCTGATATGATTTTACTCTGGGGCGGTATCGCCATAGATCAAGCTGACTGAGCTGACTGAGTTTTTCTAGTCCGCCATCTTCGGCAACTGGATGCCATACCATTTTTGTTAAGTCGACAAACTGAGAAAAGTCAATTGGAGGTCTTCGCTCGTGGACACCAAAATATTTCAAGCCTTCGAGCGCATAGAGGCCATCAATATCTTTCAGATGAATGTCCCAAAACCACACCTGTTCAATCTCAGGAATCCGTTTGAGAAAATCGAAATTATCTTCATTAAAACCGAAAGAAGAGCTTCCAAAGACTCCTCGAATTCCTCTTCTTCGAACCTCATTCACACAATCATCAAGGATCCTTGATTCAACGCCTAAAGAAGGAGTCACCCCAAGATCAGAGGTCTCAAGATAGCGCTCAATCCGCTCAATGGGCATCGAGGTCTCGAAAAAAACAAGTTTTAGAAGCTAAGTGATCGAATGATTCTTGCGAAGAGGAACCAACCACTCAAAAGCCATTGATAAAAATCACGAAACATCATCACTCGGAATCATCTCAAGACTCTCAAACTTCCACTTTTTTTCCTCGCTTGTAAAATGGAGTCGGACGATGAACCGCTCTTGTTTCTCCCCTTTTTTCCATGCCTTAAACTCCATGTATGAGTAGAGGCGACCTCCTCTAAATGACGCGTCTTTTGGACCCATAACCCCATCGTTTTGAATCTCAAAGGTTTCACTAAGAACGTCCACCAAGTGCGCAGACTCCTTCAACAAGGCAAGACCATCGGGCTTGAATCGGCAGGCCATCCCCCCTCCGTGAACAAGACTTACCATCACCACAAAAGGAATCATGAATTTCAGGAGAGTGGGCATCATCACTTTCCGATACGTAATCATAAGCCAGCAATTTCAACAGCGTAAAAAGGAGCTCCAGGCCCTCTCATTAATCAATGTAACCCTTGTCCTTCATTTCTCTCTCACTCAGATATTCCTTGAAAACCAAAGTGATGACGAGAGCGATGAGAAAAAACGCTCCAATCGTGATGAGAAGCTTCAAAAACAAAGCCGGCTCGAGAAAAGAAAACCACATCTGAGCCAAACTTAGGACGACCCCAAAGATAAAGAGGACGGTGCAGACAACTGATCCGTATTTCATCTTTCTCGACCTAGAATGACAACGTAAGCCTCTCTGCTAAAGAAAAGGAGCATCCGACGATTGTCTTTTTCCATCGTCTGCACCCTCCAACCTTCTCTCGCATTTTGGTTGAGGAACTCCGTGAATTTGAGCGGATTTACTTTCGATCCTCCTAAGAGTAGGGAGCCAAGCATTCCCTCTTGGTAGATGACAACTTTATATTCCATTTTGTTTTTGAATAACTTTGAGGATTTCATGCTAATCAACACCAGTCTTTCAAGTAAAGCTCCAAGCTTACAAGCAACCTTTGCCTCTTAGAGATTCTAGGGGCCTCTCCATGAACTCTTGTCATCCTAAAAAGCTTCGAATGTCCTCCCAGCGATCTAAAGCGCAC
>JALRJZ010000369.1 GCA_023261045.1 Akkermansiaceae bacterium
ATCCTTTCTCGTTCTTTTTGAGTCCTCACCTCAATCACCGGCGCCTCATTACGCCGATCGGCGTCCTCAGATTGATTGAAAATCGAATATAGTTGGAAATATTCCTCATGGGTAATTGGGTCATACTTGTGGGTATGGCACTGCGCACAGGCAGCGGTTGTTCCCATCCAAGTCGCCATGGTCGTATTGACCCGGTCGACGACTGCGGCACTTCGAAATTCTTCATCGCTCGTCCCCCCCTCGTTATTTGTCTTCGTATTCCGATGAAATGCCGTTGCGATAAGCTGATCTTGGGTTGGATTAGGAAGGAGATCTCCCGCAAGTTGCTCGATGGTAAACTGGTCAAAAGGCATATTTTGATTGAAGGCTCGAATCACCCAATCACGATAAGCCCAGATAGTTCGGGGAGGATCATCGGCGTAGCCTGCGGAATCAGCATAGCGAGCAAGATCCAACCACATGCGCGCCCAATGTTCACCAAACGCTGATTTACCCAAAAGACGATCAACAAGCTTCTCATACGCCTTTTGACTCTCATCGTGAACGAATTCACCAACCTCCTCTGGAGTCGGAGGTAATCCTGTGAGATCAAGTGAGACTCTTCGGATCAATGTGGCTTTGTCAGCCTCGCGACTCGGAGAATAACCCTTCTCAACGAGACGCTTCTGAATAAAGAGGTCAATCTCGTTGCTCACCTTCCATGAGGAATCGACCTGCTCTGGAAGACTGACGCTCTCGGGTTTTGAGTATGACCAATGGGTCTCATACTCGGCCCCTTCTTGAATCCATTGTTTAAACAACTGAAGTTCTTCTTTCGTCAAGGGATCACCTTTTCCTGGGGGCGGCATGATTTCATCCTCATCATCCGTCATCATCCGGTAAATGATTTCACTTTCTTGGAGATCCCCGGGAACAATTGCCGCAAACCCATTTTTTTCTCTCAGTGCCCCTTCACGTGTATCAAGCCTGAGCTTTCCTTTTCTCTCTTTTTCATCGGGACCGTGACAATGGAAACAACGATCAGAGAGAAGCGGTCGAATATCCTCATTAAAACTCACCTCACCTCCAAAGGTGAAAACAGAGCTTAAAAAGAACGCTAAAATCCAAGAACGCATGAGAAAAACGAATGAGAATAACCCCGTTTACTACGACATTTAAAACACAAATCTTGCGACCAGAGCAAGCAGACAACCCCCCATCGTTTTTCAAAAAGACAATCCAATTAGCGAATCTGTCGATAGTAAGATTCAACCTTCGCTACAAACATCTTCCACTCTCGACCAGGGCGACCATTATTGAGGAGGAAGTGCGGACAATTTTTATTGGGAGGATTCTTACCCCAGCGTGGCCACTTGTAGTGAGGAACAATTCGGGACACCGGCAAATCATGCTTCACCAGCAGCCAAGCCGCCAACTTCGCAGTCCGATCAACCGTTTCTGCTCGGCTATTTCCAGGATGCTCACACATCTCTAAACCAATGCTGTAACGGTTTCCCGGCCCATCAAAATCAGCATGATTTCCCTGTTCATTCGTTGGTAAATGCTGCACCGCACGTTTCTCGTCAACGGTGTAATGCCAAGAAAGATTTCCGAGCGCACTTCGCTT
>JALRJZ010000036.1 GCA_023261045.1 Akkermansiaceae bacterium
CTCTCGCACTCCTCGCACCGTCGCGCAGATCATGGCAGACCCCGAGGGAGAGCCCCCAGTGAACCCCGCCTTCGAAGACCCCTCAAATTGGGCCGAAACCTCGATGGTTGATGACGGCACTGGAAATGACCTGCTTGCTGGAGACGGAATCTTCACAGCCACCATTCCCGCTCAAATTCACCGCACCCTTGTTCGTTACCGGATTACTGTCAGCGACCTTTTGGGCGCTTCCGCACAGGCTCCCTTCTTAGACGATCAATCCCTCAACTTTGCCTATTTTGTCTACAATGGTGTTCCTGACTATGTGGCCTCAACCGCATCTGTTCACCAAGATGGCCCTGGACGAGTCTGGTCATCGGAGACAATCAACACCCTCCCAGTCTACCATTGGCTCATCCGTCCTCAGGACATGCAAAGCCTGCAAGCCTATAGCACGAGCCAACAATTCACCAATAACGGAAGCCCCACAGAACTCGCAGCACGCCGAGCTTGGGACTGGGAGGGAGCGATGGTGCACGACGGAATTGTTTATGATCACGTTCGCGCCAGACTTCGTGGAGGAAACAGTCGCTATGGAGATTTCGACGGACGCTTCCCAAGGGGAAAAAGGCATTACAAATTCCGTTTTAATCGCGGGAATTACTTTGCTGCTCGCGACGAGCTCGGCAGGCCTTACGAGAAAAAATGGCGCATCTTTAACGTCAGCCGAATGTTTGGCACGAAGGGAGGCAACTCATGGGGCCTCCCAGAGGAAATTGGAGACAAACTGTATCAAACAATGGGTGTGCCAACTCAACGAGCCCATTGGTTCCACTTCCGTGTGATTGATGATGCCGCAGAGGCGCCCGACCAATACAACGGAGATTTCTGGGGAATTCAACTCGCGCAAGAGCGCTACGATGTCCGTTTCCTTGAATCCCGAAACATGGATAAGGGTAATTTATACAAACTCTCAGACTTCCTCTTCGATGCCGAGTCTCAACGGAGATACCAATCACCTGAAATGGTCAGTGATGGCTCTGAGTTTGACAACATCCGCTTCAACCTCCACGGAGGACAAAATGCGACCTGGCTCAACGAAAATGTAAATTACGAAAAGTGGTACGGCTATTCCGCTGTGGGCGAGGCAATCCGCCATTACGACATTTTCCCTGAGCCCAGCGGAAGACACCGCCTCAAAAATTTAGTCTGGTATTTTGAACCCTCAGGACCAGACCCCACTCGAGGCATCTGCTGGGAACTCCCTTATGACTATGACGCTTCGTGGGGGCCCAACTTTAACAACGGTTGGGATCATGCCAACAATGGACTTTACGGACACGTGATTGTTGGTGGCCAGCCCTACATTAACAAACCAGAAATGAAAATCGCTCACCGAAATGTCCTACGATCATTTCGAGATTTGGTTTGGCAGGAGGATCAAGTAGGCGCCCTCCTTGATGATCGAGCTGCCTTCATTTCCGAGATGACCATGGCCGACCAAGATCGTTGGAGAAATGCTCCCCTCGCCGCTGGTCGCGCCAATGATGACCCTCTGACTTTCAAGGTCCAAGACATGAAGAATTTTGCCTTCAATGGCTGGAGCGCAAGCAGTGGACCAGCGGTGGGTGCCGGGGGGCGGGCTGCCTTCTTAGACTCCATTGCAGACAACCCAGACTCAGGCCGACTTCCTGCCACTCCAGTCATTACTTACACTGGGCAAGACGGATACCCTGTGGATTCTCTCCAATTTGAAAGCTCCTCGTTCTCCGACCCGCAGGGCTCAGGAACCTTTGCTTCACTTGAATGGCGAATCGGTGAAATTGAAGACCCAACTGCTCCCGCTTGGGAGCCAAATGATGATTTTATTCTTGAGAATGACTTGATCTGGGGAAGCGGACCAATCACCACATTTACTGCTCAAATCAACATCCCGGCAGGCGCCCTTAAGGTGGGCCATACCTACCGCGCAAGGGTTCGCCACCTCGATTCCACAGGTCGTGCAAGCCACTGGTCAAATCCGATTGAACTCACCACCACTCAACCTGTGGCTCTTCCATCTCTGCAGAACAATCTTTTGATCACCGAGATCATGTATCACCCCTACCCTCCGAGTGCTGCGGAATTAGATGCAGGATTCGTTGACTCTGACTTTGAGTTTATTGAGCTTCAAAATATCAGCGAAACACAAACACTCGACCTCACCGATGTTCGTTTCACAAAGGGCATTGACTTTGACTTCGTTGGCAGCGCGATCACCTTGCTGGCTCCTGGCGAATTTGTTCTTATCGTTAAAAACCTTGAAGCCTTTGAGCTACGCTATGGAGGAACACTTCCAGTCGCAGGCACTTGGGATTCAACTCAGTCCTTAAGTAACAGTGGAGAGAGAATCAAACTCTCTCACGGAGCTGGCACAACGATTCATGACTTTGAATATGATGATGCTTCACCTTGGCCGACTTCGGCCGATGGCACTGGTAAATCGCTCGAACTCTTAAGCCCAGCTTCTCAACCTGACCTGGCCCTCGCCGCCAACTGGAAAGAGAGTCTCGCTGGATTAGGAACGCCAGGAACAGGTCGCAGTGAATCTCCATTCCTTCTCTGGATGGATGAGCAAGGCGCAAACAACCCTCTCGCAAAGTGGAAATCAACAGACCTCTCCAATCTTCTCGCTTACGCCTTTGGAGCAGACCTTGTGGCATCGCCAAGCCTGATTTCACCCGTGGGCATTTCAGTCGAGGAAGATGGCCTGACTTATTCTGCCATCAAATACCGTCGCCGCAAATCTGACGATCAAACCAGCTTGATCATTGAACTCACCAACGACCTTCAAACTTGGACAACGCAAACAGCACCCTACTCTGTTGAAGACCATGGCGATGGGACTGAAACCGTAACAATCCGCTCGACAACACCCTTGAGTGAAGCGCAACGTCAGTTCTTTAGAATCAAGGCCAGCTTAGAGTAACGACTTTTCTGTATTTTTGCGATTCCCTCTACCAGAACACCGGTCCATGCTCTGGTCATGGCCGACCACGCAATCGATGTTCGTTACGTTGCAAACCTCGCTCGAATCCAACTCAGCGACGAGGAAGTTGAGCGCTATGGCGCCCAGCTCACTAGTGTGATGGCGCACATCGAAAAACTTTCAGAGGTTGATGTTGAGGGAGTTGAGCCCACCTACCACTCGGCGACGAGCGAAAACCGCGTCCGCCAAGATGAACCTGTCGAAAGTTTGAGTCCAGCGGCCTTCCTAGCAAACACACCTGATCAGTCGCAAGGACAACTGCGCGTTCCAAAAGTCGTCGACGCTTAAACTCTCATTTTATCTTCTGACAAATGTCACTTGCTTCCCAATCTCTCTGCTCTCTTAAAAGGCAACTCCAATCTGGAGAAATCAGCTCAAGGGATATCGTTGAGGACGTGATCGATCAGATCGAATCACGCAACCAGTCCATTGGAGCCTTTCTTTCTTTTGATGCCAAATCCGCACTCGAAGCTGCGCAACACGCAGATCTCTCCCTCCCTCTCGGGGGGCTTCCAATCGGAATTAAAGACAACATTAACGTCAACGGTGAGCCCTGCACTTGCGGTTCGAAATTCCTCGAGAATGCCTACACCGCGCCGTATGACGCCACTGCGATTCAAAAACTTCGTCAAGCGGGAGCCATTCCTTTTGGTCGCGCAAATCTCGACGAATTTGCCATGGGCTCGTCCACCGAAAACTCGGCGCTCCAAATCACCCAAAACCCCTCCGCTCCCGGACATATTCCAGGAGGCTCTTCAGGAGGCTCCGCAGCGGCAGTTGCTGGAAACCTGATCCCTGCAACATTAGGCTCCGATACCGGAGGCTCTATCAGACAACCTGCAAGTCACTGCGGAGTGGTTGGATTAAAGCCCTCCTACGGGCGGGTTTCTCGATACGGTCTAGTTGCGTTTGGATCCTCTCTTGATCAAATCGGCCCACTCACACACACCGTCGAAGATTCGGCACTGTTACTTAATGCCATCGCCGGGTTTGACCCAAGAGACTCGACGAGCCTCAATGAAAAAGTTCCAGATTACACGGAAGGCCTCGATCAAGGAGTAGCCGGATTAAAGCTCGGCCTCCCCAAAGAATACTTTACTGAGGGAATTGATTCAGGGGTGCGAGAGAGAATTGAGACGGCTGCCAAAACCCTTGAAGCCCAAGGTGCTGAGTTAGTCGAGATTTCCCTACCTCACACCGAATATGCCATTGCAACCTACTACATCATCGCCCCTGCAGAAGCCTCTTCTAACCTCTCACGCTTCGATGGTGTTCGCTATGGAAACCGAAGTGAAAATCCACAAGACATGCTTGAGCTCTACAATCAAAGTCGAGCAAAGGGATTTGGATCTGAGGTCAAACGTCGAATCATTCTTGGCACTTACGTCCTCTCTTCAGGTTATTACGATGCCTATTATCTAAGAGCTCAAAAGGTTCGCACCCTCATTCGCCAAGACTTCCAGAACGCCTTTGAAAAAGTCGATGCGATTTTGACACCGGTCGCACCTGAACCCGCTCCTAAAATGGGCTCAGCGACCGAGGACCCACTAAAGCACTATCTTGCCGACATCTTTACCCTATCAGCCAACTTGGCCGGAATCTGTGGAATCTCTGTACCTCTTTCTCCTCTCAACAACCTCCCTGTTGGCTTACAGATTCTAGGCCCTCATCTAGGCGAGAAAACAATCCTTCGATGTGCTCGGTCTATCGAAATCTCTCAAACCAGTGTCGACTAGCGAATGGTGGTTTGTGATCATCAAGAAGAGCCCGCTTACAACAAAGACTCATTAGAAGCTCGGAGCGTTGAGCTCACCCAAAAAGTCCCTTTGAGCAAGCTCACCGAGCATCTCTAATTCTGATTTGAGCGCTAAGCGAGCGGGTGCGGCGCACGACCTTGTCTGACCGCAGGGTGTGTAGCTGGCAAAGCGACCAGAATCCTGAGCTTTTGGCAAGATGGTGAGTCGTGGCCTTCCTTCGCTGCGGGTTATTAAAACCGGATGCATCCAGCACGAAAACGGCTTGTAAAACCAAGGATGCTTCCTCTCTCCAAGGGCCTTAAGTTGCCAATAGCAGCGATGCTGCGCATCCAAGTAGACACATCGTGTCTTAGGGAAATGGCTCGGAAAATCATCAGGAAGCTGAGAAGCCTCAACTTCGACTGTTCGCGTCTTAAAACGCCCGGGTTCGATCTCGAAAATCCCATCACGATCATCCATTTCTGAGAGAAGCTGAGCCTCTTCCTTACTAAGGATGACCCCATCATGGCAACAAGTGGCTCGACACTGATCAAGCTCACAAACCGCAACTCCAGATTCGAACGCTTCATGATCCAGAGCTGCCTCGCGAAGCTGATTTCTCAGGAGTTGGGCACTCTCTTTGTAAGCTGTTGACGAGTGATTCATGATTCTTGCTCTCAGTAAGATTACAACAAACCACTCAACTCAATCCACCTAGAAATCATCAGCTCCCTCCTTGAACACACTTCATAAAGCCGTAAACTCCGTCCGGAGAGAGAGTCACAACAGCTAAGGAAAGTCGCTCGACTTCCAATTTGAAACATCTGTCGTCAATGTTTTCACAATGACCCATCATCAGTATCTAACAACCACCATCCAAAGATGATCTGATCAAGATGTTCACCCCTCAAAAAATCTCACTCGCCATCTTGATCGCAGCTTTTTCTCAAGCCGTTGCTGTTTCCATTCGAGTGGCCACATACAACGTCCAACTTGGACTAGAAGCTCCGGACACCACAGGACACACCGCCGCCCTAGCAGTCCTCAAGCGCATTGATGCTGATGTCGTTGCACTCCAAGAGGTCAACATCGCCGATGAACAATCAGGAAGTCTTGCAAGTTTTGCAGATCATCTCGGATATCCCTATCGATTTGTCCCATCCGGAGCTTTGGACTCCCAGTCACGAGTCGCTCTTCTTTCTCGCTATCCTTTCAAGGAAAACACGACTCAGAGCATCATGTCTCCTAATGGAGCAAATGAGATGACTCGGGCCGCTGCCATCGCCTGTATTGATGTCCCGGAAACAAATCAAGATCCTTACTTCATCACAGCTCATCTCAAATGCTGCAATTCACGAGACAGTGATGCATTCAGGCGAGCGGTAGAAATGTTGAGAATCAAAAACCATCTCAATGCTCTTCAGTTAAACAAAAATGATAATGTTTTCTTCATGGGAGACTTTAATCTCCTCCCCAACGACCGCATTTACGACTCGCTTCCCGCCGACCTTCCGGCCTCTTACGTATTGGGAGACGATGTTGAATTTGACGTCATTTACCATGCAGATCCAACGGCATACTTCACCCAAGAAGGCTTACTAAATCCTGGCTATCTTCAACAAGATCAGCAAAGCCCCGCAACTTATTCTGGAGGCAGTGTCTTGGATTACATCCTCGTCTCTGAATCAATCCTAGCAAGGAACTTCCAAACAGAAATCTACAATACCGCTCTCGATTTCACCTACCCCGGACTCGCCAAAGAAGGCTTGGCTCTCAGTGCTTCCACCGGAACAGCAGCCTCTGATCATTTTGCACTTTTTGGTGATTTCGAGCTCGATAGTGGGCTCCCACTCACAATCACAATAAGTCCAAACAATCTTTCTGAGAATTCGCCACCGGCGACAATCACCATTTCGCTTCCAGATGCTCAAGAGCAACCGATTACGGTGTCTCTCACCCACACAGATCAGACGGAATTTCAATTATCTTCCTCCACGGTAACTTTTAATCCCGGAGAAATCACCAAAACGCTAGAACTCACTCCTCGAAGCGACAACCAACTCGATGGAGCACAAACAGTCACCATCGAGGCAAGGGCTCCTGGATTCGATGCGGCCACAATCGATGTCACGATCACCAATAGTGACCTTCCATTCTACGAAATTCTTCATCTTAACGACCCTTTGGTCGAAGCTTTTACTAATTTTGAAGGAACGCAGTCCAAAGCCCCCATCAACCTCACCGGGCTCACTTGGAGAGGCATTGATGATGGCTCATCAACGATCCCGGGAGCCCGCTCCTATGGCGGCAACTCGTTGGGCCTCCTAACCAATTACCCAACAACTCTGATCATCCCCTATACCAATCGAACACAACAAACTCTCACGAGTCTCCGCGTCAGTTATCTTGCCACGCAGTGGCATTCAACCTTCCAAGGCTCTGATCAGTCTCTCTGCGTATCCTTAACAAGCACGCAAGACCATCGATTACTTCGGGAGTTAAGCTACGCCCCAACCGTTTTAGAACCTAGCGGGAGAATCACCCCACCAGTCCAATCTCAAAAACAAAGCTACCTGCGAGGCCTCAGTATCGCCCCTCAAGAAAGCTTCTCGCTTATTTTTGAACTCACTTCCGAAACCAACCTTTCAGAGAGACCAAGCGATGTCTTTATTAACGAATTTCATTATGACAATCAGGGATTAGACGATGATGAGTTTATCGAAATTGCGGTTGGCGAGGCCTTCGATGGCGATCTATCAGAAATCCAAATCCAGCTCTACAATGGAAATAATCGCTCCCCCTATGGCTTAACTCATTCCCTATCAACGTTCATTGAAGGTGCTCAAGATCCATCTGGATACCGTTTTTACTACAAAAACATCGCGGGGATCCAAAATGGGGCTCCTGATGGAATCGCTCTCATCATCAACGGAGTCGTTAAAGAATTCTTGAGCTATGAAGGAGCTTTTAGCGCAATTGGCGGCAGTGCTGATCAAATGATGTCGACAAACATCGGAGTCTCACAAAACGGCTCAACCCCTCTCGGCAGCCAAAGTCTTGCCTTACTTGGAAGCGGGAAAAAGGGCCGTGATTTCACTTGGTCCGTTCAACCAGACCTCTTTACCAAAGGATTTGCCAATACCGGACAAATCTTTGAAATGACAACCGCTCCTCAAGGAATCGGAATCGATAATATCACAATGATTGCTCTCAGCGATCAAGACGGAGATCTCTTATCTGATGAAGAAGAATCCTTACTGGGGACTCATCCTTTTAAAAAGGATAGTGATGGCGATGGACAAGACGATTTCTTCGAAGCAATTCTCGCAGAAACAAACCCCCTCGATCGCACTTCACTCCTAGAGGTTGACCTGCGAGATGATGATACGCAGAGCCTTTCAGTGACCTTCCCCACCCTCAAAGATCGGATCTATTATTTGGAGTCAACCACGGACCTCAAAAATTGGTTCTCCGGAACTCCTTATTTAGGGGATGGTCACCCCCTTGAAATCTCCTTATCCAAGACGAAAGGAATGTTTTTACGCATACGTATTATTTCTCCATAAAGCGCCTCTTTTTTGGTAGGATCCCCTCGGATAGCTCAATACACCCCCAACTACGATTACTGATCTTGAGATGAAAACCCTCGTTTCTCATATTCTTTTACCTCTCGCTGGGGCGCTTCTTGGGTTGGCTCAAGTGCAGGAGACGCATGAGAAATTTCTCCCAGATTTTCTGAAGCGTTTTGACACCAATGAAGACGGAAAGATTGACGAAGAAGAACGGCAGGCGATCGCTGACCTCAGAGTCAAACTTCACTCAGAGAAGCAAAAATCGATTGATTCAAATCTCGATGGTCAAATTCAGAAATCAGAAGTCGAATTTGCGCGCAGAATCCTTCGCAGCAAGATCGATGAACGAAGGCAACAAAAATTTCGGGAGATTGCTGGAGAAGACAATCTCATCTCCCGTGACGAATTTGCCACCATTCCAGGTTCAGAGACACTTCCTGAATTTCTTTCATCCGCCATTTTTGAGCACCTCGATACCGATGATAGCGGAGAGATCTCCTTTGGAGAATTTCTTGGAAAGCTACGAGATCACGACCGTCTCCTAAAACCGGCGCGCTAAGAACGATCAGCAAGCCGACCTACGTCTGCTCTCTAGAAAGAGAACAAATTGCCTCGAGCGAGATTTCCATCATCCCTGTAAAACTCGTTTCTCTTTCTTGACTGGTTGTTGTCTCTCCAGTGCGAATATGATCACTCACGGTGCAAACAGCCATCGCCCTCGCACCATATTCTGCGCAAACCCCGAAAAGGCCAGCAGCCTCCATCTCGACACCCAAGATCCCCATTTTTTCCATTCGGTCGAACATCTCTGGCTGTGGTGTGTAGAAAAGATCCGCGGAAAAAAGCCCCCCAACCTTTACCGGAATCGAGAGTGCTCTCGCAGCAGCTACATGAGCCTCCAACAGCGAATAATCCGCCAAGGCAGCAAAATCAAAACCTCCAAACCGGGCACGATTGACCCCACTATCGGTGGATGCACCCATCCCAATGAGAATATCGCGCACTTTGACCTCTTTTGAAACGGCCCCACAGCTTCCGACACGAACTAAGTTCTTCACCTGATATTCAGTAATAAGCTCCTTCGCATAAATGGAAATGGAAGGGATTCCCATTCCGCTGCCCATCACCGAAATCGCGACACCCTTATAGGTGCCTGTATAGCCGAGCATATTACGAACACCGTTCACCTGAACGACATCGTCCAAGAAGTGTTCGGCAATAAACTTCGCCCGTAATGGGTCACCGGGCAGAAGGACACTTTGGGCAAATTGCCCCTCTTGAGCTTCGAGATGCGGAGTCGGCATACTGGGAGCCTAACCAAAGATCGTTCCTTCGTCCATCTTCACGCCGAACAAGTTTCCCACGGTTGCTCCAATATCAGAAAACGATTTGCGAATTCCGAATGATCCTTGACCTGTATAAAGGATCGGGACTCGTTCCCTTGTGTGATCTGAACCCTTCCATGTCGGATCGTTTCCATGATCCGCTGTAATGATTAGATGATCGCTGGGAGTGAGTAATCTCAAGAAACGTTCTAGCTGTTGATCCCATTCTTCGAGAGCAAGTCCATATCCGCAAGGATCTCTGCGGTGACCATAAAGCATGTCAAAATCCACGAAGTTTGTCATGACAAGATCAGCCTGATCCAGTGCTTCCACTGTCCGAGCCCACAGATCCTCGTGACCTGAGGCCTTCAGCTCCTTTGTAAAACCCCGATGAGCAAAGATATCTCCTAACTTTCCAACACCATAGACTTGATATCCATTCTGAGTGACCTTTTCAAGAACAGTAGGCTTTGGAGGAGCAACGGCATAATCTCGCCTCTCATTGGTTCTTTGATAGCTCCCGTCACCGCCCACAAATGGACGAGCGATCACTCGACCAACCAAGGGCTTCATCAGTCGTTCTCGGACAATCTCACTGAGCAGCGATCTGAAAAACAGAGTCCGCTGAAGTGTAAAAAATCGGCTTACCACTCTGCACACTTTCTCTACCAAGCCGCTCGATAATTTCGGTACCACTTGCATGGCAATGGCCAAGGGAACCCTCCAAATGGGCTTCTTGGTAGATCTCTTGAAGTAAGCTCGCAGGAAAACAGTTTTCTTGGTTGGGGAAATAACCCCATTCCCAAGTCACTGGAACACCTGCCATTTCCCAATGCCCGCTTGGAGTATCTTTACCCGTCGAAAGCTCTGTGCCTGCAGCATACCCCCCTTGCACGAGCACCTCCTCCCACCCTGCTGGCAAACAGTGGTGAACGAGTCGATACGACTCCCCTAAGCCAAGCCTTTGCAAGGCGGGAAGGTGCAATGGTCGCTCCATATTATCAACGAACCACTCAGCAATATGCCCTAAAGTGTTACTACCCTCATCTCCAAATTGGGACGCATCAGGCGCACCACCGATACCGAAAGAATCAAGAACAAACCAGACCAATCTAGGCATTTTAAATCCTCTACTACAACTGATTTGCTAACGCTTTGAACCCACCGCTTAGGACATAGACCTCGAAGCCTAAAGCCTCACTATGTTTTTGCCTGAGTCGATCTGCGACATACTCACTTGATCCACATCCCGCCTGGTTGCAATACACCACAACCTTCGTTTTTAGCTGCGAGCCATCGCCAAACACCGCAAGAACAAAGGATTCCTCCATAGAGACCCACTCCTCCTGATCGTTCACGAGAACCGAGCCTTCAACCCCGTTTCGCCTCCAATAATCACGTGGTCTCGCATCGACCCATAAGACCTCACCAGGATCCCACTCAAGGACTGTTGAGAGACATACCTGTCCTTTTGGCAGCTCCTGCGCGTCGCAGGGAACTGAGCGATCAGGTGGACCGACTAACATCCACGTCAAAAAAGCCGCGGCGACACTCATCAGTGAAATCCAAACAACTGAGAGTAGAACCTTCCTCATTTCAAGATTTAGGAGCCGTTGTACTTGCAGGCTGACTTGGATTGCGCTGGGGTCGGATCACAGCGTAACCCATTGCTCTCTTAAACCTAGGAAACTCGCAATCGGTGGTAAAACTCAGCATACCCAAGGCCGATGCAGATGTGTCTCTGGGTGTGACAACCACCTCATACTCCCAGCCCTCTTTAATTGTCTTAAACTGGTAGTCGAATTTGGGGTTATTACCGCGATGGTTCGTCACCTTTATCGGGTTTTGATGCTTCACCTCGATCTTCATTGTCTGAGGATTGGCTGGGCCACCAAGATCCCATCTCAAATTTGTCGGTGTTAATGAAATCAGTTCTGGAACATGAACCCTTACCGTTAAAATGATTGGTTCTTTTCCCCCCACGACATTCAACTCAATGGCCTTATCGACGGTCCCTAAAAACTTAGTGACATCAAACTTAGTCATCATTTTCCCGGACTCACCGACTTTCCAATTTAACTTAACGGATCGATCAGGATTCAACGGTTCAACTCTTGCAGCGAGACAAACACACTTTGCATCATAGCTCTGAATGGTGACCTCTTGCTCTTCGATTCGAAAAGGAAACTCACCAATCACTTCTTCATCGTCTGGGGAGGCAAAGATTTCGACTAATTGAGTTTCAAAAACCATTTCGGCTTGTCCTCGATGACTCAAAAAAAGCGACACCGCAATCACAGAAAAAAGGAGCTGCTTCATGATTCAAGTGAGACAATTTCAATAGCAAGAATCACCCGGCCTTCTCGCCAGTTTGGCCCCAAGAGATAAAAGGGTTTCCCTAAAGTGAGGGTTGGGTTCATCGTCAGGACTTTCTTTTTACTTTGCCAGTATTCCAAGACCACTTGCAGACTGTCGGCCTTTTTTTTCATGGGTTGAAAACTCACCAAAATCTCCTTGGAAGGCTTAATAGGAGTTGCCCACCCTTCGTAGCCATTGAGAATATCTGCAAGATCAGAACCCCGCAGGGTATATTGAGAAAAACTCAACTTCTCCATCTTTTGAAGCTCCTTGACTCGCTGATCATCGAGCTTTTTGCCAAGCACCTCAGACTTATTCGAGGGATCATTGAACGCATAGATCAGCTCGACTTTCATCCGACCGATCGTTTGGGTCCCAGGATCTTGGGCAAAAACCAACGACGGCAAGATACCAACACTTAAGAGTAAAAACAGAATCGCCTTCATCTTAGTCTACTGAAACTGATGAGCCCTCGAGCGGAGATAACTCACTGGAAGTCCCTCTAATCCCTCCTCTTTTTGCTCCGTATTGATCGCTAATTCGAGATCATCTTCCAAATCTTCTAACCCTTCAATCGCGATGGCTGAGACGGCACCATCCCCATCAGCAATCACCGAAGCAGCAAGCTGGTTCGAAGTAACATAAACACTCACCAGATCTGGTTGAGCTCTAGAAACAGAATCGACGAGTTCCGAGGTCGACGGTCTTGCCATTCGATGACCCGCAAAGAAGGCTAGAACCAGAGCCAATCCTCCAGCCGGAGCCCATGCCCAGCGCAAAGACTGCCACCAACGTGCCGCTTTCTTGGACGGAGCCTTCGATGCAATTTCAAGTTCCACTTTGCGCATCAGTTGGCTGTTAAAGAAATCTCCGTAAGGAGGCTCAACGGAATCTAAGATGGAATCTTGAATCGTTTGCGAAACCATGCGGCTCTGATGTAGATCGGGCTCCAAACTAGGATCTTGCTTCATCAAAAGAGCAAGCTCTGACTCTTCTTCAGGGGTCAACAATCCATCAACCCATTTGACATAAAGTTCTTCAGTCTTTTCCTTTTTCATCACTCAGGAGAGTTTGTAGTTTTTTACGGGCATAGTAGAGACGACTCATCACGGTACCAAGAGAGCAGTTCATGATTTGAGCGATCTCCTTATAATCAAATCCTTGAACCTCTCTCAGTAGGATTGTCTCACGGTGCTCAGCATTCAGAGTCTTGAGTGCCTTCCGAATCTTAACACCAAGTTCGTTGTTCATCAGCGCTTCATCAGGACGCACGACACTCGAAGGAGTGGTCGTTGCACCTGCCGCAATTTCAGAGGGCTTTAAAAGCGAATCTTCGAGTTCACCACTTGAATCGAGCTTCTTTTTTCGCAACCAGTCATACACCACATTGTGGGTCACACGATACAACCACGTTGAGAACTGAGCCCGAGCCTCAAATTTGGGAAGAGCTTTCCAAACCTTCAAAAAAACTTCCTGAGACAGATCCCAAGCATCCGCCTCATTTTTAATCATGTTCTGTATCATCGCATAAACCTTTCCCCGATGACGAGTCACGAGAGTTTCAAAAGCTCGGGTCTCTCCATTTTGACATGCTTCGATGAGCTGATGATCAGAGACTTCCTGATCACTCGATCCGGCATGTGCAGATCCCTCCGCTGGCGCCATCAGCATCTTGGACGTTCCCCAACGCAAAAAATTCATCGAACCTGTATTTTTTTTAACGAATCCCCCCCAAAGTGACCAATCTTTTCATTTTCTTTTACCTCTCTAACCCATCAACATATCACGATTTGTAGATTTGAACTTGCCAACACCTTCAATTCAAACGAAATTGCGCTCGCAACGCAAGCCGATGTCTCAAGAGCTAACAAAAGAACTTCAGGCGATCCTCGCTAAAAGAATCATGATCCTTGACGGAGCCATGGGAACGACGATTCGGGGCTACGGTCTAACCGAAGAAGATGCGCGAGGATCAAGATTTCGAGAAAACAAAGAAGATTTATTAAACAATGGCGATATCCTAAGCCTGACGCGACCCGACGTCATCCGAGACATCCACAAGCGCTTCTATGAGGCGGGTTCGGACATTTGCGAGACCAATACTTTCTCTGGGACCGTGCTCGCTCAGTCTGAGTTTTTTGTCGAAGACCCCAGAAAAAATGGAGGTATAAAAGATCCAGAGTTCTTTGAAAAGAAAGTTCTTAATAATCATGAGCTTTCGGACTTGGTACGAGAGCTCAATATTGAATCGGTAAAACTAGCAAAAGCAGAGGCTCAACGTGTTGGCGAGCAAACAGGACAACCTCGTTATGTAGCTGGCGCGATCGGACCTCTTACAGTCTCTCTCACGAATGTGGTTAATCCTGATGATACAGCATTCCGATCGATTACCTTTGATCAAGTCAAACGAACCTATGCTCACCAGATTGATTCTTTGATCGAAGGAGGCGCTGATATTCTCATGGTTGAAACGATTTTTGACTCTCTCAATGCCAAAGCAGCCCTCGTGGCCATCCGTGAATCTGGAACAAATCTACCCGTGATCATTAGTGCCGCAGTTGGTAGAGGCGGAGAGACCATGATATCCGCCCAAAAAGTGGAGGCTTTATGGACCACCTTTGCTCATATCAAACCACTTGCAATCGGGCTCAATTGTTCGCTTGGACCAGATCTCATGGAGCCTTTTCTACGAGAGCTCTCAAAGGTGGCTACGACCCACCTTTCCTGTTATCCCAACGCGGGTCTACCCAACCCCCTTGCCCCGACCGGTTTTGACCTCGAACCTCAAGACATGCATCAATTCTTAGCTTCATTTGCAGATGCGGGACTTCTTAATCTTGCAGGCGGCTGCTGTGGTAATACGCCAGAACATATTGCAGAGATCGCCAAAGCAGTCCGTGGAAAAAAACCAAGGCAAGTGCCTCGCCTTGGCTAAAGAAAAAGATTCCTATGCCAGATTCTCCTGTCATCCCTCGCCTTTTACGCCTCTCTGGAACGGAAGCATACAATCACACTCCGGATAAGAATTTTCTGATGATCGGTGAGCGCACGAATGTCGCTGGCTCTCCACGATTTCGAAAACTCATTCAACAAGGAGATCTAGAAAGCGCACTAGAAGTTGCCCGCCAACAAGTGGAGAATGGAGCAAACGTCATCGATATTTGCTTTGATGATGGACTCATTGATGGAGTCACGATGATGGCTCGCTTTCTCAACCTGATTCAAGCAGAACCAGACATTCAGGCCGTGCCAATCATGGTGGACTCTTCGAAATGGGAAATCATTGAAGAAGGTCTTAAGCATCTTCAAGGAAAGGGCATTGTGAACTCCATCTCCTTAAAAGAGGGGGAAGAAGTTTTCAAAAAACATGCTCGGCACATTCTTAATTACGGCGCTGCAGTTGTCGTCATGGCCTTTGATGAACAAGGGCAAGCAGCGAGCTTTGAAGACAAATGCCGAATCTGCAAACGAGCTTATGATATCCTGGTTGAAGAGGTTAAATTCCCGCCAGAAGATATTATTTTTGACCCCAATATCCTCACCGTTGCAACTGGTATTGAAGAGCACAACAACTATGCGCTCGATTTCATCAAAGCAACCGAATGGATCAAAAAACACCTTCCTTTTGCCAAAGTCTCAGGTGGTGTCTCTAACATTTCCTTCTCTTTTCGAGGAAACAACGTCGTCCGTGAAGCAATGCACTCCGCATTTCTCTATCACGCAGGCAAAGCAGGAATGGATATGGGGATCGTCAATGCGGGGATGCTTGAAGTTTATGACGAGATCCCAAAGCAACTGCTA
>JALRJZ010000370.1:0-1310 GCA_023261045.1 Akkermansiaceae bacterium
TGATGTGACCAAGCCATTGGAGCTTGTTGGGCCGGGCACGATTCCTGGCATTGTTGATCCTGAGGGTGCTTTTGATTTGGGAGTCGATCATACCGAGGCAGACCGGCGTGTTGCTCTCGCAAATTGGATTATTGATCCCAAAAATACCCTCACTTGGCGCAGTATCGTGAACCGGGTTTGGCAGGGGCATTTTGGAACGGGCTTGGTTGAGACATCAAACGATTTTGGGAGGCTTGGTGACACTCCGTCCCATCCAGAGTTGCTTGATTGGTTAGCCGTTGAGTTTCAAGAAACAGGGGGGTCTCTAAAAAAACTGCACCGTCTGATCGTTACCAGCAAAACCTACAAGCAGGAGAGCCAAGGGCCACTCGTGAATGCATCAATTGATGGTGCCAATCGCCTCTTGTGGCGGCAAAACCGCAAACGCCTTGAGGCAGAAGCAATCCGAGACACGATGTTAGTGGCTGCAGGGAAAATGGATTGGTCAATGGGAGGAAGTTCATTTCGAGACTTTGTCATCGAGAAACCTGAGCACTCTCCCCACTATCTCTACGAGAAAGCGGACCCATACGACCCAAAGACTTATCGTCGCTCGATTTACCGTTTTTTAGTGAGATCTCAGCCTCAGCCTTTCATGGAATCTCTGGACTGTGCGGATCCTTCTTTACTCATTGAGAAACGTGGAGAAACAACAACCTCTCTCCAAGCCCTTGCGATGATGAATAGTCCCTTTGTCATGGCAATGAGTGAGCATTTTGCCAAGAGAATCGAAAAGCAGAAGCATCCTGTGGAGGTCGCAATTGCTGATGCTCTTGGAAGGCGAGCCACTCAAGATGAGAAAACGATTTTCAATCAATATGCCAAGCGTCACGGCCTCGCTGCGATGTGCCGAGTGATTTTTAATCTCACAGAGTTTTCTTATGTTGATTGATGAAGTTTCACGTCGGCAATTCCTCTGGAACTCGGGAGGGGGATTAGGAGGAATTGCGCTGTCCGCGATGCTGGGCCAAGAGCTTCGTGCCGGGACTGGTGTCTTGAAGGAAGGGCATCGGCCGGCCAGGGCAAAGCGGGTGGTGCAACTCTTTATGGGGGGAGCGGCAAGTCATTTGGATCTATTTGATTTCAAACCTGAATTGGTAAAAAGACATGGCGAAGAATCCGACTTTGGTGAGCGTGTCGAAGCGTTTCAAAATGGTTTGGGTCCATGGATGAAACCCGTTTGGGATTTCTCGAGGCACGGGCAATGTGGCAAGCTGCTCGGTGAAACGGTTTCTCCTTTGGGAGATGTTGTCGATGAGATGGCTTTCATC
>JALRJZ010000370.1:1321-1582 GCA_023261045.1 Akkermansiaceae bacterium
ACCGGGAAAACTGGAGTTCATAGTCAGGCGACTTATCTTCAGGCGACGGGTTTTGATCGTCCTGGGTTTCCAGGAATGGGAGCTTGGGTGAGTTATGGTCTTGGGAGTCTCAATGAGAATCTCCCAACCTTTGTGGTTCTACCAGATCATCGGGGTTATGCTTCCAATGGCCCCAAGAACTGGGCGTCTGCTTTCTTGCCTGCAGTTGATCAGGGAACTGTGATGCGCCCAGGGCTCAAAAACCCAGTCACTTACCTACAA
>JALRJZ010000371.1 GCA_023261045.1 Akkermansiaceae bacterium
ACCACCATTTGTCTCATCGTGGTGTTTGTAATAGTATCCACTGAGTCGAAACCCATCGACGTTCATCGCAAGCGTGTTGAGCCAATGATGACGAAGCCAAGAGAAGTTGTCGATATACTCAGTAAAATGCCGACCATTCGTTGGGTGGGTCCAATTCGAATTATAGAGTGCTGCATCAAATTCATTTAAGTGCCCGCGTAACCACGATGACTGGCTCGAGGTGACAGCTTCTTCTTTCGGGTAGACCCAACCAAAAGTCCCCATGGAATTCACCGAGAATCCACCGTCTCCGGGATCAAGACGATCTTTTTTCCAAAGGTATCCTCCGGTGAGGTCGGGCTCGCTATTGCTTTCTGGACTCAATCGCTTCACTCCGACGCGGTCATTATCTCTCTTGATTTTTTCCATGAGAGTGTAGACCCCAAAATAATCGCCAGCGTAGGTCAGATTGCCCCCACCGGTATTTAAGAACACCTCTACAAATCGAGTTCTCACTGCATATTCCCCTGACTCATTGCTTAACTGATAAATTAGAGGGTTCCTCATCAAGGCCCGATCAAAGCTGTAACGGCCACTTAACACCCAGTCGGATTCAGCGGGCATCCCCAAGGGTCGAATACTTTGGTCTTCTTTTGATTCATTTTGCGCCTCCAATGATAAGGAATACTTCGCAAAACCAGATGAAGAGGATCCCCGAACCCTCATATTACAACGTGTGGCAACTGCCAGGTTCCCAGTCATATGACTCCGCTGGTCTCCCACTACGTCAGGCTCGATAATGGCCCAGAAGCCATCCGTATCACTATTGGGTTTACCACCATTCCAGTTGTCAAGAATCACGATTGGCAAATTTGAGCTAAAACTTGCGACATCACTACTTAGGAAAATATAGGAGGCCATCGCGACGGGTCCGGTGGCATTCCCTGCACCAATGATGCGCGCCCGTAACTGACTACTTTGTGAGATCGTGATTGGTGTCGTGTAGAGAGCCGATGAAGATGACGGAACTGATCCATCCAGCGTATAGCGAATTTCTTGGCCTAGCTCAGCACCACTCAGTGAGACCTGAAAACTCGTGGTAAAGGTTCTACTTGGAACTGAAATAACAACATCACTTGCGGGTAAGCCTTGCTCGGTTCCATTGATTCCTCGTGGGGTCGGGCTCAGAAAATAACCAGGATCCCCCAACGATGGATTAGAGAGACGAGTTCCAATCAGCCTCGGTCGAAAAAGCAGATCAGAACTCGTCGTGCTTCGATTCAAACCGTGAATTGCCAGCACATTCTCACCCTCTACAAGATGACTCGCAAAAGCGCTGAGATTAAACGAGGTGAACTGACTCGACTCCGAGTCAGGGTGATCACTCGAAGCTGCAGACGACCAAGTCACTGTTCCATTCGCTCGGTCTCGGGCGACTTCAACCCCATTGAGATAGGCGACAAAGCCATCATCGTATTGAAGCTGCATCTCTAGTGAAGCAATTTGGCCAGCATCGCTCACTTGGAAAGGCACCCGAAGATAAACACTGGTCTGTTGATTAT
>JALRJZ010000372.1 GCA_023261045.1 Akkermansiaceae bacterium
GTAGCCCGAGCTTGTCACCTCCTCGAGTGGTCGGACGTTGATGGTCGCTCTTCCCATCTCTTCTGCGCCACGGGATTGTTCAAACTCTTGCGCAAGAAGAGGGCGCCAAGTTTGCAGATCAGAGGAGTAATCGATGTGCAGCGAAATATCTTCGGCCAAAAGATTTCGCTGATAGACGAGGACGCCTTGCTGAGGGCTGAGGCGAATCGAGGCAAGGGGTGCATCACTGGGGTTGTGATCTGAAGATCCCAAGGCGTATTCAAGGAGGGCAGGGAGCTTGTCACCATCTTGATCTAGATTTGCTGTGCCGTTGAAGTCGGTCACATCGCTTGAACCAGGGTTTCCTCCACGGCCCGCACTGCTGCGCCAGTTTGTTGCAAGGCTCGGATTGGGCTTTGATTCGGGCTCGATGAGAACAAGCGAGGGGCCGAATCCGTCGGCAGCGCGGCTCCATCCATTATTGTCATCAAAGGAGAAATCTTGGATCGTCATGCCATCTCGAGCGACGAGATGGAGGCGTTCACCTCCGTTATCAAGATTTCCAGAAAACTGACCGGCGATACGAATCCCAGGTCCGTAATGGGCCTGAAACGCGGCAAGATCCCTCACAAGAACGATGCGCTCGCCAGCAAGAAGATCGATCCCTTGGGGGAATTCGAACTCGATACCTTTGAGAAAGCGAACTCCTCCGAGATGAATTTGCTCATCGGCCGAAGTGTTCATGAGTTCGAGGTAATCGAGAGAGCTTCCACCCTCGGCGTGATACATGATCTCCGAGATGATGAGATTTTCTGAGTTGGCAAGACTGCCAAGATCAAAATTTGCCTCTGTGAGCGCTGACCACTCTGTTCCTACGAGACTCCTTGCTTTGAGCGTGACGCTCGAATCGAGATAGAGGTCGCCGTCATAGATTTTGGCCGTCGCAGAAAATTGCTGACCACCCGTGAAGGATAATTCTGGTTGGATGAGAAAGTCGCTTCCAGTGAGCGAATCATTCAATCCATGAATGGCCAACGAGTTCGCGCCTTCTTTGAGTTGTCCAATCAGTGGGGAAAGGTCGAAAGCTTCTTGAAGGATCGCAAGGTTGTCTGAACGACTGGAGGTGGACGTGGAATTCCAAGTGGGAGTCACGGGAGAATTGCTCTGGGCCACAAGCACTCCATTCAAATAAGCGCTCATTCCGTCGTCGAAGCGCAGTTTAAGATACAGGGAGTCGATGGTTTTAAGTTGGTCTGCAGAGAGCTCAAAATCAAAGCGAAGCAGAGCGCCGCTGCTGGTGCCAAACATTGCGGTGGCGTCTGTCGTGATGAAATCTTGGAAAGTCGAAGCAATGAGCTCAAAGCCCAAACTACCGCGTCCTTCTCTCCAGCTTGAATCATCAAAAGAGGGGTTTTTCCAGTTTTGGCCATCCACCTCTTGGGAGGTAAAGACGTAGCGAAAGGGTGAGTTGCTGTAAACCAAGAGGGTTTCTTCAAGGGAATCGGGGCGCTGTCTCGGGTCACTCCCATC
>JALRJZ010000373.1 GCA_023261045.1 Akkermansiaceae bacterium
AATCAATTTGTAGTTGCTGTAAACAAAATGGATCTCGTCAATTATGATCAAGAAACTTTCAATTCTATAGTGAAAGAATATAAAGCTTTATTCGATGTAATATCTGTTAATGAAAATAATCAGTTCACTATAAACTTTATCCCCATGTCAGCCCTCAACGGAGACATGGTTGTTGAAAGGTTAGACAATATGAATTGGTATCAAGGAGACACACTCCTTGAAATATTAGAGAACGCGGATTCACAATCAACTAATAGCAATCTTGCATTTAGGTATCCTGTTCAATATGTATGCAGGCCAAGAGATTCAGAAAACAAGGAATTGCATGATTTCAGAAGTTTCATGGGGCGCATTGAATCAGGAAGAATTAAAGTGGGTGACAAAATCAAATCCCTCCCAAGCAACCAAGAATCAACCATCAAAGCAATTTATATTGGAGATCAAGTGATAAATGAGGCTATCTCACCACAATCTGTTTCAATTTTACTGAATGACGAAATTGATATATCAAGAGGTGATATGTTAACCGAACTAACAAATACTCCTTCGATAACCAAAGACTTTAATGCAACCATCTGCTGGTTGTCTGAAGAGCCATTAAACCAAGGCAGAGTTTATAAAATAATGCATACGAGCAAAATTGCAAAGGCGAAAATATCATCAATATTTGATAAAATAGATGTTAATACTTTATCCTCAATTGAGGCTAACAAAATTGAGACAAATGATATTGCCAACATAAGGATTGCTTTAGCTCAACCTATCATGTCCGATAATTATTTTGATAACAGAAAAACAGGTTCATTTATAATCGTCGATGACAGCACTAATCATACAGTTGCAGCTGGAATGATAAACAATATTAATTAAAGGAAAATTATGACTTACGTAGTAACAGAAAATTGTATTCAGTGTAAATATACGGATTGTGTAGATGTTTGCCCTGTTGATTGTTTTGTAGAAGGTCCAAACTTTCTAGCAATTGACCCGGAAGAATGCATAGATTGCACTTTATGTGTTGCTGAATGCCCTGCGGAAGCTATTTTTGCAGAGGATGACGTACCCGAAGATCAACTTGATTTTATTGAAATAAATGCAAAATTAGCAAAGGTTTGGCCGATTATCTCTGAAAGAAAAGATCCCCTTCCCGATGCTGATTCTTTTAATGGAAAAGAAGGTAAAAGGGAATTACTCATCGAGGAGTAATTCCTCATCCTTCCACGCCTGAGTTTTTGTAATTGTTATCAATCCTAAAGAGAAGATTACCAACATACCAACAGCCAAGGTGGCTAAAGATCCCCATATTATTGGTATTACCAGTCCTGCAACAACTGAAGAGACCAACATCTGACTAAAAGCCTGACCGGATGCGGCAGTTCCCCTCGCCTTTGGGAAACAATCTAATGCTTTTATTGAAATTAGTGGCATTGCAGCCGCCATACCTATATTGT
>JALRJZ010000374.1 GCA_023261045.1 Akkermansiaceae bacterium
CCCACGAAAGGAGACCCGGCCCGAAAACTTGGAGGCGGAGGTGGGAATCGAACCCACGAATACAGGTTTTGCAAACCCGCGCCTTACCACTTGGCTACTCCGCCTTCGGTGGCCGACTTGTTAAGTGGAGAGCGTCTCAGTGTCAACACCCTGATTACGATTTAAGAAAGATTCGCTTTTGCGACTTTTGCCAACGCCCCCAATAAAAACTGGGCTTCTTCTTCGCGGAGGCAGAGCGGAGGCATAATGACGATGGTATTTAAGATGGGGCGGGTGAGCACTCGCTCTTTTTTGAGCGCAGCGCAAAAAGCTTGCCCGTCTCCCTCGATCTCAAAGGCCAAGATGAGCCCCACCCTTCTGACCATTTTAAAACCGGGGATCTTCTGAATACCCAGCTCTAGGAGCTCACCGATTTTATCCACATTTCCTAAGGTCCCCTGATTTGCGAACAATTCCAAATTAGCCAAAGCCGCCGCGCAACCCAACGGGTTTCCGGTGTAACTGTGACCATAATAAAAGGTCTTTCCCTCCCCTTTGAATCCTTCGTAGATCTCACGACTCGTCAAAGTTGCTGCAAGCGGCATGGCTCCCCCTGTCAACCCCTTGGCTAGACAGAGAAAGTCTGGGATGACCTCCTCGTGCTGGCAGGCAAACATTTTGCCAGTGCGACCGAAGCCAGTCATCACTTCATCGAGAATTAGATGGACTCCTCGCTGCTGGGTCCATTTTCGCAATGCCTTGAGCATTCCCATGGGCCATAGAGACATCTGATTGACCCCCTGAATGAGCGGCTCAATCACAAGAGCAGAACATTCGCGAACCACCTCATCCGAGAGTTCCCTCAATTGCTCCTGAGAACGGACACGAGTCACCTGCAAACCAACCTCGCCATATCCCTTTACAAAACGACTCACCCCTCCCACCGAAGAGGCCCCCAGGGTGTCGCCATGATAGGCATTCTCAAAAGCGATGATTCTTGTTTTCTCTGGCTGGTTGTTTTGTTGCCGCCATTGCAGAGACATTTTGAAAGCAACTTCCAAGGCGGTTGATCCATTGTCCGAAAAGAAACAACGAGGCAGCTCGCCCCCCGGAAAGAATGAAGTCAATCTCAGCGCTAACTCACTGGCACGATCATTGGTAAATCCCAAAAAAGAACTATGGCAGAGGGTCTGCGCTTGCTTCTGGATGGCCTCAACAATTGCAGGATGGTTGTGCCCGTGGATATTTGTCCAAATACTCGAATTCGCATCGAGGTAGCCTTGATTCTCGTCATCATAAAGCCAGCAACCTTTTGCCCGGCAAATCACCAATGGTTGTGAGTCTTCCCACTGCTCTTGATCGGTAAAGGGATGCCAGACAGATCTTTGATCCACCTCTCCCCAACGCTCACCTTCCTTGCTCATCAGACTTCCCCAAAATC
>JALRJZ010000375.1 GCA_023261045.1 Akkermansiaceae bacterium
GTTTGCACCGAGCATCGTCGTGGCGATCAAACCACATGCAAGAATCGGAAGAGTGTTATTCATGGGTAAAAGTGGTCTTGTTAGAGTGATTTCAATAGCTCGGCTGCCTCTGAAAGCTTATCTGCAGGATGGCGGGAACTCAAGCGGGGAAACTTACCTCCTTGAAGGAGAATATATTCCCCATTTCGCTGAAGCATGAAACGATCTTGATTGATTTCAATACTTTGAATGCTCCGGGAGGAAGCTGCTACTCGAAGTCGATTGATCATCAATAGGTTTTCAACAGCCAGAGGCAACCTACCGAAACGATCTCTCCAGTCTTTGGCGATCTGAGTAATCTCTTTGTCGGATCTTGCTGAAGCGAGTTGCCGGTAGGCCGCGACCCGCATTTCTGGGTCGGGTCCATAGGAGCGCGGGAAAAACGCTGGAAGGGAGTGCTTGTTGTCGATCCACTGATTTTCTGACAAGACAAGGAAATCGACTTTGATGACCGCATCCGCCCTTCGTCGAGGGTTTTTCCCTTGAAGCTGATCGATCGATTGTTGGAGAAGTTGGCAATAAAGTTCGAAACCAACTGCGGTAATGTGGCCCGATTGTTTGGTTCCTAGCAGACTTCCAGCGCCGCGAATCTCGAGATCTCGCATTGCGATTTTAAATCCCGACCCAAGCTCGGAATATTGTTGAATCGCGCTGAGTCGTTTTTTTGCATCTCCATTTGCAATGAGGTCTCCAGGCAGTAGGAGAAGTGCGTATGCTTTACGGTGTGATCGGCCGACCCTCCCACGGAGTTGATAAAGGTCGGCGAGGCCAAAGCGGTCAGCTCGATCGATCAAAATAGTATTTGCGTTTGGGATATCAATCCCACTTTCGATAATGGTAGTTGCTAAAAGAACGTCAGCTTCACCGTTTACGAATTGGTGCATGACTTTTTCGAGGTCTTCTCGATCCATTTGCCCATGTCCAATGACGACTTTGGCCTCTGGCACAATCTTGGAGATTCGTTCTTTGATTTTTTCAATTGTTTGGACGCGATTATGTAGGAAAAACACTTGGCCTCCTCGCGTGATCTCCCTGCGAATTGCATTTCGGATGAGACGTTCATCGTAGGCGCAAATTGATGTGTGGACAGAAAGTCGATTGGGAGGAGGGGTGTCGATGGTAGACATGTCTCTTGCTCCCATGAGCGAGAGATAGAGCGTTCTTGGGATTGGGGTGGCCGAGAGAGTGAGGACGTCGATTAAGCGGAAGCGTTCTTTTAAGATCTCTTTGTGGCGAACTCCAAAGCGCTGCTCCTCGTCAACGATAAGAAGTCCGATTTTTTTATAGTTGAGATCAGTCGATAGAAGTCGATGAGTTCCAATGACAATATCAATCGAGCCATCGTTTAATCCGTCGATGAT
>JALRJZ010000376.1 GCA_023261045.1 Akkermansiaceae bacterium
GATAACCAAAAATGATTTTCTGCTAATCTTAGTAAAACTGGATCGTTTAAAATACCTCCATCGTTATTTACGATTAATACATATTTACACTGTCCTATTGATAATTTTGAAAGGTCTCTAGGAGTTAATAATTGAATAAATTTGTAGGCATCAGGACCAGTTATTTCAACCTGTCTCTCAACCGCCACATCACATAAAATTGATTTTTCAATAAGGTTCCAAAAGTTTTGTTCAGGACTTCCAAAGTCTCTTGGAATATACATATGATTATATACAGAAAAACCTGTGGCTCCCCATTTTACAGTAGAGTCAAAATATGGAGACTTTCTTATTTGTGTTCCAAAACCAAAGTTTTTATTAGACATTTGTGACCCTTAACAGTCTTGGTATGAATTACAAACAAAAAAAATAGCCCTGTTAAGGGCTACTAAAAAAATGGAGAGGGAAGTTATTTTTTTAAAACTGTTCTGATTCAGTCGATCCAGCCATTGCTGTAGTTGAGCTTTGACCGCTACTGATAGTATTTGATACTGCATCAAAATAAGATGTACCAACTTCTCTTTGGTGCTTAACGCTAGTATAACCATCTTTTTCTCGAGCAAATTCTTGTTGTTGAATTCTAGAGTATGCAGCCATACCTTCTTTTCTATATTTTTCAGCAAGTTCAAAGATTGCAATATTTTGAGTATGAAAACCAGCAAGAGTAATAAATTGAAATTTATAACCCATTTTTGCAATTTCTTGTTGGAATGAAGCAATTTCATCATCGCTTAAATGTTTTTTCCAATTAAAAGAAGGTGAACAATTATAAGCTAAAAGTTTTCCAGGAAATTTTTCATGTATTGCATCAGCAAACTTTTTAGCTTCTGCTAAATTAGGCGTTGCTGTTTCACACCAAATTAAATCAGCATAAGGTGCATAAGCTAAACCTCTAGAGATAGCCTGTTCAATTCCATCTTTTACATAATGAAAACCTTCAGGAGATCTTTCACCTGTTAAAAATGGTTTATCATTTTCATCAAAATCATTTGTAATAAGTTTTGCAGCATTAGCATCTGTTCTTGCCAATATAATCAAAGGAACTTCTGCAATATCAGC
>JALRJZ010000377.1 GCA_023261045.1 Akkermansiaceae bacterium
TTTGTCACTGCTAACCAACTTTATGGTGGAACTTATACGATGTTTGACAATATTCTTCCTGAATACGGTATTGATTCAAAAAAAGTTGATATTACTGATTTAGCAGCAGTTGAAAATGCAATCGACGACAAAACTAGAGCAATATATTGTGAAACAATAACAAATCCAGGTTTAGTTGTTGCTGACATATCAGCTCTATCTGAGATAGCACATTCAAAAGGCATACCATTAATTGTTGATGCAACATTTACTACCTCAGCTATATTAAAGCCCTTTGAATATGGAGCGGACATTGTTGTTTACTCATTAACAAAATGGATGTCCGGCCACGGAAGGGTTATTGCTGGTGCAGTAATTGAAAAGGGAGGTTTTGACTGGGGCAATGGAAACTTTCCATTATATGATAAGCCAGACACCAGTTATGGTGGTATGAGATGGGGTCATGATTTAGGTGATTTAGGAAATGTTGCTTATTCACTAAGGCTGAGAACAGTTCCTCTAAGAAATCTTGGAGCAAACATGGGACCTGAAACTGCTTTTGAAGTTTTGAGTGGTCTTGAAACATTAGCTCTAAGAATGGAACGACACTGTGAAAATGCAATAAAAGCAGCAGAGTATTTATCTAACCATGAACTAGTTGAATGGGTAAGATTTCCAGGATTAAAAGATGACCCTGCTTATGAGTTATCAGAAAAATATCTCAAAGGCACAGGGGGAACAATGGTTGTGTTTGGTATTAAAGGTGGAAAAGATGCTGGCCAGAAGTTTATAGACAACCTTAAAATGTTCAGACATGTGGCAAATGTTGGTGATACTAGATCTCTAGCTATACATCCAGCTTCTACTACACACTCACAACTTGACGATGAGCAACTTGTTGCAGCAGGCGCACCACCTGAACTTGTTAGGTTATCAATTGGTATTGAAGATATTGAGGATATCATTGAGGACTTAACCCAAGCACTTGAAAGCACAAAGTAATTCAAGCAAGTTTTACATTCCACAATTCAAACTTGATTCAGGTGAATTATTAGAGAATGTAGAGATTGCATATACAACTGAGGGAAAAC
>JALRJZ010000378.1 GCA_023261045.1 Akkermansiaceae bacterium
TTACTGTACCTAAGCGTACAAACTCAGCAAAAGGTAAACCTGACATAGCAGCAAATTCTGTGTTTGCTCCTGCTCTTGCAGCAGATTTAGTATTGTAAGTATTACCTAGAATAGAAACAATAGGATTCTCTACGTCATTCGTAGCTGCAATATGCACAAGTACGAATTGGTTATTAGGTGTCTCTGTTAATTGCCAAAAGCCATTGACTTCGTGACTGTAGGCTGGTCTAGTAGCATTAAAATAGTACGGGCTGTTTGTAGGTAGAATTAATGGATAAGCACTTTGCGGTGTCTTATACCAGTTAGCTGCCTCTGCACCATAACGATAATATACTGGTGCATTTAATACAGTGGATAGAGCTTGAACATCACCATCAATAATATCAATAATTAAGTCTTCGTCTGCAATCTGACCTGAATCACATGCAAATTGAGCATGAGAGTTAGATGAACCATTTTGATCTACATAAAAATTATATAAACGTAAACCTTTTCTGTACTGAGCGCCAAGTGATAGATGTAAATGCTTATGTGTAGCACCATCCATGACAATGCCATGACGTTCATCAGCAAAATACACATGCTCTTGTGTTTCATGTTGCCAATAAACCAACGCAACTAAAGCATTATCTAGAAATAGTGTAGAAGTAACTGTATCTGTGTAAACTAGTTCGTTATTTAGTGGTTCAAAATAAATAAAATATAATCCAGATACGTCTGGAAGTTGAACCGACTCTGATTCTCTTGTTACTTCTTTAGCATGTAGCCAAAAAGAGAATTCTTTATTTACTGCTGAGATTGTGAATACTCTTGTCTCGTCATCAAACTCTAATTTGCTCGTACTGCGGGTTTCAAAACCTGTCGGCTCTTGAGTAGCCATTAAAGCAGCCAAGTCATTTGAAATACTGACGTTTTGATTGACTACTTCTTTTGGAATTGGATTTTTAGTAGTAACCCTAGTACCGTCAGACATGACTAATACTAAATGACCAGTTTGGTTAATGTCCACTGAAACTACATTAGTAGTTGGAGTAGAAACTTCTTTAACTTTCTCAACTGG
>JALRJZ010000379.1 GCA_023261045.1 Akkermansiaceae bacterium
TCCACGTTGGAATCGTGGTCCGGGTGTACGGAAACGGCGTCGTCCTTACGGTGGAGGGCAACGCAGGGGATGGCGTCCGGTATAAGCGCCGGTCAACTTCTGGCTGTGTGTTCGTTGCACCGAAGGCCGTGCGCGTCGGCAACAACCCCGCCGCAGCAGTTCGCAACTACTACCTTGAAGATCTGCGCGTCAAGTCTCCCCGGTTCGTTGGCCCGTGGCGGACCAAGGCGCAGCGCGAACGCGCACTCAAGAACGTCAAGACCCACATTCGCAGGGTCCGGGTCGGCAAGAAGTATGCGGCCTACATCGGCCCGCCAAAGATCTATGGGCCGTGGGCAACGCTGTCGCAGCGCAACGCTGCCAAGCGCGTGCTTGAGGACAGGCTTGGGCGCAGGCTGCGTCCGTACTCTCGTCCGGCAAAGGGAGCGCCGGGTGGCAGGGCACAGTCAATGGGCAAGACAACTTAGGAGTTGAGATGCAGCAGAAGGTGAGTGTTGGAGTTTCGACGTGGGCGCTAGTCACTGGTGCTGTTGGTGCGCTGGCCGCGTTCATCATCGGTTGGGCGCAGACGGGGCAGGCCCCGATGTGGCTGGCCGGGATTGCGGCTGGCCTGTCGGCAGTGATGGCGTGGCTGCGCTCGTGGCAGCAGGTCAACATGGATCAGAACCAGATCAGCGTTGAGGTGCCTGAGATGCCGGAAGAGGATCCGGTTGTGCCCGACGACTACCCGGACGCGGATCCGGCTGCGTAGCCATGAAGTGCCGAGTGTGCCGACAGCCCGGCAGGAATCGTGATGGTCTGATTCTCTGTCGTGGCTGTCGGCAATCTCTTGAGCGATCAATCCGCAAGTGGAGGATTGACCTTGAGCGTGACCTTGCCACGATGGAAGCGTTTGATGCTTACTGCTTCCAACGTGAGCAAGAAGTCAGTCCCGCATAGGACCCCACTCGTTCATGTGCAGCCGGGCTGATGTGCCGTCAGGCAGGTTGCACACCTCGTCCATCAGGTAGGAAGCGTCCTCAGTGTCCGCGACGACCCCT
>JALRJZ010000037.1:0-7948 GCA_023261045.1 Akkermansiaceae bacterium
ACATCCCTTGAGCGAGGAGCTCCCAGTTACCCATGTGTGGAAGCACCAAGACGACACCTTGATTGTTTGATTGTTCTAGAAAGAGATCAAGGCCCTCGAAGGTTACATATTGAGCCAGCTCTCGATCATTTAAAAAGGGGGCGCGAAGTGCTGTCAGAAAATTGGCGCCATTGCGTTCAAAGATTTCTGATAGCCGATCTAATCGTTGTCTCTCAGTGAGCTGGTTTCCAAAGGCTCGTCGAAGATTGTCGAGCGGAACACGGTGAAGTCCCCGATTGAAGCGAAAAGCCAGACGCCCGATGAATTCTCCAGCCTTGTATGTTGTTTCAAGAGAGAAGCAGCCCATCAAAACCTCAAACCCTCGAAAGAGGAAATACTCGATCCAGTTGCTTAGGGTGACTCGTTTTTGAGTTCTCATTGTTGAAATAGGGAAAGATGGTTTCTCCCCTTGAGCGTGTTAGCAGTCAAAAAACTGATTGTTAAGTGCCAATCTTACCTTCATTGATTGAGGATCATGATGAAAAACTTCCTCTTCCTCGTGCTGGCGTTGGCCATTCCCACGATTCAGGCAGCCGATCGACCGAACTTTCTCTTTATTTTTGCGGATGATATGACCTACGAGGCAATCGGTTCACTCGGAATGGTTGATGTCAAAACGCCAAACCTTGATCGGCTCTTTGCTCAAGGAACCCAATTTACCCACGCCTACAATTCAGGGGGGTGGAATGGGGCGATTTGTGTTGCCAGTCGTAATATGATGATGACGGGTCGACATCTTTGGTATGCACAACGGGAAGAGAAAACGATGGGGCAGCAGCGTCTCTGGCCTCAGTTGATGAGTGATGCTGGATACACGACTTACATGACTGGCAAGTGGCATGTGAAAATGAAAGCGGAAGAGCTTTTTGATCATGTTGGAGACGTTCGTCCAGGAATGCCGAACCAGGTTAAGAAAGGATATAATCGTCCTCTTTTGGGCCAAGCTGATCCTTGGGATCCGACTGACCGCTCCAATGCGGGCTTTTGGAAGGGAGGGAAACATTGGTCTGAGGTTGAAGCAGACACGGCAGTGAGGTTTCTTAAAATGGCAGCAAAGGATCCGAAGCCCTTTTTCTTTTATTTAGCGTTCAATGCGCCCCATGATCCGCGCCAATCTCCGCAGGAGTTTCTCGATCTCTACCCTGTTGATCAGATTAAAACTCCCGAGAATTTCCTCGAAGCTTATCCTCATCGTCAGGTGATGAAGGCACCGCATTCCCTGCGTGATGAAAACCTGGCGCCCATGCCACGGACTGAGTTTTCAGTCAAAGTGGCACGCCGTGAGTATTTTGCCCTCATTACCCATTTAGACGAGCAGATCGGAAGGGTTTTACAGGCTCTCGAAGAGACCGGACAAAAGGATGAGACCTACATCGTTTTTACGGCTGATCACGGATTGGCTTGTGGGCGGCATGGTTTACTCGGGAAGCAAAATATGTATGACCATAGTATTCGAGTGCCCTACGTCGTTGTCGGTCCAGAAATTGAGCCGGGGCTGAAAGTCTCAAGTCCCATCTACATTCAGGACACCGTGCCAAGCTCGCTGGAGGCCGCTGGAGTCGAGGTTCCGGATTACATCCAATATCAAAGCTTTA
Source organism: Akkermansiaceae bacterium (assembly GCA_023261045.1). GTDB lineage: Bacteria > Verrucomicrobiota > Verrucomicrobiia > Verrucomicrobiales > Akkermansiaceae > SW10. Next base: position 1,635 of record JALRJZ010000037.1, read on the forward strand.
TTCCTGTCCTAGAGGGATATTCCTCTGGCCGAAGCCAAATCTACAATGCTTATCTGAAAGATGCCCAGCGAGCTCTCACCAAGAACGGCTACAAACTCATTCTCTATCCAGGAGGACAGATTGCTCGCCTCTACAATCTTGAAACTGATCCATTTGAAAAAGTGGATTTACTCTCGAAGGGTAAGGGGAAGCGGATTGCGCGGAGACTCTTCAAGGCCCTTCAAGAAGAGGCCAAGCTCCATGGCGACGAGCTCGTGTATGGAGATTTTCCAGCAATGAACTAATCACCTCAGGTGTGACATCATAGCGCAGTCACCTTGAGTGAAGCTGCGACAAAATGGCCCTCTTGGAGAGAGCCTTTTTTATCAATCCTTTATAGAATAAGCGTTTCAGCCTGTTGGCATAAGAATTGCCATAAGTTTTGCAAATCGTTGCGGGCAACCTGCCCGACATTTGAATCACTAATAATAGAAAGACATAAATTTATGGGTAAAATTCTTGGAATTGATCTTGGAACCACTAACTCCTGCATGTCTGTCATGGATGGCGGAGAACCAACGGTTCTCGAAAACTCTGAGGGCGCTCGGACCACTCCATCAGTGGTTGCGTTCTCAAAAAACGGAGAGCGACTTGTCGGTCAGGCTGCGAAACGCCAAGCCGTCACAAACGCAAAGAATACTGTTTTTTCAGCGAAACGACTCATCGGACGTAAGTTTGATGAACTCACTGAAGAGGATAAGCGCGTGCCTTACCAAATTGTTAAGGCCGATAATGGTGATGCTCACATTCAAGTTGAAGTTGAGGGCGAAGCGAAGGTTTTCTCTCCTCAGGAGATTGCAGCGATTATTCTCGCAAAGCTGAAGTCCGATGCGGAAGCAAAGCTTGGAGAAACCATCACGGAAGCGGTGATCACCGTGCCTGCTTACTTTAATGACTCGCAGCGTAATGCGACGAAAGCAGCAGGAGAAATTGCAGGTTTGAAGGTTCGTCGTATCATCAATGAGCCAACAGCAGCCTCTCTAGCCTATGGCCTCGATTCGAAGAAGGACCAGCAAGTCGCGATTTATGACCTCGGTGGAGGAACCTTCGATATTTCTGTTTTGGAAATCTCTGATGGTGTTTTTGAAGTCCTTGCGACCGACGGAGACACTCAGCTTGGAGGTGACGATTGGGACAATGCTTTAATCGATCATATTGTGGCAGAGTTTAAGTCAGCGGAAGGAATTGATCTTTCTAGCCAACCAGATGCACTGCAGCGAATTAAGGAAGAGGCAGAGAAGGCGAAAATCGCTTTATCATCTTCTCAGAACTATGACCTGAACCTTCCCTTCATTACAGCTGATGCCACGGGTCCTAAGCACATTCAATTGAGCTTATCGCGCACCAAATTGGAGCAATTAACAGACCGACTTTTTGAACGAACCAAAGGTCCTGTAAAAGCTTGTTTAGATGAGGCTGGTGTTTCTTCTGGAGAGATTGACGAACTCGTCTTGGTGGGTGGAATGACCCGCATGCCTCGTGTGGTTGAGACCGCAAAAGAACTCGCGGGGAAAGCTCCTCACCAAGGGGTTAATCCCGATGAAGTTGTGGCAATTGGAGCTGCGATCCAGGGCGGAGTGCTTCAAGGGGATGTGAAGGATGTTCTTCTGCTAGATGTGACACCGTTGACACTCTCCATTGAAACTGAGGGAAGTCGTGCCACTGCAATGATTGAGCGTAATACGACGATCCCAGTCAAGCGGAGTCAGACCTTCTCAACGGCAGCGGATAACCAGCCCGCTGTTGATATTCGGATTTGTCAGGGAGAGCGCCCTCTCTTTGCGGATAATAAGCTTCTTGGAAACTTCCAGCTTTCTGGAATTGACCCTGCTCCGCGTGGTATGCCTCAAATTGAGGTTACCTTTGATATCGATGCCAACGGGATTCTTCACGTTTCGGCAAAGGATAAGAATTCTGGGAAAGAGCAAAAAATCTCGATTGAAGGATCGAGCGGTCTTTCCGAAGAGGAAATTGACAAAGCCAAGCGTGAAGCTGAAGCCCACGCTGAAGAAGACAAGAAGCGCGCCGAGGCTGTAGATACCAAGAACAAGGCCGAGAATATGGTCTATCAAGTAGAAAAGCAGATCGGTGAGCTTCCTGAAGAAGCCCCCGCTGAACTCAAAGAGATGCTTAACGGCAAAGTGGAGGCGGTGAAAGGTGCGCTTAAGGCTGACGATCTTGATCAAATCAAATCCACGACCGAAGAGCTTGAGAAATCACTCGGTGAACTTGCTCAGGCCGCACAAGCCGCTGGAGCTCAGCAAATGCCTGACATGGGTGGGGCTGCTCCTGACGTCGATGCTGGTGGCGATTCAGAAGAGCCTCGCCAAGCAAAAGGAAAGGTTGTCGATGCAGAAGTCGTTGACGCCGACAAGTAAAACAATCTCGCCTACTGCTCCTGTGCAGTAGGCCAAACAACCACAAAACAAAGAAAAACAAAAACAATGGCTAGTATTAAACCACTCGGCAACCGCGTCCTTGTGAAGCGGCTCGAAGCAGAATCCGTTAGTGCAGGAGGAATCGTCCTCCCTGACTCAGCTCAGGAAAAACCTCAGGAAGCTGAGGTTGTTGCCCTCGGCACAGGCGGAACCGATGAAAACGGAAAAGACATCGTCTTTGACGTGAACGTCGGCGACAAGGTTCTGATCTCTAAGTATGGCGGAACTGATGTAAAAGTTGATGGAGAAGATCTCCTCATTCTTTCTCAAAGCGACATCCTCGGTGTCCTTGAAGGCTAAATTTTAAATAACCTCAAACAAAACTATAGAAACCAAATCAAATGGCTAAACAACTCAAATTCGACGAAGCAGCTCGCCAGAGTCTCCTTCGTGGTGTCGAAAAGCTTGCTCGCGCAGTAAAAGCGACATTGGGACCTGCTGGTCGCAATGTCATCCTGGATAAGAAATTCGGTTCTCCAACTGTCACAAAAGACGGTGTCTCAGTGGCTAAGGAAATCGAGCTTGATGATCCCTATGAAAATATGGGCGCTCAGTTGATCAAAGAAGTCTCTTCAAAGACTTCTGACATCGCTGGTGATGGAACAACTACGGCAACCGTTCTTGCAGAGGCTATCTATCGTGAAGGTCTTCGTAACGTCACCGCTGGTGCAAACCCAATCCGTTTGCAGCGTGGTATCCTCGAAGCTTCCAAGGCCATCGTTGCTCAGCTGCAGGAAATCTCTAAAGAGGTTTCTGACTCTAAGGAAATTGCACAGGTTGCGACAGTTTCTGCAAACTGGGATACCGAAATCGGTAACATCATTGCTGAGGCCATGGATAAAGTTGGCAAAGACGGCACCATCACCGTTGAAGAAGCGAAGGGAATCGAAACTACTCTCGATGTTGTTGAGGGAATGCAGTTTGATAAGGGCTATCTTTCTCCTTATTTCGCAACTGATACTGAGAGCATGGAGTGCAATCTCGAAAATGCTTACATTCTCATCCACGAAAAGAAGATCTCTAACTTAAAAGACCTTCTTCCAGTTCTCGAGAAGATCGCCAAGACTGGTCGTCCTCTCCTCATTATTGCTGAAGATGTTGAAGGAGAAGCGCTTGCAGCTCTCGTGGTCAACAAGCTTCGCGGCACTCTGAATGTGGCTGCGGTTAAGGCTCCTGGATTCGGTGATCGCCGCAAGGCAATGCTCGAAGATATCGCGATCTTAACTGGTGGACGCTGCATCACCGAAGATCTCGGTATTAAGCTTGAGAACATCGAGGTTGAAGACCTTGGTGAAGCAAAGCGTGTCACGATTAGCAAGGAAGATACCGTCATCGTTGAAGGTGCGGGTGGTTCAGATGCGATTTCAGGTCGCGTGAACCAGATCCGTAAGCAGATCGAGGACACCACTTCTGATTATGATCGTGAGAAGCTCCAAGAGCGTCTTGCTAAGCTTGCTGGTGGTGTTGCTGTCATCAATGTAGGTGCCGCAACTGAGTCTGAAATGAAAGAGAAGAAGGCTCGCGTTGAGGATGCATTGCACGCAACTCGTGCTGCTGTGGAAGAGGGAATCGTTCCAGGAGGTGGAACGGCTCTGATTCGTGCAACTTCCTTGATTGGAGACTTGGGTCTTTCCGGAGACGAGGCAACGGGAGCAGGGATCATTATCTCAGCAATCGAAGCGCCTCTTCGCCAACTCTCAGCAAACGCTGGAATCGAAGGAGCGCTCATCGTGGAGCATGTGAAGAAAGAGTCAGGTAATGTGGGTTACAACGTCGCTACCGGAGAGTATGAGGACCTCATTGCTGCCGGTGTGGTTGACCCCACTAAGGTGACCCGTTCTGCCCTTCAGAATGCAGCATCGATCTCAGGTCTTCTTTTGACCACGGAGTGCTTGATTACAGACATTCCTGAGCCAGAACCTGCTGACGCTGGTCACAGCCATGACCACGGCGGCATGGGTGGCATGATGTAAGTCACCCTTGTTGATTCTTATTTTTAAGACCAGCCGGGCGGGAGACCGCCCGGCTTTTTTGTCGAGTGATCGGAAAAACACAAGAATAGTTCTTGAACAGGTTTTGACGAGGGTTAGCCTACCCTAATTACTTTCGTCATGAAGACTGTTTCCCGCATATTCATTGGTTTTATCGGATCGTGCCTACCTTCGCTCGGCGCAGTTGTCTGGAGTGGAACCACCAGCACGGATCCATTTGAGAGTTCTAACTGGGATTTTTCTGGGTCCTCTGTCACTTCCATTGTCTCTAACGTCAGTATTGAAGATGATATCAATATTGTTGGTGGAACAGTTGAGATCCCAAATCTCGCTGGGCAGGTGAGGGTTCAAATCGGCAATGGCTACAAGCTCACCCTCGATAATGCGACCCTCGGATTGGTTGCAGGCGGTAATGACGGAGTTGGAGGTGAGCCTGCAGGAACGGGAGTTGAAATCAATTTACTCAACGGAAGTGAGTTAAATACGTTTTTTATCGTCAATGGTGTCACCCTCAATATTGACTCAACAAGTTCAGCAACTTTTGGTGGTGGCGGAAATCCAATTAATATTTCGACGGTCAATCTTGTCGATGGAGCAACCTTGCAGTTTCTCTTAGAAGATCCTACGGAGTTTACGAATGAGCATTTGAGTAAAGTCTTTGTGAATGGGGCCCCTGCGGTTGACGGCTCAAACATTCAGATTGAATCGTTTAATGGTGGTCAGGGCTCGAAGATTTCCGTGATTTCAATTCCTGAACCATCATCTGTTCTTCTTTCTCTGCTCGGCGTGGCGTTTCTCTCAACAAACCGCAAGAGATAACATTAGATTCTTTTCTTCGGGAAGGGTAGCTCCGTTTTGAGCTGCCCTTTTTTTGTTGCGATCATTGTGAATTTTTAATACCCCAAAGTCATGAATATCAAAAAATTGATAGGTTCAACAATTTTGACTTCATTAACCTTGTCATCCCAAGCGGCGATTTTGTGGACGGGTGGCGGTGCGAGTGACGATTACTATGATGCCGCGAACTGGGACTTTAGTGGATCGAGCTCTTCTGTCGTCGCTTCGCCTACGGACGATGATATGACCATTTCTGGAGCGAGTTTGAACGAGCCTAGTGGAGCGTTTACCAACATTGAAATTGGCGATGGCTATACGGTCACTCTCGACGCAACTTCATTCACATTCACCAACAATAATGGATTTAGTGGAGTAGACGATGCAGGTGGAACCAATGTTCCTTCCAATGCCATTTCCACTCTCTCGCTCATCAATGGATCGAGTTACAATGCTCAGTTTGCTGCCATTGGGATTGATGTCCTTGTCGATGGCACAAGTTCAGTAATTTTTCGAGGAGGTGGAGATCCTATTAACAGTCAGCTTGAACGTACCCGTATCGTCCTCGCTCCTGGTGCGCAGCTGACTTTACCCTCCGTGGCCGAGTTCACGGAACAAGGTGCTGATATTATCGTTGGAGGAGTCTCTTTCGCCGATGATCAATCGATTTTAAGTTTTAACGGAACGACAGCAACTGCTCTTGGAGCGATTCCTGAGCCGAGTTCAGCCCTTTTAGCAATCTTGGCTGGATTTTGCTTTGCCCGTAGGCGTCGGAGGTAACTATCTCTGTGACCAACCAAAGGGCGGCTCCTTTTCACTGGAGTTGTCCTTTTTTTATGACCGATCCGATGCCTAAAGGTTTTCTCATTTTCTTACTGCTTCATCTCGTCTGTCCAGGACAAGACATCGTCATTAGTGAGTTGATGGCTTCTAACATTTCGGGAATCACCGATGAGGATGGGGATCATTCAGATTGGATCGAGCTGAGCAATCGGAGCCAAACCACGATCAA
>JALRJZ010000037.1:7958-15682 GCA_023261045.1 Akkermansiaceae bacterium
GTTTTTAACCGATGATGCGCGGAAACCTAATCAGTGGGTTTTTCCGGCAATCTCACTTTCTGCGCAATCGAAGCTTCTCGTGTTCGCTTCGGGTAAGAATCGAGCAACGAACGGTTCAGAGTTACACACGAATTTTAAGCTCAATACATCAGGCGAATTTCTTGCCTTGATCCGGCCAGATGGTGTCACCATTGAGTCTTCCTTTGCACCTTACCCACAGCAGTATCCTAATATTTCATACGGGTTAGGAGTATCAGAGGGCGAATCTGTTAGACTTGTAGGCCCTGGATCCTCGTTGAAATACCTAGTCCCTAATGATGCCTCCAGTGATGTGGGAGGGCTCAATGCATTTCATGAACGTTTATTTGATGATGAATCGTGGAAAGACGCTGAAATGGGGGTGGGATACGCCACGGCTCCGAGTGGTGATCCCTATGATTTGTATATTGGAAATGGAGGAGATCTTCAGGAAGAGCTCTATCAGAAAAACACTAGTGTGTATCTTCGAGTTCCTTTCCAAATTGATGATCCATCAGCAATCACGGATCTAAAGGTGGGTGTGCGTTATGACGATGGCTTTGCCGTGTATATCAATGGAAGTCCGATTCTCGTTTCCGTCAATGCTCCATCTGATGGGAGGTGGGATTTCGCGGCAGCTGCTGGCAGTTCACATAGCGATAGTCTTGCAGTGGCTCTTGAGGAGTTTTCCCTTGATCTAAGCAAAACTGAGCTCGTTCCCGGTGAGAACATTCTCGCAATCCATGGGTTGAATCGAACGGCAGGGAATTCTGACTTTCTCTTCGATTGTGAGCTTTCTGCGGTGGTCACTCAACCTGGAGAGAGTATTCAGCTCTACCTCTCTGAACCAACGCCAAACGCGCAGAACGTCGGAGGAGTGGTCAACCTTGGGCCAATCATCAAAGGGGTGACGGAAAATCCAGAACGCCCAGATCTTAGTCAACAAAGTGAATTGTTGGTGACTGCCTTCGTGGAGCCATCAAATTCTCCTCTGCAGCTTGTCCAAGTTTTTTACCGAATTGGATTTGGAGATGAGGTCGCGATGATCATGAAAGATGATGGATCCATTCCTGATGCTGTAGCGGGCGATGGTCTTTTTGCTGCTTCTCTTCCTCTGACGAACCTAAGGGCAGGAGAGATGATTCGTTGGAGAATTGTAGCGAGCGATCAAGAAGGTGAGCAATCTCGAGCGCCTCTGTTTTTTGATCCGGTCAATTCCCCCGAATACTATGGAACAGCAGCAATCGATCCGGCGGTGGATTCCAACCTTCCCATCCTTGAGTGGTTTATTGCCAATCCCTCTGCCGCGAACACCCGCACAGGCACGAGAGCGTCTGTTCTCCATCTAGGAGAGTTTTATGATAATGTCTTTTGCCGGGTGCGAGGTGGATCTTCGGCGGGATTAAATAAAAAAAGTTATAAATTTGATTTTAATACGGACCGCCACTTTCAGGCCTTTGGTGAGGCTCATACCGTGCGTGTAGAGGAGTTTAACCTGAATACCACCTGGACTGATAAATCGTATGTTCGCCAACCACTGACTTACCAGTTTTACGACCTTGCTGGCTCTCCGGGGCCTGAATGTTTTTTGATCAGGGTTCAGCAAAATGGAGAGTTTTTTAGCGTTGCCGCCTACACCGAACAAGTGGACGAACGTTTGTTGCGGCGCGAAAAGGGGATCGACCGTGATGGAGCGCTCTACAAAATGTACAACGGAGGCACGAGTGCAACATCAGGAGTCGAAAAGAAAACCCGAAGGCACGAAAATAACGCGGATTTATCTGCTTATGTGAGTGGGCTCAATCAGACTGGCACGGCTCTGGAGAATTTTATTTTTGATCAAGTCGATCTCCCTCGGCAGCTCAATTATCTCGCGGCGACGGTGTTGACTCAGAACAACGACAACATGAAAAAGAATTACTACCTTTATCGTGATTCTGAGGGAAGTGGAGAGTGGACCCAGATTGCTTGGGATACTGACCTCACATGGGGGAGCCATTACATGACGAATGATAATATTTCAGATGATGGGATTTGGGCGACGGAGGATTATGTTTTAGGAGGAAGAGCAGCGAATGCGCCGATTTCCCCGAGTCATCCTTTTGTAGGAATCCAAGAGCTTCCGGGAAATCGGAGTTGGAGCAAACTCATCGACAAGCTTTTGGAGAATGATCGTTTTAAAGAGATGTTTCGCCGTCGCCTCCAGACTCTGATTGATGAAACCTTGATGACGAATGAACCGGAGGATCGCATGGCTCTCATGGAAATGGCGTTAGGAGGCGATGCCGAGCTTGATCGGTCCAAATGGGGCCAATTTGGGCAAGCGCAAACGCTTTCTGAAGCCCTTGGTGTTCTTAAAAATGAGTATTTAGATCCTCGGCGGATTCATCTTTCTGAGACTCATTTGGCTTCCAATGCTAATTCCTATTCAACTCCACAGACCTTTTCTGCGCTTCTTCCGGGTCCTCAAGGAGATGTTTCTTCGTTAAGCTTTGCCTCCTTTGAAGTGAGTCCTTCCTCTGGAAATCAAAATGAAGAGTATTTGGAAATTAAAAATTCGAATTCTGTTGCGGTTGACTTGAGTGGATGGTCAGTGAGGGGAGGAGTTGACTTTGAGTTCTTGCCAGGGACGATTATAGAAGCGCAGGGTAGTCTCTTTCTTAGTCCTGACGTCGCTACCTTTAGAGCGCGTAGACAAAGCCCTCGGGGTGGAGAGGGGCTCAACGTTGAAGGAGGCTATCAGGGGCAACTATCAACTCGAGGGGAATTCATTGATCTTCTCAATCAAGAGAAAGCCGTCGTTGCTTCGCTAGAAACTCCGAATGTTGAAAATGACTTACAAAAATATCTTCGTGTCACAGAATTGCACTTTGCTCCGCTTGGAGGAAAAGAATTTGAGTATATCGAATTGTATAATTCGGGCGCTATCAGTCTGGATCTCACCGGTGTCGTTTTTGTGGATGGAGTCGAAGCCATTCTGAGTGGAACTCTGATGCCGGGTGAATATGGATTAGTCGTCTCCAAACCTGAAAACTTCTCAGAAGCCAAGGTTGTGGGCACCTACTCAGGTGCTTTGAATAATGGAGGGGAAAAAGTGACAATCCGTGATTCGATGGGCGAAAACATCCTTTCTTTTAATTACGATGGAGACTGGTTTGCGGCCACTAGGTCGTATGGATATAGCTTAGTTTATACTGAGAATTTATTAGATTGGTCGTCATGGGGTGATCAATTCTCTTGGGCGGTCAGTCAGGGCGTTGGGGGCTCTCCGGGTCAAGAAAACCGGCAGCCTTATAGCCTTGATTACTTTCTATGGAATCGGAATTACTTTTCTTCTAGTCAGTTAGAGAATCTTGCAATCAGTGGTCCTTGGGCAGATGCGAGTGGTGATGGGGTAGATAATCTTCTGTGTTATGCCCTGGGTTTAGATCCGACTCTTCAAAATCGAGGTGAGTTCTTTGAGATGACGATGGAAGATGCGGTCGTTTTTATTTCCTTCAACCGTCTGGAAAGAGCCTCTGATCTTCAACTCTCGGTTGAGGTTTCTGAGGATCTCTCAGATTGGAGTCGAAAGGCTTCATTCGTCTCATCCCTTTCAAATGGAGATGGGACAGAGAGGGTTGTTTTTGAAAGCCCAATTCGTGTGGCTCCAGAAGTTTCTCAATTCGTAAGAATCCAAGTGACACGTTAAGAAAAAAATAACATCATACAGTATTATGCACCCAAGAAACGTTATCAACCCTGTTGGTCTTGCCGCCTTGGTGATCTCACCGGTCTTTGCTGATTTTCAGAGTGAGGTCGTTGCGGACCTACCGCTCGTATTTTATCGATTCGAAGAATCGCTAGGAGCCACAACGCTTGCAGATTCTAGCGGGAATGGTCTCGATATCGACTACAGCATTCCTGCTGGAACGACTGCTTTGGGCGAAGAAGGCGTGATAGGATCGGCCGCTCGTTTTTTTGGGGATGGTGCCATCGTGACTCCTCTTGATTTGGATCCTTCTCTGGGTGACTTCACCATCGAAGCAGTTGTTAAGAGTGAAACTGCGATCGGAGATATGGTGATTCTTGCCAATCAAGATGGGACGCTTGGTCCCGGCAGGAGTAATCTCGTTGTCAATTTTGCTCGCACCTACACCTCTTTTTCAGGGGGAGCGACGACCTCTTCAGGTGTTTCGGTTACGGAGGGAGGTTTTGACCATGTGATCTTAACCTACGATGCGAGTGCTGCGGCGAATGGGGTTGATCCAACATTTCGGTTCTATGTGAATGGAATCGAAGCGGGGACAAGTTTGATTGTGCCTGAAGCAGCGAATGGTAATTGGGTCATTGGAGCCAATAAAGTTTTAACGACTCAGCTTTTCAACGGATGGGTTGATGAACTCGCCGTCTACGACAAGCGTCTTGATGATCTTAACGGAGATGGAGATCTCGCAGATTCGCGAGTGTCGGCTCATTACAAAGGTTATTTGGAAGATGCTGATACTTTAGTAAGATTTGAAAGCTCAGCGCCCTACGTCGATGGTGGTCAGAGTTTGGATCTCTCTTGGTTTGTCTCACCTGCACTAAGCTCGCTGACTCTGGATGATGGTTCAGGGCCGATTGATGTGCTTGCGCAAACTCTCGACTGCCAAGGCCAATTAAGCGTCACCCCTTCGAAGACAACCACTTATACTCTCTCTGGCGAGGGTCCTCAAGGTAGCGAGGATTTGGAAGTCACTGTGGTGGTTGATGAGCCGGCAGTCATTGATCTTTTCTCCGCTAATTCGGCGGCGGTTGCCTCGGGTGGCGCCGTGCTTTTGAATTGGTTGGTGACAAATGGGGTTACGGTAGAAATTGATCAGGGAGTGGGCCTCGTTGATGCGAGCTCTGGAAGTATTTCCGTTGTGGTGGAAGAAGCGACTACATTTACGCTCACGGCCTCAAATTCCCAAGGCCCGGTGACAGCGCAAGTCGAAGTGGATATCATCCGAGTGGAAGATCCTAGTTTAATCGCTCATTGGAGAGTCGGTGAGACGGAAGGAGAGACATCAGGAACCTCATTGGTCTCTGAAACTGGAGATCTTTTCCTAGGGACTTTTGTCGGGACTCCGATGTTTGACACTCAAGATCCCGCACCTGTTCCCGGAGGTTCGACTGCTTCTCTCGTTTTTGATGGGAATAATAGTTGGGTTGATATTCTTGGTTACAATGGAATTGGGGGCTCGGAGGCGAGGACGGTTGCTTTTTGGTTTAAGGGACCGGACTTTCAAACCAATAACCACGGAACTCTGGTTGGATGGGGAACTGGAGCAACAGGAACCCGTTATGATACAAGGGTCAATGCGAATGGGACTGGGATCATTCGGACCGAGGTTGCGGGATCAGGAAGTAATGGAACAGCTCTAATGGCTGATGACACCTGGCATCACTGTGCTGTGGTTCTTGATCCAACAATTGGAACGACAGTCGGTGATCTTCAGTTTTACATTGATGGGCAGCTTGATCTCCTTTCCGCAGTTGGGGGGACACCCATTAATACTTCTCAGGCAAATAATGTCCGTATTGGTGCCTCTCAGGGGATCGCGGGAAGGTCATTGACTGGCAAAATGGACGATATTCGAATCTATAATCGAGCCTTGAGTGCCGAGGAGATCGAAGAGCTCGTGACGGTTGTCAATATTCCCCTAGAAATTACCAGCATTACCCGTCTGGAAAATGGGAATGTGGCTGTCGATTGGTCAGGGCCTCCGGGAGAATATTTCTTTGAGTATTCCTTCGATCTTACAGAGGGAAGCTGGCTGGATATTAGCGATAGTGAAATCATTGAAGATGGAGAAACGTCAACGACGTCTATCGATAATTTCATTGCTCCGAATCAAGCGAATCGAAAGGTCTTCTATCGTGTGCGTCTTGTTGACTAAGGAATTTAAGAGGTCATCAATTCGGATTTATTCTTGAAATCTTCCTCTAAAAAAAGCCCCTCTTCGTCGCGAAGAAGGGCTTTTTTGTGAAATGATCGGCTAGTAACTTTTATTCAGAAACAGGCTGCTCCTTAGGGGCTTCTACCTCTGATTTTCCGGATCCCTCCGGCGAATTATTCTCGTTGAGCTCGCTTCCTGGAAGGGGAGGAGGAGTCAGGTTTGGTTTTTTGGGAGCGGGTGACTCGGGTGCTGTTGTTTCAGGAGCTTGAGGGACTGCGATCGGTGGGGTGACAGCTTCGATCCGCTTCGAGTCTTGAGGTCGAGCAATTCCTTCTGGAGGAGTGCCAGCGGGAGGGACTGCGACCGGTGGTGTGGTGACCGAAGTCTTTGGGGTTTCTTTTTTCTTCTCTTTGATCAATTCGGAGCGCTCTTTGACGAGGCTTCCCAGCGAAGCCTTACTCATCAATAGGAAGCGGCCCTCATAAGTCTTTTGGTTCTTTTCGACACTGATCTTAATGTCACCCATATTTTCTAGGCGTGCCTCAAATTCAGCCTTTTGCTCGAGGGACGCATCCTCTGCGGGAGGCTCAGGACGAGTTGGTCCATTAACAACTTTAAAGCTCACAATATAATTTGCAGGTTCAGCGGGAGTTGTTTTTTCGTCCTCAGAGTCGGTGGGTGCCTCCACTTTCTCAGGGGTCAGAGTAAAGAGAAACACGGAACCCGATGAGTCGGTGATTTTGACTTCGCGAGCGCCCTTGTCTGCTGACTTTTCTTTGGCCTGCTCAGCAGAAAGAAGCTCACTGAAAGTCGACGAAGTGAAGACAGTTTTCAGCGAGTTTGTTTCAGCTGTATTGGTCTCTTCTTGCTCTCCCAACCCTTCGACAATCAAGTTGTCTAAGGTGGTCTTTCGGCTGGTCGACCAAGCTTTAAAATCAGCATCTTGTGGTGCGCTTACTTCGACTTTGATTGCACCTTCGGCAACAAGAGAGAGCGTTTTGATAATCCAATTCTTGGAGCTCGCATCCAAAGCACTGAATGATTGAGGTGTCACATAGACTCCGGAATCATCATTGCTCAGGCGAACAAAGCGCCCGGCACTTCCACGTCCTCCAGATTCTCGATTTTTACCGATAAAGAGGGTGATGTCATCTTGCCCATCCTTGGTAAGAACGACGGTTTGTGGCTTTTCTCCGTCATCGCTTGTCGTTGGGTCGAGATCGAAGCGATTGTAATATTCAGCCTGAGCAGAGACACCTTGGGCAACCTTTGCATCGCTTAGGTTGTTGATGAGTCGAGAAACTTGGCTGATGTCGGCAGGGAAATTGTCTTGCTCGACGACACACCATTGGTCCTCAATTTTCTTAAGAGTGGTCGTTTCTTCACCAGAGGTAATCCTGAGTCCATCAAGAGTGTTCACTAGTGAGGTTGCGACAAGGGTATCTCCCACTTCGAGTTTTGTGGCCGATGTGGTGTTGCTCTCGGGTTTTCCAGATTTGACAAAGATTGTTCCGGCAACAAGAGCGAGTATCCAGAGAATCAAGAGTTGAATTCGTGACATGGTTTCTAGAGCTGGTTCGTAGTTTTAGATAAGATCAGAGTAATGACTGGTGGTTTTAGCGAGCATTTGTGGACGAGCGGCGGTAAAAGAAGACTCCTAAGCCTGCAGCAATAACGAGCCCTGGAACCCACAATAAGGTTTTCCAGAAAATACCGGCCTTGAGAGCGTCAATCTGAGATTGATAGGATTTTTGTTCATTGCGAATCGCCTTGTTCGCCTCGATTTCAGCTTTGCGGAATTCG
>JALRJZ010000380.1 GCA_023261045.1 Akkermansiaceae bacterium
AATCATGTTTTTAACATAATCAGCATGACCAGGACAATCTACGTGAGCATAATGCCTATTTTCAGTTTCGTACTCAACGTGTGCAGTAGATATGGTAATGCCCCTTTCTCTTTCTTCAGGAGCTTTATCAATTTGATCATACGCAGTAAATGTTGCGCCACCTTTTTCTGCTAATACTTTTGTAATTGCAGCAGTAAGTGTTGTTTTACCATGGTCGACGTGACCGATAGTTCCAATGTTGACGTGTTCTTTCGACCTGTCAAATTTTTCTTTAGCCATTTTAAGTTGTTACCTCTATTTAATATCTATTACTTAATTTTTTTTTGTTTATGAAGCGGGTGAAGGGAATCGAACCCTCATGATCAGCTTGGAAGGCTGGAGCTTTACCATTAAGCTACACCCGCGAATAAGCGGGTAACCACTTCAAAACAACCACAAAAACAAATCCTTGTGAGTTCCGATAAACTACTTATTTTTCTTTAAAATTCAATAGTAAAAGTAAAAAAAGTGGTGGAGAGAGTAGGATTCGAACCTACGTACACTTGCGTGAACAGATTTACAGTCTGCCGCCTTTAACCACTCGGCCATCTCTCCAAAAGTGGTTTTAAACAGAGGTTGATTAATAGATAATTGTCTTTGAAAGTCAATAGACTTAATCATATTTTACTGCTAATTAACAATTATGCTTATTTCTGGTCAAAACTCTTGCATAAGTTGTTTGATACACAGCTTTTCAAAAGTCAAAGAGATTTATATTGATATTGATAAAAAACATCTTTTTTCAAAGCTAATAGATCAATACAAAGCTAATAATAAGACTACTTACATTAAAATTAATGATCTAAAGAAAAGAAAGGGATTTAATGACATCAAAAGTCATGATGCAATACATATAATAAGAGAGAACTACTCTCCTAGCTCCTTAAGCGAAATAACAAAAAATAACAACGAAAACTCACTAATAATTATTGCTGATCAACTTACTGACCAAAATAATATCGGGAATATAATG
>JALRJZ010000381.1 GCA_023261045.1 Akkermansiaceae bacterium
CTCCTCAAATTCTCATGTCTCACCCTAATGTAGGTATTGATCATCCATCTGATTTTGTGGGTAAAACAATTTTTCTATCTAATTTTGGTCGTCTATCTTTTTGGGCGTTTATTAAAAACAAATACAACCTCTCTGATGATCAACTCAAAAGTTATAATTTTAATTCTCAACCTTTTATTGAGGACACTCAATCTATTCAGCAGGGTTATTTATCCAGTGAACCCTTTGCTATTAAAAAGGCTGCAGGGTTTGAACCGGTGGTGCATTTATTAGCGGATCACGGTTTCACCGCCTATGCCAATACAATCGAAGTATCTAATAAATTAATTAAGGATAATCCTGATTTAATCAAAAGGTTTTTAACCGCATCTAATTTAGGTTGGAAAGATTTTTTAGAAAATGATCCAGCTCCTGCTTTTGCATTAATTCAACAATTAAATCCTGATATGCCTCTAGATAAACTAGAATATGCGCATCAAAAAATGATTGAGTATAATATTGTAACGGGTGATGGCAGCCCGATTGGTTCCATGACAGATCAAAGATGGCAGGATTTTTATGAAATGTCTGTAAAACTAGGAATTTATGAAGCTGAATTCGACTATAAAAAAGCTTACACACTTCAATTTTCCAATTAAAATAAAAGCCTTATGTCATTAAGGGTATTAACGGATAGCGATCGTCGCTCTAAACTTAAAAGCGATAAAGAAAAGTTAATTGCCCAGCTTCACAAAGTATCCAAAAAATATAAAGGCGCTCAATCCAATGCCTTAGAAAGCATTGATATAGAAGTATTTCAGCAGGATTTCTTATCTATTTTAGGACCTTCTGGTTGTGGAAAAACTACTATTCTCAAGATGATGTGCGGTTTAGCAAAACCAACCTCTGGTAGAATAGAATGGCCCACATCTAATTTTCAAAACTCCCCTCAAAACCCTGCCAATTTAAGTTTTGTTTTTCAAGAGCCCAATTTACTTCCTTGGATGAATGTTTATGAAAATATCAAAT
>JALRJZ010000382.1 GCA_023261045.1 Akkermansiaceae bacterium
TACCGAGCACGAAGGACTCTTCTGTCTTCCTGCAACAATCGATCTGGCAGGAGCAGAAATCGACCTTGTCGGTAGAGACGGTCGAGAAAACATTCTTGCCAGGGCGCTACAGGACTACATAGCCGGCAGGGAACACCGGCTGGACTACGTTTTTATCGACTCACCGCCATCACTGGGGCTACTCACGGTGAATGCGCTTGTGGCGGCAACTGAGGTTATGGTGCCGATTCAGTGCGAGTATTAC
This sequence comes from Akkermansiaceae bacterium, assembly GCA_023261045.1. Classification (GTDB taxonomy): domain Bacteria; phylum Verrucomicrobiota; class Verrucomicrobiia; order Verrucomicrobiales; family Akkermansiaceae; genus SW10. The sequence continues at coordinate 245 of JALRJZ010000382.1, forward strand.
GCCCTCGAGGGGGTAACACAGCTGATCTCCAACATCGAGCGCATCAAGCAGGCCCTGAACCCCAGCCTGGTGATTCGCAGCATTATCCTCACGATGTTTGACTCAAGAACCAATCTCAGCGCCGATGTCGCAAGCGAGGTTCGGAAGTATTTCCCCAGCCAGACTCTGAAGGCCACAATTCCAAGGTCGGTGCGGATCTCCGAGGCCCCCAGCTTTGGCCAGACAGCTATCAGCTACGACCCCAAGAATTCCGGTTCTCTTGCCTATCAAGAGGCAGCAATTGAGTTAGCACAACAAGGAGCATAAATGTCAGAGGAAAAGCGTCGAGGTGGCCTAGGTAGAGGCATTGGCTCGCTAATTCCGGGGGGTGAGCGCGATGCCGTGGACGTCTTCTTTAGCTCGGAGAACCTAGCCAGCGTGCCCGGAGCCAAACTGGCGCACATCGATCCCACTCGCATTACTCCGAACCCGCAGCAGCCCAGAAGCGTATTTGAGCCAGAGGCCTTTGCCGAGCTTGTCCACTCCGTCCGCGAGTTTGGAGTGTTGCAGCCGATCGTCGTCCGGCCTAAGGGAGACGATTTTGAGCTCATCATGGGTGAGCGCAGACTTCGCGCAGCCAAGGAGGCCGGTCTTTCGGCAATCCCGGCTGTGGTGCGCGAAACCTCCGACGAAAACATGCTTCGCGATGCACTGCTCGAGAATCTTCACCGTGCAAACCTCAACCCGCTTGAAGA
>JALRJZ010000383.1 GCA_023261045.1 Akkermansiaceae bacterium
GGCTCCCTTAGGAGCCGTTTTTAGTTTCCGTTCCAGATTAGCTCTGTTGCAGCAATCGACGATCGCGAATCGCTTCAACCGCTTCAGTAACAAGTTTCGGCCCACGGTAGATAAAGCCAGTGTAGACCTGAACCAAGCTTGCACCCGCTTCGATCTTCTCAACCGCATCAAAGCCCTCGGTAATACCACCCACACCAATAATTGGCAGCGAACCATCCAATTCACGTGCCAGAATCTGAATTGCACGCGTTGAGAGGTTACGTACTGGCGCACCACTCAAACCGCCCGCCTCTTGAGAAAACGGAGAGCTCTCAACGCCAGCACGCTCAATGGTGGTGTTAGTCGCAATAACACCATCCATCTCATAGGTCTTAAGTAAGTTAGCTGTAGAGACAAAGGCCTCTTCGCTCATGTCAGGTGCGATCTTAATTGCAATTGGAACATACTTACCGTGAATTCCCGCAAGACGCGCCTGCTCATTCTTAAGCATATCCAATAGTTGATTTAGGCTATCACCCTGCTGCAGGTCACGTAGACCCGGCGTATTAGGTGATGAGATGTTAACTGCGATGTAGGTAGCGTATGGGTATACCTTACGAAGACAGATAAGGTAGTCATCAGCTGCCCGCTCGTTAGGCGTATCTTTGTTTTTACCAATGTTGATGCCCAACACACCTTTGTAGTTAGAGGCTTCAACATTCTCAATAAGACGATCAACACCTAGGTTATTGAAACCCATACGGTTGATGATGGCGCTGTGTTCTGGAATACGGAATAGACGTGGCTTAGGGTTACCTGGCTGTGGACGCGGTGTAACAGTACCCACCTCAACAAAGCCAAAACCCATAGCTGCTAAACCATCGATTGCACCTGCGTTTTTATCAAGACCCGCAGCCAAACCTACAGGGTTTGGAAAGCGAATACCCATCACCTCTGTTGGGGCCTCAACACGACGTGCGCCCAAAAGACC
>JALRJZ010000384.1 GCA_023261045.1 Akkermansiaceae bacterium
TAATGGACGTATCTCCTCAACAGGTTGTATCAATCGCAGCATCTTTAATACCTTTCTTAGAGCATGATGATGCTAACAGGGCATTAATGGGATCAAATATGCAACGACAAGCAGTTCCAGTTCTCAGAGCTGAAAAGCCTCTAGTAGGAACTGGGCTTGAGTCCGTTGTTGCTAGAGATTCTGGAGTTTGTATTGTTGCAAAAAATAATGGTGTCGTTGAGAGTGTTGATGCTTCAAGGATAGTTGTTCGAGTAACTGATAAAAAATCTAAATCAGCATCCGATGTTTATAACTTAGTCAAATATACTAGATCAAATCAAAATACATGCATCAACCAAAGACCGATTGTTCAGATTGGTGATGTGGTAAAAGCAGGAGATGTATTAGCTGACGGACCATCAGTAGATAATGGTGAGCTAGCTTTAGGACAAAATATCCGTATAGCCTTTATGCCATGGAATGGTTATAACTTTGAGGATTCAATTCTTATATCTGAAAAAGTTGCTAGAGAAGATAGATTTACCTCTATTCATATTCAAGAAATTGTCTGTGTGGCACGAGACACCAAGCTTGGTTCAGAAGAAATCACTGCTGATATACCAAATGTTGGTGAAGGATCTCTTAATAAACTAGATGACTGTGGAATAGTTTATGTTGGTGCTGAGGTAGTGCCGGGTGATATATTGGTTGGAAAGATTACTCCAAAGGGAGAAACCCAGCTTTCACCTGAAGAAAAACTATTAAGAGCTATTTTTGGTGAAAAAGCTTCTGATGTTAAAGATACATCACAAAGATCCAGCTCAAAGGGTACCGTTATCGGCGTAGAGGTCTTTACAAGAGATGGTGTTGAAAAAGATGAAAGAACACAAGCAATAGATCAAGATCATTTAGATCAATCTAAAAAAGATGCTGATGATGAGGCTACAGTTATAGAGCAAGCAACTAAAACAAGGTTGTGTGAATTAT
>JALRJZ010000385.1 GCA_023261045.1 Akkermansiaceae bacterium
GGCGCGTGAACGGTGAGTACCACCATATGAATCCGCGTACCATTACAGCTTTACAACGCGCTTGTCGTGAAGGCAATTACGAGCACTTCAAGAATTACAGTGCATTACTAGATGGGAACGGTCGCTCGTTGCGCCACTTGTTGGAATTCAAACAGCGTCCATCCGTTCCACTAGAAGAGGTGGAAGCGGTAGAAAACATCTTGAAGCGCTTTGCTACTGGGGCCATGTCTTTTGGTTCTATATCGCACGAAGCCCACAGCACGCTTGCAGTGGCGATGAATAGAATAGGGGCTAAATCGAACTCAGGTGAAGGTGGTGAAGACGAGATTCGCTTTGGCACCAAGGAGAACGGCGATAGCGAAAACAGTGCGATTAAGCAGATTGCCTCTGGCCGATTCGGGGTGACGATCAATTACCTCGCGAACGCTGTTGAACTACAGATCAAAATGGCTCAAGGTGCAAAACCTGGTGAAGGTGGGCACCTGCCAGGGCACAAGGTGGACGATTGGATCGGTCGAGTACGCCACTCTACCCCGGGGGTAGGTTTGATTTCTCCGCCGCCACACCACGATATTTATTCGATTGAGGATTTGGCCCAATTAATCTATGACCTCAAACGTGCCAACCCTAAGGCAAGAGTGAGCGTGAAGCTTGTTTCCTTAGCTGGGGTAGGAACTATCGCTACGGGTGTTGTAAAGGCCAAGGCCGATACCGTACTTATCTCAGGAATGGACGGAGGTACAGGTGCTTCGCCACTTAGTTCTATCCAGCACGCAGGTGTGCCGTGGGAATTAGGCTTGGCAGAGGCGCATCAGACATTGGTGAGTAGCCGATTAAGAGACCGCGTATTGCTCCAAACCGACGGGATGATTCGCACCGGTAGAGATTTGGCCATTGCCACCTTACTAGGCGCCGAGGAATGGGGCGTTGCCACGGCTGCCTTGATCGCAGAAGGGTGTATCA
>JALRJZ010000386.1 GCA_023261045.1 Akkermansiaceae bacterium
GTTGCTTTTGTGTCATACCATTGATCGGCCCATTCACCGTTGATTAGCAGTCCCATTCTTATGATCCTTACCTGAAGAAATTGAATTAAGGGTTGAAATAGAATGCCTTAGGCCTTTGGACAACGCGCAGGTTCTCTGCATTCATGCACACTTGGTCCCGAATTGATATTTCGAAGAGTGATACTACCCTTTTGGGTACTTGAGGAATCAATCGAACAGCATACCCTAAAGAAACAAAGGAAGTTGCTGCCATGTCTACTTATTTACCGAAGGATATTCTTGCGGGCTTAGCGGAAGCAAAAACCGCGACACTGCGTAAAAAGTCTCGTACGTGGGTTGAATTTGACGGAAATATGTACCCTGTTTTGCGTATGTGGGAACGTGGGTTTGCAATGGATGCAAATACGGCACCCGCGCTGCGTGGGTTTGTTGATGTCTTTGAAGGTGGCAAGCATAAGTCCCAATGTTTGATCATCGCGTCAAACGAAGAAAATGGTGAGTTGCAATTTGAATTCAAACGCTATTCATCTGCACAAGAGCGCCCGGCGCTGGACTATGCCAAACGCCATGACGCTCCGATCGCATTGATCGAAAATCACTGAAGATCGCTAAACGCATCCTTTAAACGTGCTGCGGCTTCTTCGACATAGCTGCGTGGCGTTGCGATGTTGAAACGCAGAAATGTCTCACCCCCAGTGCCGAACGTTGGCCCATGGTTTGCGGCAATGCGCGCCTGTTTAAAGACGCGTTCATTCACCTCGGATTGCTGCATTCCCATCCCCGCAAAATCGACCCATGCCAGATAGGTCGCCTCTAAGTCCATTGACGCCGCACCGGGTATCGCATTGATGGCATCGTCAAAAATTTTGCGATTGCCGTCCAAATACAGCATCAATTCATCCACCCACTGCGCACCCTCTGGTGAATAGGCCGCCTCTGCCATGTGGAGGCCAAAACTATT
>JALRJZ010000387.1 GCA_023261045.1 Akkermansiaceae bacterium
CCTTCTAAGAAGGCCCTTGCATACATTCCTGGAGCACTATGCCCTTGGAAATAAATTAAATCTCCACCAAATTTATTATTTTTTGCTCTCCAAAAATGGTTCATACCAACATCGTATAATGTTGCAGCAGATGCAAATGTACCAATGTGTCCACCAAGTTCAGGGTGTTTTTTATTTGCTCGAACTACCATTGCTGCTGCATTCCATCTAATTAACGATCTAATTCTTCTTTCAATATTTTGATCACCACTAGACTTTACTTCAGCCTCTGGGGGTATTGTATTTATGTAAGGTGTATTTTGAGTATAAGGAATATTCGCTCCTTCTCGATAAGCTTTGTTAATTAATTCTTTAATTAAAAAATGGGCTCTTTGATTTCCATCTTTCGAAATAACTGCAGATAAAGATTCCAACCAATCTTGGGTTTCAAGTGGATCAGTATCAGTGCCATTAACTACTTGTATTGTAGTTTGTTTTTTCTCAATTATAGGTTCAGATATAATTTTTTTTTCCTCTTTTTTTTCAGCCATTGCTTCTTCAGCTTGTTTAATTATATTTTCTGTATCTTTTGGAAGAGTGCTTTCTGATGATGTTTTTGATGATGATTTAAGATTAAGCAACAAATCACCTTTAGAAACTTTATCACCAACTTTAACTGCTAAACTATCTACTTTTCCAGCAACTGTAGAAGGAATTTCAACGCTTGATTTATCACTTTCAATTGTGACTATTGGATCATTTTCTTTAATTTGATCACCAGGTTTTACAAGTATCTCTATAACCTCAACATTTTCAAAGTCACCAATGTCAGGAACAAGTAATTTTTTGCTCATTATTTTAAACGGTTTATATACCTTATTAAAAGTATGTTTAATGTTATTTTAGCACATTAATTAGTCTTTTTATGTAAAGCTGTATTTTAATTGAACAAAATTTGTTAATAAAACC
>JALRJZ010000388.1 GCA_023261045.1 Akkermansiaceae bacterium
AGTAATAGGGGTTTATATAATTTAAAAATGATAGATAAAATTTTAGAAAAAGTAGATAAGTATATTGTTTTGATTATTGTTGTGCTTTGCTTATTTATTGCTAGCGTGGCTTAGGCCTAAAATTTCTTTTTTTGAGATTCACACTTACCTGAAGCAAAAATTTCAATTTTTGGATTCTTATTTTTTGAACCATCTTTCTTATTAAGCCAAATATCTCCTGACATCTGACCCTTGCCTGTATACCAGTTAAAAGTATTTGAAACTCTATAAGCACCAACTTCGTAATCTGGAAAAATGCTATGGGTTTCACCAGGTTTCATCGAATGTTCTACTGTGATACCAGTTTTAGATTTTGTAGCTTTCCACTCAGCATCTGGATTAATCCATATTGGAGAAGGCTCTAGTGTATGAGTAAGTGATTTAAAAGTTTCTTTTTCTGAATCAACTTCCCAGTACTGAACGATGTAGATTTTATCTTTTTGCCAATCTTCTTCAGCAAAGTTTGTTTTTGCTCTTTGAAGCAAAAATAAAGATTGTTGTGTCTGTCTAGCTAAATTTTTGAAGAGTTCTATGCCTTCAGAAAGATATGTCTTCTTAATATCTTTGTAGGTTACTGAATAAGTTCCATCAAGCTCACATAAAATTTTGCTAGTCTCTCCATGAATGGAAAAAGAGAATAAAATTAGAAGAAGATATCGCATAATTTTATTTTAATTCATCATATAAATTAAAACTACAGCCACAATATTAGTATGGCAAAAGAAAAAATTATGCTCTATCTAAATATTATTTATGCTTTGTCACCATAATCCTGCATATGTTTTGCAGTTCTTTCATTGGTTCCATACATAAAATGATTTTCCATCTTTTCTCTGTACTTAGATGCTGGTACCGTTTTACCTACTGCCTCAGCTACTTCCCTTTGATGCATGGGTGTT
>JALRJZ010000389.1 GCA_023261045.1 Akkermansiaceae bacterium
TATTATCTACAGTATAAGAAACTTTTTTTACTGGGCTAAATAATGAATCTACAGCTATTAAACCAAGTGGACTGTCTTCTCCTTTGTTTTTAGTAGAAGGAACGTAGCCTTTACCCGTATTCACAATTAATTCCATATGAAAATTAGTTTTTTCATCTAAATTACAAATAACTTGCTCTGGGTTTAAAATTTCTATTTCTGGAGACAAAGTAATATCTTTAGCTTTTACCTCTTTAGGGCCTTTAACATCTAAAATAATTTTTTTTGGCGAATTAACTGATGATCTGATAGCTAAATTTTTAACGTTTAAAACTATATCGGTTACATCTTCTCTAACACCTTTAATAGATGAGAACTCATGTAAAACTCCATCTATTTGAATGGCTGTAACAGCTGCACCTTGAATAGATGAAAGTAAAATTCTTCTTAAAGCATTACCTAAAGTCTGACCAAAACCCTTTTCTAAAGGTTCAGCAACAACAGTTGCTGTAGATTTATCATCATTACTTTTTATTTCTAACTTATTAGGTTTAATTAAAGCTTTCCAATTTTTGTCTATGATATTACTTGCGGCTTGCATTATTTATACTCTCCTTCTTTTAGGTGGCCTAGTACCATTGTGAGGCATAGGTGTTGTGTCTTTAATTGATGTAATCTTAAATCCTTTAGACTGAAATGCTCTTAAAGCAGTTTCTCTTCCTGAACCAGGGCCTTTAACTTCTACAGTTAATGTTCTTAAACCTTGTTCATAAGCTTTTCCTCCCGCATCATCTGCTGCAACTTGAGCAGCATAAGGAGTTGATTTTCTTGAACCTTTAAATCCTTTTGCTCCAGCTGATGACCATGCTATGACATTTCCACTTTCATCTGCGATTGAAATAATTGTATTATTAAAAGTTGAATACACGTAAGCTATTCCTGAAGTA
>JALRJZ010000038.1:0-322 GCA_023261045.1 Akkermansiaceae bacterium
TGGAAGTCAAAGCTCTCTTTGCTCAAGGATTCCCCAAGATGGAGTCGTCTAAACTTTTTGAACTCATGGCTCATCCAGATCAGAGGGTTCGGACTCGAGCGCAATTCGCTCTCGCTGAGCGCGGGACCCAATCTCTTGGTTTGTTTAAAAAGGCACTCCATCAAAAGCAGCCACTTCTGCGTCGCCTCCATGGCCTTTGGGGTCTTGGTCAACTCGCCCAAAAAGACCCGGCCCTTCTCCAACACTTAAAAGGTTTGGCTCAAGATTCAGAGCTGGAAGTTCGAGCAAACCTTGCAAGAACGCTTGGTTCTCACGCGCAACA
>JALRJZ010000038.1:332-15661 GCA_023261045.1 Akkermansiaceae bacterium
CCAAAGTGAACTCATTTCCCTCCTGAAAGACAAATCTGCTCGGGTCGCGTCCTTAGCCGCTCTCGCTCTCGCCAACCAAGCTGATTCTGCAGCGATTGAGCCTGCCATCGACCTCTTAATACGCAATGCTGATCAAGACGCCATTGTGCGACATGGAGGGATCATGATTCTCGCAGAAGCCGCTGATGAAAAGTTCTTGGCGAGTCTTCATCAACACGAATCGATTGCTGTCCGGCGGGCCGCAACAGTCGCCCTACGAAGACAACGCTCAATCTATTTGGAAGCCTTTTTTGACGACCCTGATCGGCTCGTTCGCCACGAAGCAATCCGGGCCGCCTACGATGAAAACATCGTAGAAACTTTTCCGGCTTTATCCGAAAGGGCGAATGCAATTGCAAAGAAAGTCACCTCGGAAGTCACCTACCATCCAATGACAGCGCGGAGAGCCCTGCATGCTGCTTGGACCCTTGCACGACCCCAAGATCTCGATGTTCTTACCGGGCTCATTAACGACAAATCAATTGACCAAAGGATTCAGCAAGATGCCTTTGTGGCTCTCCTAGAGTGGAACAACCCTCCCGTTCCAGATCTTGTTACAGGATTTGCTCGGACTCTCCCAAAGACACGCCTTCCTCTGCCTGGAAACCTTCTCGAAAAACTCACACCCTTTTTCGACCAGCCTCAACCCGCACTCCTGACCAAAGCACTTACCTTAGTTGAACAAGAGAGACTTCCCTTGTCTTCGAAACACCTCTTAAACTACCTGGTTTCAGATCAACTGCCTGCTCAAGCGCGGCTGAAAGCTCTCAACCTTCTTGCCCCAAGCCAAGAAGGTGACTCGTCATGGAAAGCGACTCTCGAAGCTTTAGTAAAAGACAAGAATGATCAGATCCGGAGTCGATCACGTGAACTCCTCCTTCAACTCAATCCGGACGAAGCATCGATCAAGCTCCTTGCTCAGACCCTTACAAATCAGCAGGCGACATCGACTGAAAAGCAATTGACGATTCGCACTCTTGGAAGGCTCAACCACCCCACGGCGTCCCAAATCATCACGGATTCTTTAGAGAAACTCACCAACCGCAAACTAGATCTTAGCATCGGGCTTGATGTCGTCCTTGCTGCTGAAGGTTCTTCTGATAAGGCGGTTCAAGCAGCCCTTGTGAACTTTAGGAACTCTCTTCCAAAAGATGATCCAACCGCTGAATGGAAACTGCTCTGTGAAACTGGAGGAGATATCAAACTCGGAAAAACACTCGTCTATAGCCACGCCACAGCACAATGCCAACGCTGCCACTCAATTCATGGAATCGGGGGAAATGTCGGACCTGAATTAGGGGCCATTGGCAAGCTCCGCGACCCCTCTTATCTTGTGAGAGCCCTCGTTACTCCTGGCAGCGAAGTTGCAGAAGGCTACGGATTGGGAAGCATCACGCTCACCGATGGCACAGTCATCAGTGGCACCTTGATGCCCGACGACGCCCAAGGAAATGCCAGGCTGATGATTGGAGAAGCCATCAAAACGATCTCAAAGGCTCAGATCCAAGAACGAAGCACGCCTATTTCGGGGATGCCTGCAATGACTGGCCTGCTCACACGTCAAGAAGCTCGAGACATCATCGCCTACTTAGTAGCCAACAAAGAAGACCGCACAGACGAAGGGCACAAATAAAACCCTAGGAGGCTTTCCTAATAAGATTGCCCCCATCCTAACACAGATTTCTGGCTTCGATGACCAAGTCTCACTAGCAACCACAGCATAGGGGGAGGATGGATGAGCGAGATGATTTCTAGCCTCGTGGCGCGAAAGAGAATCAAGAACCTCTAAAGCCTCTCTTGGCTTCTCTGGCTATTTAGGTAAACTCAGTTTTGTCATGAACGACAACATCCGGGTAGGCGCAGGATGCCTTAATCAAACCCCCATGGACTGGAGCGGAAATCGTCGCCGTATTCTCGAGTGCATCTCACAAGCCCGTGAGTCGGAGGTCTCGATTCTTTGTCTCCCCGAACTTGCGATCACCGGGTATGGCTGCGAAGATCAATTTTTGTCCCATGAGGTTGCTCAGCAAGCTTGGGAAAGCCTTCTGCTTATTGCTCCCGAATCAAAAAAAATGGTGATCGCCGTTGGGCTGCCTGTGTGGGTAAAAAACGCGGTTTACAATGCGGTCGCCATTCTGGTGGATGGCGTGATTGCTGGTCTTGTCGCGAAGAAAAATCTCGCAGGGGATGGACTCCACTACGAGCCACGTTGGTTTCATGCGTGGCCAGAAGCGATGATTGTCGAAGAGGAATTTGGTCAGGATTTTCTGCCGATTGGGGACCCGATTTTTAAAATTGGCGGTTTACGTATTGGTCTCGAGGTGTGTGAAGATGCCTGGGTCGCCGATCGTCCTGGCCGGCTTTTCGCAGGGAGCGGAGTCGATGTCATCCTCAACCCATCCGCCAGTCATTTTGCCTTCGGAAAACAAGCAATCCGCGAACAGTTTGTTCTGGAAGGGTCACGTGCATTTGCTTCGGTCTACGTCTACGCGAACCTTCTTGGCAATGAAGCAGGTCGTGCCATTTATGATGGTGGGGGGCTCATTGCCTCGGCTGGTCGGATCGTCGCTGAAGCAAAACGTTTTTCGTTTCAAGAAGTGACCCTCACCGCAAGCACCGTAGACATCGAGCGCAATCGGCTTCACCAGGCCCGCACTGTGAGCCGAGGGGTTGATGTTCAAGGTCTACCCGAAATCGATATCCCCTTTCATTGGCCACCCGTCAATCAGTGGAAGAGCGAGATGCGAGGCTCCAAGATGACAAAGGAGGAAGAGTTTACCAGAGCAATGGGAATCGCCTACTTCGATTATCTTCGTAAAAGCTGGTCTGGCGGATTTGTCGTCTCTTTGAGTGGTGGGGCAGACTCAGCCGCGGTCTCTTGTTTGGTTAAGATCATGCTCGACTTAGCTCTCGCCGAACTTGGAGAAGAAACTCTTCGCAAACGCTTGGGCTATCTCAACCTTGCTCCGGATCCATCGACATGGATGAAGCAACTTTTGTTTTGTGCTTATCAAGGCACACAAAACAGTGGCGAGGTGACGCGAGATGCTGCTCGCAGCGTCGCAGAAGCGCTGGGTTGTGACTATGCCGAATGGGATATTGATCATCTGGTCAATGGTTACGAAGAAACTATTGAAACCGTTATCGGCAGAAAACTCACCTGGGAGCAAGACGACATCACTCGGCAGAACATCCAAGCTCGCGTCCGCGCGCCGGGAATTTGGATGTTTGCAAACCTTCGTAATTCTCTTCTGCTTTCGACGAGCAATCGCTCGGAAGCGGCAGTCGGTTACGCAACGATGGATGGAGATACTTCTGGCGGACTCAGTCCGATTGCAGGAATTGATAAACACTATCTGCGCGAATGGCTTTCCTGGATGGAAACAACGGGGCTGCCTGAGTCTCGCCCTCTCCCAGCTCTTGCTAAGATCAATCAACAACAGCCCACTGCTGAGTTACGCCCACGAGACTCTAAGCAAACGGACGAAGCTGATCTCATGCCCTATCCAGTTCTCGATACCATCGAGCGGGCTGCCATCGGTGACAAGAAAGGGCCAAAAGCTGTCCTGCAAGTCATCACGAATGCCTATCCCGATTATACCCACGATCAGCTCAAGGGCTGGACGATTCGGTTCTTTCAACTGTGGTGTCGAAACCAATGGAAAAGGGAGCGCTACGCGGTCTCGTTTCATGTCGATGACCAGAATCTCGACCCAAAAACTTGGTGTCGCTTTCCGATTCTTTCCTCAGGATTTGCCCAAGAACTCAGTGAGCTCTGAGGCAGAGACAAGTCACTCTGGCTCCGTTGGAAATACAAATCATCCCAGCACACTCTGCTGAGATTATTCTCCGATTGTTTCACTTTGGCTCGCAACATGCTAATCATTACCCATGAGTTCTCTAGATTTGTCATCCTTTGGAATTGAGACTCCCAAAATCATTCGGAACGCTCCCGTTTCTCGCCTCTACATGGAGGCCATTCGGCATGAGCCCTCGACAAGCTTATCAGCACAGGGAGCTCTCATCGCTTACTCAGGTGAAAAAACCGGCAGATCCCCACAAGATAAAAGAATTACCATAGAAAGTTCCTCAAAAGATCAAATCTGGTGGGGAGAAATCAACATTCCCATTGATGAACATACGTTTGAAATCAATCGGGAACGAGCGAAGGATTACTTAAACACCAGAGACAAACTCTATGTCGTGGATGCATTCGCGGGCTGGGACCCCTCGGAGCGTATTAAGGTGAGAGTCATCTGCACCCGACCTTACCACGCGCTTTTTATGCGCATCATGTTGATTATCCCGACAGCACAAGAACTTGCTGAATTTGGAGATCCAGATTTCACAATTTTTAATGCCGGGCAATTTCCTGCCAACCGCCTCACTGAAGGGATGACCTCGAAAACATCAATTGATGTCTGCTTTGAAAAAAAAGAAATGGTCATTCTCGGCACTGAATACGCGGGAGAAATGAAGAAAGGTGTCTTCACCTTGATGCACTATCTGATGCCGCTCAAAGGGCATCTTTCCATGCATTGCTCAGCAACCGCAGATCCGAAGACAAACTCGTCGGTAATCCTTTTCGGCCTCTCGGGAACGGGAAAAACAACTTTATCTGCCGATCCTAATCGCCAACTCATCGGTGACGATGAACATGTTTGGACTGATACCGGGGTCTTCAATATCGAAGGCGGATGTTATGCCAAGGCAATCGATCTGACTGAAGAAAATGAACCAGACATCTACCGGGCGCTGCACTATGGAGCGGTCTTAGAAAATGTCATTCATGATGAAGAATATATCGTCGATTTCCACGACACTTCGCTGACTCAAAATACCAGAGGAGCTTACCCGATCGAATTCATCAAAAATGCCCAACTCCCCTGTCTCGCCGACCATCCAACTGACATCATCTTTCTTACCTGCGACGCCTTTGGAATTCTTCCACCCGTCTCAAAGCTCAATGAAGCTCAAGCGATGTATCATTTTGTTTCCGGCTATACCGCCAAGGTAGCAGGAACAGAAATGGGAGTTTCTGAACCACAGGCAACTTTCTCAGCTTGCTTCGGAGCACCATTTCTCGTGATGCATCCGTTGCGGTATGCCGAACTCCTCGCCCAAAAAATGCAGCAACACAAAGTCAATGTCTGGCTTGTAAATACGGGATGGAGTGGGGGAGGCCATGGTGTGGGTTCAAGAATCAAACTCGCATATTCACGTGCAATCATAGATGCCATCTACTGCGGCAAACTCGTCAAATCGAAAACCCAAACTGATCACCTCTTTGGCTTTGAGATTGTAACCGAATGCCCCGGTGTCCCCTCTGATGTCATGGTTCCCCGTCAAACGTGGAGTGACCAAAATGACTATGATCGCGAAGCTCGTAGGCTCGCAGAGCTCTTCGCAGAAAACTTTAAAAAATATGATCAGCAAGATAGTGACTCCCTTGCAAAGGGTGGTCCGGTGATCGCATAAAGAGATTCTCAAACAAAAAAGCCTACTATCAATCTGAGAGTAGGCGAAATCACCGAAAAGAACCTTAGTATCAGCTCTTCGGGAGAATAACCGAGTCGATCACGTGAATGACACCATTGCTACCCACGATATCTGTTTTGACGATATTGGCATTATCAATCATCACCTTACCCTCTTTGACGGAGATATGAGCTTTTGCGCCATTGAGTGTCTTGACCTTTCCGGCTGAAACATCAGCAGCCATCACTTTGCCAGCAACGACATGATATTTCAGGATCGCTGCAAGTTTGCCTTTATTTTCGGGCTGGAGGAGGGATTCTAAAGTTTCCTTGGGAAGCTTGGCAAAAGCATCATTGGTCGGAGCAAATACCGTGAAGGGTCCGTCCCCCGAGAGAGCCTCAACAAGTCCACCAGCTTTCACAGCTGCTACGAGAGTCGAAAAGTTGTCATTGCCAACAGCAATCTCAACGATTGAAGAGGCTGCTTTCTTTTCACCATGGTGGTTTGCTTGGGCAGCGATAGGAAGGAGGAGAGCTCCTGCTGTAATGAGAGTTGTCATCAGTTTCATATTCTTTTTCTTTATTGTTAGAGGCCCACGTCCTTGCGAGCACTCTAACAAGATCACCGAAACCGAATCTGTCATATCATTTTTGCTTATAAGACACTTTCATTTGCTATTATTAAAAACAGCGTTTCATTACGCGCTTTTCACCCAAGCCGATAAGCTCCCATTTCAGGAGCCTCAGGGTTGATCTCTGGGCCAAAATACCTCAGCAAAACAAGCGGTTCCGTCTCACTCAGGTTTTCGAAAACAACTCCCGCTTGAGCCGCGCTTTCAGTCGCAAAAAACTCATCTTCAGAAAGCTCATTGAAGCGTAAAAGGTTTGGACAATGAAGTCTTAACTGATTTGCCTTTCCATGGCCTTGCACGACGATCGCAGAGTATGCCCCGTTGTCTCGTATCACGGCTTTACCCAGCGGCTCCACCGTCAGTTCTTTTGCTGTAAAGTATTGGAAGCCATCCACCTTTCCGTAGACGATCCATCGGTCGTGAAAATCTTCCCCTTTTTCGGAAGTAACCGGTTCTAAATAATGATGATCTTTGAAAGAAGGATCTAAGTTCTTTTCCCAGTCGAGCTGATCAATGATAAAGTCGATATCGTGATGCCTCTCCTCCGGCATGTCCTTGACGAGTAGCGACCATGGAACTTCCCGCCCTTCGACTAGATTCTGATACATTCCAAAGACGTCTGATCCCCACTGAGGCTCATAGGTGCAAAGCGATCCCGGTGCATGCAAAATGCATGGATCGATCAGCCATCCCGTCCCTGGCTCTAACTTGTATGCTTTAGAAAGTTCTAGGAGTTTGTTGTCACCACGATGCCAATTGGCAATGCAATCATAAACCTGCTGACGAGTCGTTCCCGGTTCGAGACCCATGAAGGTATAGGGAAAATTGTTCCCAACGTGATTATGCTGTGGGGGGAAATAATAAGACTCCGGCTTACCTTCCTGTCCAACCAATGCCGCCTGCTGCGCATTTTGGTGCATGTGATGGGGAATCGGTCCCATGTTATCAAAAAACTTCGAGTAAACGGGCCACTTACCATATTGATTCCAAATCGCGTCACCAATAATCCCCGCACCACATTCGTGAATCAAATCAAGGAGAGTAAATCTTTCTTTGCCAACCACGACATAAGAAAGGCCTTCATCTTCAGCCCGCCCCTCATTGGCGGTGACTGTCGTTGAACCAAACCAACGTTCATCAATCCCCCCCCGACTTAAACCGTAGGCATAGGTATCATCTGGATGAAGTTTCAACCGTAGCCCAGGTTGTAAAAAAGATCGAGGAACCCATGTCGGAGACAGGCGTAGTAATCCACCCGTATCTTCTAAGTGACCCTCGGCCACTGAGCGAATGTTAGAACGAAGAGTCGTCAGCTCTTGAGTTGTTTTTGCTACCTTATTCATCTTTGTGAGTTATTGATTCTTCCCATAAACTGGAGCTTCCCAACCTTTCGCTGACTGCCCTAGCGGTTTTACCCCATACGCGCCGTCGGGGATAGGGCGATCTTTGAGAGTGAGTAATGGGAGATCATCCGGAAGGTGTTTGATTATAATATCCTTAAACTGGATCTTCATCGCAGGCCCTACATGAACTTGAAAACCCAAGACGCCCTCTAAGGATCTGCCATCGGGATCAAGATCAATCAAATCACAAGTCTGGTGACCATTAATCCAATGTTGGTGATGATTTGCGCTCACCAAAACTCGATAATCTAGCCATTGGTCATGGGGGAAGGACTTCACAGGCATCGTACCTACAACCCAAGGTTGTCCATCTTTATCGATGATCACTTTTTCTCCAGTGTGTGAGAGAATCCGTCGCTCTCTTTCTTCATAGAGCATCCCGTTCTGATGAACGGGAGTTGGCATAATGTCACACTGGTAACCCGATACAATATCCAGGTCAATTTCGGGGTGCATCTGACCACGATATTGAATCCCACTATTCCCCTGAGCCGAAACCTTCACTTTCACTTTTAATTCGAAATTGCGAATCGTCGATCCATTCCAAGTAATAAAGCGATTCATCTTTAAGGAACCATCGGTCACACCAGTCATCGCCCCATCTTGGACCGTCCAATACTTTGGGTTGCCCGTCCAACCAGCGAGATTCTTTCCATTAAACAGGCGACAAAAGCCATCTTTTCCTGGCTTGACTGTCACCGCAGCCGAGGCCTCTGGATACGGCACTGTTGACGCAGTAAATGGTCTAGTCAGCGGCTCCAATTTGCCTCCATGTTGCTGAACCTGTTGGTCTAAGCGCTTGCGCATCGAAACGAGAACTTTGTCGAACTTGGGATCCGTCGCTAAGTTGACTAATTCATCCGGATCCCGCTTTAAATCATGCAAAAACTCGAAATCGTGATCCACGTATCTCGCAAATTTGAAGTTCGCATCCCGAATGGCCTCGTACGCTGGAATGCGGGTCCGCACCGCAAAGTGCTCATGAAATGTTTCGTGGCGCCAATGAGCAGGAATCACCCCCTCGACGATAGGCTTTAAACTGAAGCCATCATAACGCTCCGGCACTTGAATCCCAGCCCACTCCAAAAAGGTTGCAGGCAGATCAAGATTTAAGGCGAAAGCCTCTGTCACCACCCCTTTCTTTTTTGGCGCCACGCGCGGATCACGAATAATCAAAGGAACCTGGATAGCCTCCTCGAAGTGCGACCACTTTCCTGCAAGTCCTCGATTCGCCATGTGGTAGCCATTATCTGCCGAGTAAATAATAATGGTATTCTCAGAAAGACCTGCTGCTTCAAGCTCGCCCATGAATCGGCCCACCGCATGGTCAATCCCACTGACCATCCGATAGTATGCTCGCATATTGCTCTGGTATTTTTCTTCCGTATTCCACCGCCAAAAAAATCGTTCTCTGGTAATGCTATTTTTTAGGAAAGAAGGAAGTTGATCAAAATGAGCCGGATCGTTCAACCGAGGCGGATTCATGTAAATCCCGTCGTAAAGCCCATTGGCAGATTGTGGCCAAGTGAAGTGCCCAATCCCCGGGCGCCGATCACCGTCCTCGGCATGGCAGGCATTAAACCACAGGTTGAGCGCAAAGGGTCTTCCTTTGGGCTGCCGCTTAATGAAGTCAATGCCTCGATCAACAATTAAATCCGTCTCGTGGCGTAGAGAGCCATCAGGCATTTTTTTGAAAAATGGATTTCGCCCGATGACTTCAATCTCATCAAAATGCTCCTCTTTCTTGAAGCCACTTGGTGTCTTGGCATGCCATTTTCCAAAATACCCCGTGCGATAACCACTCTCTCGCAGTAAATCTGAATAGAGCGAAGCAACGGCATCGACCCGAGCCCTCTCCTCATCCCCTTTTGTTCGGTAACTTCGAGCCGCCATCCCAGTCAAAATAGAGGTGCGACTGGCCCAACAAATGGGATGACTCACGAAAGCATTCTGAAATTTGATCCCCTCCTTGGCTAAACGGTCAATATTGGGAGTTTGCACTACTGGATTTCCATAGCAGCCCAAAGTGCTGACCGTTTGATCATCAGTGAAGAAGAAAACAAGGTTGGGGCGCGTTTGATTTTGGCAAAACCCAACCAATGGAATCCAAAAGAGGAGAAAAATGAAGGGCAAAGGACTTCTAGAAGTTTTCATGATCAAAGGATGATAGCCTAACAAATCCTCCTCAACTCCATTTGCAAAGCCTCAAATTTCCCATAAGATCTCTGTCTAAAATCAAGGGCTAATCACTCTGCTCAACCTCAGATCATTCAGAGCAATGACTGCCACCCCTTTTAAATCCGAAACCTGTGCAAAATCGATGAAGCTTTGCATGATTCTCCATGGACGGATTGCCAAGAAGAATTACCTTTCTCCCAGAAAGCTTTTTCGAGAGGCCGTATGGAGTCATTGAAATAGCTGGAGCAAAATCACGTATCTCCATCTATGCGCATCCTTCTGCCACTTTTTCTCATCTTCGCTCCCTTGCTGAAGGCAGATTCTTTTGCAGCCAAAACCAAACCTCTCTTTGAAAAATACTGTGTCTCTTGCCATGGAGAAGAAAAACAAAAAGGAGGCATCGCTCTTCATGATTTAAACACCATTGAAGACGCATTTAAAAAGCATGGCCTTCTCGAAAGCGTGATTGATCAGGTCCAGCATGAGGAAATGCCTCCAGATGACGAGCAATCTCTCCCAACTCAAAGTGAACGCAAACAACTCATTGATGCTCTCAGCGAGGTTCAAGAACGGATTGAATCGGGAGACATCCCCCAACGAGCGGGGCGCACTACTCTTCGTCGTTTGAATCGCACTGAATACCATTACACCGTCCGAGACCTCTTTGGTATCGACTTTAATCCTAGCAAAGATTTTCCCGCAGACGGAGCCGGTGGAGAAGGATTCGACAACATGGCAGATGCTCTCTTCTCCACGCCCACTCTTCTCGAAAAATATCTCAGCGCTGCTCAGGAGATCATCACGGCGATTTACAACGACCCAAAACTCAAACGACGAGTCATTTTTCAGACTCCGGAGAAACCAGAACAAGCAAGAACCATTGCCGAAAAAGTCCTCTCTTTTCATGCCACACTTGCCTACCGCCGCCGCCTCTCAGAGGAAGACCTTCTTCCCCTTCTCACCGCTTTTGATCGAGCGATGGAAGAAGATCCAAACTTTGAAAAAGCACTGCGTGCGCCCCTCACTGCTCTTCTGATCAATCCTCGTTTTCTTTTTCGAGCGGAACATGACGAAGCTGGCAAAGAAGAATGGCCCTTAAACGATTTTGAACTGGCAGCTCGACTTTCATACTTTCTTTGGTCGTCGATGCCAGATCAGGAACTCTTCCGAGTTGCCGATTCAGGAAAACTCCGTGACCCCGAAATCCTCAGAGCTCAGGTTCTCCGTATGATCAAAAGCCCTAAGGCAAGCGCGCTCTCTCATCATTTCGCTGGTCAGTGGCTCGGATTTGATAAAATGGTCGACAAGGTCGAACCGGATAAAAATCGCTTCCCTAGCTTCGATCTTGAGCTTCGAAAGGCAATGTACAACGAAAGCGCAGAGTTTTTTAGCCATCTTGTGCGTGAGAACCGCCCCATAACAGACTTGATTGATTCGGACTATACTTTCGTCAATGCGAGACTCGCAGAGCACTATGGTCTCTCCGCCCCACCCCGAGGGCGCGCCATGCAAAAAATCACTCTCACTGATAAAAATCGAGGAGGTGTTCTTGGAATGGGTTCCATCCTTACTGCAACCTCCCATTCTTTGCGAACAAGCCCCGTGCTCAGAGGTGTTTGGATTCTAGATACTCTCATTGGGGACCCCGCTCCCCCTCCTCCTCAAGATGCCGGAGAACTCCCCGCTGATGATTCCAATACGCAAGGGCTGACCTTTCGGGAGCAACTCGCGAAACATCGAGAGAGACCCTCCTGTGCTGGCTGCCACAGTCGCATTGATCCTCTCGGGTTTAGTTTAGAAAACTTTGATGCTATTGGCCGATGGCGAACCAAAGACGTCAACGGTCAATTGATTGATTCCACTGCGACACTTCCGGGAGATATCGAATTCTCGACACCTCAAGAGCTCAAGAATCTCATCATGGCGGCAAAAGAAAAATTCGCCCGTAATCTGACCCGTAAACTCATCGCTTACGCGACGGGTCGCAGTCTCGAATACTACGATGAAGCTGTCGTTTCTAAAATCGTGGCAAAGACGAGTCAAAGTGGATTAAAAATGCAGGACCTCCTTCTTGAGGTCATCGAGTCGCGACCTTTCCTGAACCGCTCAGCGACGAGATAGAAAAGAACTCGCACAGAGTGGCAAAGATCAAAACCTCAAACTGGTCGCACTCTCTCACTGATCACTCATCGCTCAGAAAACTTGTCGAAACCTCCCAACTAGGTGATTGTGTATCGATCATGATGGTATGTTCTTCGCGAGCAGTTGAAATCGAACTTCTTTCCGACACCCTCAAAGATCGAAAACGTTTTGTTCAATTCCAGTTTGATCTCTATCGGAAAGATCCGATGTGGGTTGCTCCTTTGATTTCTGATGAACTCAAATCGCTCGATCAGAAAAAAAACCCCGGCCTTCTAGAATGCCAGCTTCAACTCTGGCTTGCGATGCGCAATGGCCAATGTGTCGGCCGTATCGCGGGAGTAATTAACGCGAAAGAAAATCGCTTGCGACAAACCAGAGCAGCACGTTTCTGCCTCCTCGAGTTTATCGATGATCACGAGGTCGCAAAAGCCCTGCTCAGAACCGTCGAAACTTGGGCGATGAACCATGGGATGAATCTCCTCGAAGGCCCGCTTGGACTGACCACTTTTGAACGATCTGCAATTCTTGTTGAAGGCTTTAACCACCTTCCGACCGTCGTGTCCTCTTATAACCCCCCCTATTACCTCAAGCACTTACTCTCCTGCCACTATCTGAAACACGTGGACTACCTCGAGCACCATTTCCGACTCCCCCGTGAATTGAAACCTAAATATCGGCGGATTGCCCAATACGTCTTGGCGAAGAAACACCTTAAAATGGTTGAAAACCTCTCACGGCGGCAACTCCGCCCCCTAGGCAACGAGATTTTTCAATTAATCAATGACGCTTATCGCGGACTCTTTGAGTTCACTCCGATGAACGATGATGAAATTGAGGTCCTCATCTCCAAGTTCTTGAGCTTGATTGATCGGCGATTTGTGAAGATCATTTTTGATTCCAACCAAAAGATTGTCGGCGTCGCGATTGCCATTCCTTCTTACTCAAAGTTTTCGCAAAATCTAAAGGGTAAAAAAAGACGCCTGCCCTACGCCTTAGCCATGAGTCTCCTGCGAGGGAAAGAAGAGACCCTCGATCTCTATCTAATTGCCGTACACCACGACTACCGAAACAGCGGGCTTCATGCGTCCATGATGCAGGCAATACACCAATCTGCCCTTGAAGCAGGCATCAAATGGGTTGAAACCAATGGTGAACTAGAAACAAATTCTCAGATTCTCTCCATATGGAAAGATATCGACCATGAGACGCACAAACGCCGAAGGCTTTTTTCTAAAAGACTCGAAAGTGCGCAATGAGCTTGGTCGCTAGATCTAGGCAATGATCTCTTTGACAACCTTCCCATGAACGTCGGTAAGACGAAAATCTCGTCCTGAGTACCGGTATGTCAGTTTTTCATGATCAATGCCCATGAGATGTAAGATCGTCGCATGCAAATCATGGACATGAACCTTATTTTCAGCTGCGGCAAAACCAAACTCATCCGTAGAGCCATAGGTCATCCCTCCTTTGACTCCTCCACCAGCTAACCAAACACTAAAGCCGTGGTGATTATGATCACGCCCACTACCACCCTCAGAAACCGGTGTGCGTCCAAATTCTCCCCCCCAGAGCACAAGGGTGTCTTCTAACAATCCTCGAGATTTTAGATCACGAAGAAGTCCAGCGATGGCTTGATCACTATTTTGGGCCTTCGAGCGATGCCCTCCCTCGATATTGCCATGGTCATCCCAGGGCTGCCCATTTCCAAAATACACCTGCACCATGCGCACGCCCCGCTCAACTAATCGACGCGCCGCGAGGCAGGAGTCCGCAAATTGGCCCTCACCATAGAGAGCACGTGTCGCTTGCGTTTCCTTCGAAATATCAAAAGCTTCTTGAGCTTCCGTTTGCATCCGAAATGCGACCTCAAGTGACTGAATCCGAGACTCGAGCTCGTCAGCACCGGAACGTTGATCCAGGTGGAGGCTATTGAGTCGATTAATCAATTCAAGTTGTTGCCGTTGAGAACCTTGGGTCAAATGTTGATTGCTGATGTGATCCACAATCTTCTTGGGATCAAGTTTCCCGATGTGACAACCTTGGTAGATTCCTGGCAAAAATCCATTGCTCCAAAGCTGCGGTCCAACGACAGGCTTCCCAGGGCATAACACCACAAAGCCTGGAAGATTTTGATTTTCTGCTCCAAGTCCATAACAAAGCCATGACCCCATACTGGGCCGAATCGGTTGGCTATTGCCTGAATTCATCATCAACAATGATGGCTCATGATTGGGAACATCAGTGTGCATCGAGCGAATCACGCAAATGTCATCAATACATTTTGCCACTTCAGGAAAAATCTCACTGACCGGTATCCCTGACTGCCCCGATTCTTTAAACTGAAATGGCGACTTAAAAAGCCCCCCCGTTCGCCGTTCGGTCTTTCGCTCTGCTCCAGGTGGGCGCTGCCCATGATATTTTTCTAAGGCCGGCTTCGGGTCAAAAGTATCTACCTGAGAGGGGCCACCATTCATAAAGAGGTGAATGATTCGCTTCGCTCTCGGCCGAAATGGCGGAGCTTTTGGCAAAAGTGGACTCTCCCCAGCAAGGAGTCCTTGGTCGGCAAGAATACTCGCCAGACCGATTGAGGTGAATCCCCCGCCAGCTCGCTTCAGAACATCTCTGCGCCTTATCATTCGTTGATCAAAGATCTCATGCATTGCCATTTCTAGATTAGTCGAGATACATCAGTTCGTTGCCAGCGAGGAGCGCTTGGCAATATTGCTCTAAACGAGACAGCTTATCACCGGGCTGTGTTTCGCTACTTAGGAACTCTTCAGCAAGCTGCCATTCTTGCTTAGTCGGCTGACGCCCGAAAGCTCGGCGGTAGGCAAAGACGACCTGAGCTTGAACTTCGCTCTCACGAGCAGAAACAAGTTTGGCGAAGGCCTTTGCCTGACCGATCATAAAGTCACTATTCAACACAAACAATTGCTGCTGTGGCACCGTGGTCTGCGTCCGCCGAGCAGATGAGACATTGGCATCCGGAAAATCAAAGATACGCAGCATCCCATCGAGTTGATGCCGGCTGACACTTCCGTAAACAGTTCGACGAGTGTGATTCTTACTCAACTCAAAAGTGGGACCTCCCATTGTCGAGTCAAGTTGACCCGAAATAGAAATCAACGCGTCACGCCAAGCTTCGACTTCAAGACGGCGACGATCGAATCGCCAACGAAATACGTTATCCTCATCTTTTTGCTCATTGAGTGAATGACTCGCACTCGAGAGCTGGTAGGTTGATGAGCCCATAATCTCTCGGTGCAACCATTTGAGCGACCACTTGTTTTCGATAAAGCGAAGCGTGAGCCAGTCAAGTAACTCTGGATGAGAGGGTTTTTCACCTAAGAGACCAAAATTGCTCGCGGTAGATACAAGCCCCCTTCCAAAATGCCATTGCCAAACTCGATTAACGATCACGCGAGCTGTCAGTGGGTTCTCCCGAGACGCGATGTCCT
>JALRJZ010000390.1 GCA_023261045.1 Akkermansiaceae bacterium
CACCATCTTAGTCGGAACATAAACTACGCGAGCTCGTTGCTCGGCGCCAGATATTGCTCGGCCAACCACGTCTGCCGCGGCAGCTCCCATTGCACTAAAGTCCTGGGCAATTGACGCTTCAAAGTTTCCAGCCAATGCTATTGCGTCCCGCGCCTGTGGGTTAGCATCAATGCCAGTGATTACGATGCCTTCACCAGCTCTTCCCGCATCTTCAATTGCTTGTAGCGCTCCGAGTGCTGGCTGATCCCACGCTGCCCATACTGCGGCAATCGAACCTGGTTCGGGGTTTGCAGCAAGAATAGCTTCCATTTTGGCGCGACTATCTGCGATTCCGCCGTCTGACACGTCAGGCGTAACTCTATCAATTACTTCGATATCGGGAAAGTTTCCAAAAATCGCGTCAGCGACTACACCGCGAATTTGAACCGGCGGATAAGCATCAAATACAAACATCACGACTTTGCCGGCACCTTCAATCCTATTTGCAATATACACTGAGGTTTCAGCGGCCATCGAGTAACCATTCGATGTAACATTAGCTACCAATAGTGGGTCGGTCCCAGCATCAAGCCCTACTACAGGAATGCCTGCTTCTTTTGCACTTTCAAGACCAACGTTTACTTGAGCTGGATCGACGTTAATGACAATAGCATCGACGCCTTGGGTTACTGAGTCTTCAATTCGACTAATAACCGCTGCAACATCGCCTGCCGTGTCGATGACGTTGACTTCCCATCCTTTTTGGGTGGCAGAAGCCTCAAAGCCCTCTATCGCCATTTGCGTTCCGGGTTGCGCCAGGTATGGCGTGATGACTGCTACAGTCTGAGCCCAAGCACTAGAAGTAGTCAGGGCGCATAATAATGCTGTTAATTTAACAATAGTTTTCATTGTTCTTCTCCCAATTATAATTTGCGCATTACAAG
>JALRJZ010000391.1 GCA_023261045.1 Akkermansiaceae bacterium
GTTCTTTTATCTGCCACTGATGCATTCTGAAAACCTGTGTGACCAGGACAGATGCATCCGATTGATGAAGGAACGGATGCCCCAGACAGGCGAAAACAACCTGCTGCATGCACGGGTTCACCGCGAAGTTATTCGTCAATTTGGTCGTTTTCCCTATCGCAATGATGCGCTTGGGCGCAACTATACTGCGTTGGAACGGGAATATTTGGACAATGGCGGCTATGGTATGACATTACGGCAACTTGATAAGGCGTCCTAAGCATAGCTCATCTGTTGATGTGAAAATAAAAATAGTTTAACGTTAAACGGAATTTAAAATTCCGGAGTTAAACATGTCGTCTCATTCCTTTGATGTTGTTGTTATTGGTGCTGGTCCTGGGGGCTATGTTGCTGCAATTCGTGCGGCGCAATTGGGTTTGAAAACCGCAATCATCGAACGTGAACATATGGGCGGCATCTGCCTGAATTGGGGCTGTATTCCAACCAAAGCGCTGTTGCGATCCTCCGAGGTCTTTCATCTGATGCATCGGGCCAAGGAATTTGGCCTGTCTGCCTCGGGTATTTCTTATGATTTGGATGCGGTGGTGAAACGGTCCCGTGCGGTGTCAAAACAGTTGAACCAAGGTGTCACGCATTTGTTGAAAAAGAACAAAGTGACGGCATTCATGGGAACTGCCACGCTGAAGGAGAAAGCGCAGGTTGAGGTTAAGGCCGAGAAAGGCGTTGAAACCCTAAGCGGTAAAAACATTATCCTCGCCACAGGGGCGCGTGCCCGCGAACTCCCAGGTCTTGAGGCCGATGGCGATTTGGTGTGGACCTACAAACACGCGCTGACGCCAAAGCACATGCCCAAAAAATTACTGGTCATCGGATCAGGGGCGATTGGGATTGAATTTGCATCCTTTTATAACACC
>JALRJZ010000392.1 GCA_023261045.1 Akkermansiaceae bacterium
AGACCTGGTATCGAGAACCCGAACACGTCGGCGTCGATGACACCCACTCGAAACCCTCGCTTCGCGATAGCAGCGGCAAGGTTCACGGTAATAGAGGATTTCCCCACACCACCTTTACCGCTCGTGATGGCGACCACCCTGGTCAGTGAATCTGGAGTAAACGCACGATGGGTGTGAGATCCCGATCGAAGCTTGGTGATCAGTCCTTCGCGGCGCTCAGGACTCATAACACCCATTGAGAGTGTGATGTCGAGACCGCCTGAAGCGGATTCAAGAGCCTCTCGAACATCTCGTTCAATGGCCGCGGCCGCTGGGCACCCAACAATCGTGAGCAGAACACTGACGTTTACGGACGTGTCCGAGACGGACACGGAATCGACCATGTCAAGCTCGGTGATCGGAAGCCGAAGCTCGGGGTCGATGACAGTGGATAGCGCTTGATTTATGGTCTCGACCGTGATCGCCACGAAAACTCCTCAGACTGCGACGGTGTCAAGCCTAAGCCAGAGGGGTGTGAGAATGGTGGGGTGAGCCAGACAAATCGCTTCGGAGGGCGTCGATCCGACGCCGCTTTTCGGATTCCTGA
The DNA here is from genome assembly GCA_023261045.1 of Akkermansiaceae bacterium. Lineage (GTDB taxonomy): Bacteria > Verrucomicrobiota > Verrucomicrobiia > Verrucomicrobiales > Akkermansiaceae > SW10. The sequence goes on from JALRJZ010000392.1 coordinate 587, forward strand.
AGGGGAGACCCTAGCGTCTTTTCCGGGCTATCCGGAGGCCCAAGCCTTGGTTAATTCTTTGGTGACCAAAGGGGTCCCGGCCCAGGCCCTTTCGATCGTGGGAGCGGATGTGACTCTGGTGGAACGCGTCACCGGAAGAATTGGTTATGGTCGGGCTGCGCTGTCGTCCGCGATGAGTGGTTCCTGGTTGGGTGTGCTCGCAGGCTTGGTCTATGTCATCATCAGCCCCACCGACATCATCACCCCCATCGTGGGGGGGCTCTTTATCGGTGCCGGGGTCGGGATGGTCGCGGGAATGTTGATTTTTACCTTCTCC
>JALRJZ010000393.1 GCA_023261045.1 Akkermansiaceae bacterium
ATACACATGCAAGATTTCGACTACGATAAGTTGGCTGATTTAATTGTAGATAAATTAGTCGAAAAGCAAAAACAATTAGACCGTGAAGCTGAAGAGTCTGAACACCAAATAGCTGAGTTAGCGCGGTTGGAAACATTAATACATTTATATGAAGAACAAGAAAAATACGAAAAAGCCGCGATAATAAGTAGAAAATACCAAAGACTTAGAGATCGTTTAATTAAAAACGGTATAATAGGTTCTTAAAAAATTATTTATAATTTTACAGGGTTGTCATAGTTTAGTTAATTAGTTAGTTTGGTTATCCAGTTATTACCCTGGGGTTTCAACCTTGGCCTCGGGGAATAACACTGATGAAAAACTGTGACAATAGGCTTTAAGATATAACTAGATAGGGGCTAATGTCACATAATATGGATTACATACATCGGAATAAAATAGTCTATAAGAGACACCCGATCAATGACGAGCCTACAGCTACGTATCCATGGGGTTGGTATTATGAAAATGGTACCCATGAATATTATGCATTGTTTCATTCAAAAAGTAAAATAACCACATACAGATCTTTAAAATGGCACTTGTATGTTCTTTTATACCTCAACCCATGTTTAACCAAAAGCGAGTTTACAAAGCTTGCTGAATTTATAGCTGATAAAAAAAATGGATTTACATCATTTACTATCAATAGCAGCATTTTTAGCGATATTATTGAAAAGGTATTAGAGTATGATACTAATATTGCTCCTCAAAATCGTTTACGCAAAGTTGTATTTAAAGACGGTACGGGACTTACAACGTCGGACAAACTAAAAATAACAGGAAGTTTAATAGGTCGAAATAAAAATGCATCTGCTAGTGATATATATGAAATAATGTTATACCTTCACG
>JALRJZ010000394.1 GCA_023261045.1 Akkermansiaceae bacterium
CAAACCAGCATTAATTTTTTGGCCAGAGACTGAGTCCATGGCTTCTGAAATTAAAAGTCCAATAATTAGACTAAGAGGAGCAGGATTTTGATCTCTAAATTTTACACTCATGTAAATATTTCCTGTATCTGGGCTATACCATTGCTTTCCTTGCCTGCCTCTACCAGCAGTCTGCTCCTCAGAAATAACAATCAGAAAATCTTTAGTTAATATCGCCTCTTTTGCAAAGGTGCTTGTTGAATTGACTGTATCAAGCAGATAAAAGTCTATTTTTTCTAGATTTAAGCCTTTAAAAACTTCTTTTTGTGATAATTTGTGCAAGTTATTGATAATCTAGTTGACTTCAGTCCATTCTAGAACAAAAATAGCACCCTTGAAATGGAGGAGTGGCCGAGTGGTTAAAGGCGGCAGACTGTAAATCTGTTCTCTACGAGTACGTTGGTTCGAATCCAGCCTCCTCCACCATTTTTAATAGAATATTTACTGTAAAAAAGGTTGAGTTTATCGATTTTTAAGGGGATAATACGCCACCTTAAATTTGGATACTGTAATTCGGGCTCATATAGCTCAGCGGTAGAGCACTTGCTTGGTAAGTAAGAGGTCACCGGTTCAAGTCCGGTTATGAGCTCCATTTTATAGGTAGATTTTAGAGTTAATTTCAAAAAAGAGAGGCAAGAAATGGCTAGAGAAAAATACGAAAGAACGTTACCCCATGTCAATGTTGGAACAATTGGCCACGTTGATCATGGTAAAACTACACTTACTGCTGCACTTACAAAAGTATGTGCTGAAGTTTATGGCGGTGAAGCAGTTGCATTTGATGGTATTGATAACGCTCCTGAAGAAAGAGAGCGTGGTATCACTATTGCAACATCACACGTTGAGTATGT
>JALRJZ010000395.1 GCA_023261045.1 Akkermansiaceae bacterium
ATTTGGTCGATTCTTTAGATCAAATTTGGAATGAACTAAAGTTATCCAGAGCAGCTTAAAGAAAAAACTATTCACAAAGTGAATAAGTTGAGCACGTAACAGTTTCAAAAAGAGTCTTAAACAGAATCAAAACAAGAACATTCTCTTGAATTTATTGTACTTACTAACACTGCTTGTGAATTATTAAGCGGAGGCTTTAGAAAAACGTTTGCGCTCGTGAGAGATTAGATATTTTTTTCTTAATCGTAAAAATTTAGGTGTAACTTCTAATAACTCATCTTCATTAATATAAGCCATTAATTCTTCTAAGTTCATTCTAACGGGAGGAACTAAAGTGACCGCTTCATCTGAACCAGAAGCTCTCATATTAGTTAATTTCTTACCTTTCATGACATTAATTTCTAAATCATTATCTCTTGAATGCTCTCCCACAATCATGCCTGTGTAAACTTCTGTATTATGTTCAATAAACATTCGACCACGATCTTGAAGGTTAAAAATAGCAAAGGCTACTGCTTTTCCAGTATCAATAGAAATTAAAGCTCCGTTTCTTCTACCAACAATTTCTCCTTTGAAAGGACCATATGAATGAAAAATTCTATTTAATACACCTGTTCCTTTTGTGTCTGTTAAAAATCTACTTTGATAACCAATTAATCCTCTCGATGGTGCTTTAAAAATAATTCGTTTTTTTCCTGCACCTGTATCTTTCATGTCGGTCATTTCTGCTTTTCGCTGATTCATATTATCAATAACGTTACTTGCGTATTCTTCATCGACATCAATGGTAACCTCTTCCATTGGTTCTAATTTTTGTCCACCCTCTGTTTGAAATAAAACTTTTGGTCTAGATACCGTAAGTTCAAATCCTTCTCTTCTCATCGTTT
>JALRJZ010000396.1 GCA_023261045.1 Akkermansiaceae bacterium
CATCGGGGTGGAGTACAACTACATCCGCGATCCGGAACGCCGTACTTGGATCAAGCATTGGATCCATAGAAACGACAACCAGCCGAACCTCAATACGAAGGAAAAGCAGCAGATTTTGCACAAGCTGAACCAGGCGGTGAGCTTCGAGGCGTTCTTGAATACCAAGTTCGTGGGGCAGAAGCGCTTCTCTATCGAAGGAGCAGAAAGCCTCATCCCAGCCTTGGACGAAGCGGTGAATCACGCGGCGCGCAACGGGGTAGAAGAGTTCGTGCTCGGCATGGCACACCGCGGGCGATTGAACGTGTTGACCAACGTGTTTGGCAAGCCGCGCAAGCAGATTTTCTCTGAGTTTGAAGGCAAGGCCTTTGACGATATTACCATTGATGGTGATGTGAAGTACCACTTGGGACACACGACCATCCATACGACTTCGGACGGCAAGCAGGTCAAGATGAACTTGGCCCCAAACCCCTCACACCTTGAGGCGGTTGACCCAGTAGTTGAGGGTATTGCACGTGCGAAGATCAACAACGATTACGCGATGGAATGTGAAAAGGTTCTGCCTATTCTCATCCATGGTGATGCGGCCATTGCGGCGCAGGGTATTGTGTACGAAACAGTGCAGATGGAGACCTTGGACGGCTATAAGACCGGGGGAACCTTGCACATTGTGATCAACAACCAGGTTGGATTTACCACCAACTACCTCGATGCGCGTTCGTCTACCTATTGTACGGACGTAGCGAAGGTGGTCTTGGCACCGGTACTTCACGTGAATGGTGATGATCCTGAAGCCTTGGTACACGCGATCCGTCTTGCAGTGGAATACCGCCAGCGATTTAAACGCGACATTTTCATCGACCTGTTGTGTTACCGCAAGTAC
>JALRJZ010000397.1 GCA_023261045.1 Akkermansiaceae bacterium
ATTTTTATCAGACAAAATTATTTTAAATGCTGCTGAAACTTTTTCTTTAGAAGCGCCCCCACCAACATCTAAAAAATTTGCAGGTTCTGAACCATACAATTTAATAATATCCATAGTAGCCATTGCAAGACCAGCACCATTCACCATGCAACCAATCGCTCCGTCTAATTTAATATATGCAAGGTCAAATTTACTTGCTTCAATTTCCATTGGATCTTCTTCATTCAAATCTCTTAATTCCACAACATCTGGATGTCTATAAAGAGCATTGTCATCAAAGTTCATTTTTGCATCTAAACAAAGGACCTCTTTATTTTTGGTTAAAATTAAAGGATTGATCTCAATAAGATTTGCATCTGTATTTATTAATGCATCATAAAGTGACTGAACTAATTTATGAGCTTGTTCTTTTGATTCATTTGGTAAGTGATACGGACTTAATACCTTCTCTATATCTTCTTTAGTTAAACCATTAAGACTAACTCGAGTAGTTATAATTTTTTCAGGAGTTTTGCTAGCAACCTCTTCAATATCCATTCCACCCTCCGCACTAGAAATGAAGGCAATTTTAGAACTTGCTCTATCTACTAAGCATGACAAATAAAACTCTTTTTCAATCTCAGATGCTTCTTCAATATAAAGTCTTTTTACTTCTCTTCCTTGTGGTCCGGTTTGATGAGTTACAAGTATCTTTCCAAGCAAAACTTTTGCTTCTTCTTTTAATTTTTCAATACTATCAACTACTTTAACTCCACCTGCTTTTCCTCTTCCACCGGCATGAATTTGTGCTTTTAATACTATTTTGCTTGTTTTGATTTTTTTTACTTTCTCATCAATTTCATCCAAAGCAAAAATAGGTTCTCCTACCGGGACGGGTGCT
>JALRJZ010000398.1 GCA_023261045.1 Akkermansiaceae bacterium
ATTTTTGGTCATGGTATGCGCAGTAATTTCGTCCCCAAGTTTTGCTTGGTATTGTGTTTGTACAGTTTGAAAGTGCTCCTGGTTTGTTTTTTGTACAGTTTTATCTACCCAACCTGCGGTTGTTTCAAAACTTTTTTGTAACGCCTGTTTTGATTGAGTTAAACTTTGTCGAACAGCGGTTTGCATCGTTTGCACCACTTGTTCTTGTTCTTGTTCATATGTATTCTCGTTGCTCTCTTGTGTGAGGCTGACTTTGTGTTCGCGCATTTTCAGAACCCGTGTAATCGTCGGTAGATAAAATTTAAGCAATGTAATATAAAAAGCAGAGATCGTAAGCGTCAGCCAAAAAAATTGTGTAAAATAGGAAACTTTATCGAGTTGAGGCATGCATAACGTCTTTTTTTGTCGGGAAAGTGGCCGAGTGGTTGAAGGCGGCAGACTGTAAATCTGTTGAAACACTTCCACGTAGGTTCAAATCCTACCTTTCCCATGGGTTAGATAACATAATGGTAATGTATTGGATTGCAAATCCTGTGATGACGGTTCGATTCCGTCTCTTTTAGTATAATATTAGCCTTTTAAAAGGTTAATAAATTCAACTGCAATGGTTTGTTGTTTTCGATAATAAATCACTAAAAGAGCGAGCCCAATGGAAGATTCTGCCGCGGCAACGGTTAAAATAAACAGTGAAAAAATTTGGCCCATGAGATCATCTAGATATACCGAAAAAATAAGAAAATTAAAGTTTACGGCTAACAGCATTAATTCAATCGACATGAGCATGATAATAATGTTTTTTCGGTTCAAAAAAATACCCCAAATTCCTAATAAAAAAAGTGTACACGAAACGAGCAAATAATTTAATTCAGTCATAGTAG
>JALRJZ010000399.1 GCA_023261045.1 Akkermansiaceae bacterium
CCAAGACTGGGTTGAACGCAAGGCCCTGAGTCAACCTCACCGGCCTGCCGGTGGAATCCCGGATCACACCTAACACTTGAACTATCGTTTGCTGCTCGGAACCTGAGGCCACTGCAAGCCTCGCTCCCTCCGGCGAGATTGCCCCGGCTCGAAGCGACTCCCCCTGGTACTCGAGCTCGCGGTAACCACCGGCCGAGTCGAAGACCCTGATGCTCTGCTGATCAGAGGTGAGCAACCAGAGATAGCCAAAGCTGTCGAAGAACATGGCGGTTGGCTCAGGCGCATCCTCCAGGGCGAGCGCCGAGGAGCCAAGACCATCGGCTACCAACCAATTGACTCCGTCTTCAGAGGCAAAGGCAAAATTGTCGCCATCGCCGGAGGCGGCAAACATGGTTGGGGCCGCCTCTCGTACAAACTCAGATATGCCACTCAGGACCCCGGCCTCCGAGCCAGATAGCCTGCTGACACCGTTGGGGGTGAGGGCGAAGGTAGCTCCGGCCGTGGAGGGGGTTGGCAGCGGCGCGGGCTCAATGTCCTGGGTCGAATTGTTCACCGATATCTCGACATCTGCCACACCAGCCAGCTGCAGAAGCGTTGCCCGCAGCTGCGAGAGCATCAGTCGACGCTGACGATTGTCTGCTTCCAGCGCATTGGCATCGAAGTCCACGAGGGCGGTGCTCTCCTCGATTCTCACGGCATTTACGGTCAGCGCGGTTCCCGTCGGAATTGCCGATATCGCGAGCTCATTGAGCCAGCCTGAGGGCCCCGCCAACAGTGCATTGACCAGGCGGGTTGGCGTGGATGTCCTCGTTGGGAACCAGCGGAGATCGGGAATCAACTGTGAGCTGTGGGTGTCCAGAAAGTAGATCGG
>JALRJZ010000039.1:0-4869 GCA_023261045.1 Akkermansiaceae bacterium
CGAGGATGGTTACAAAGATGCAGTCGAGGATGGTGGTGGCACCTTTGTAAGTCTCAGCCAAACTGGCACGAGCGCTTTGAGAGCAGATACAGATGGAGACGGTCTCCTCGATGGCGTGGAAAACCCGCTTGTCGACTTTGTTGATGCTAACCAAACCGGAACCGATCCAAACGTGGCCGACTCTGACGAAGATGGAGTTTCCGATGGAATCGAAGTTTCCGCTGGTCGTAACCCAACAGTTCCCAACATCACCACTGCGGGGAATGGAATCATTGCCGACTTTGACCTTCTTGGTGAGGCTTACACTGAAGAAGCTCTCCGTCAGGCACCTCTTGCTGGACTTCGCCCTGGGGATGCCAATTCTGATGGGGCCTACTACCAGGTCTTAAATGACATCGGAAGTGCTGGAAACTTCATCTCCTTTGAATCCAGTGAGGACTATACTGGTTGGACGACCTTCTCCTTCCAAATGGACTACCTCGCGACGGAGGTGGAGGCCGATGGTTGGGGAATTAACTTCCTTGATACCTCCATTCACGGAGATTCCGGTGTGGTTCCTCTCGTAGCTGGTTCTGTCGAAGAGAACGCGCTCATCGACAATTCATTTGGAGTGGGCTTCAAGACCTTCCAGGCGACTGAAGCACAGGTGACTTGGAATGGTGTCGATATGAGTGGTAGAACGCCATTTACGATCACGACCGATGCATGGGCTTCCCTAGCCATTGATGTTGAGCGTGATCCTGTCACAAAAGACGCCCTGATCGATGTGATCGTTTACGATCAGCCAAACCGCCAAGGAAATGCCGAGAACGTCTATACGGACTTCCCACTGGCGGGAATGGACCTCGAGGACTTCCGAGTGCAGGTTGAGGGACGGACAGGTGGTTCACCAATGAACTTCAGCATCGATAACCTTCAGCTCATCGTTGACGGATCTGCTGGAAGCGCTGCAGGCCTTGAGATCATCTCTGTGGCCACAGAGGTGGTCAATGACTCCTCGCTGGCAGTCACGATCACTTGGAATTCTCGCGAAGGTAAGACCTACGCCATCCTCGCAAGCGATGATCTTGGAGACGGAGATCTCGGTCTGTGGGATGAGCTCGAGGACAGCTATCCTGCTGCGGCAGGGCAGGAAACGACCTCCTACACCGAGAGAAACCTGCCGCTCACAACGACGAAGCGTTTCTATGTTGTGAGGGCTGCTCAGTAGTTCTTCTGAGGATCTCAAGATCTCTTTTATCAAAGGTGACCGTCCCGTGTGGAGGTCACCTTTTTTGTTGTTCTGGATAGAAATACTCGTCTACCGCTGAAGTTACCTTACACCTTATCGTGTCGAAAGAAGGGGAAAAATGGGACGAAGATTGTTTGTTGAAGTCCCAACGTCATCTGAGCTTGTTTCAATGGGTTGAAAATCGAAAGAGGGTCATCAGGTGAGAATAGACACTTTAGTTGTTTATCAAAAAAACCCTTCTACCAAAGATGGGATACTGATACATATTTAGATCTTTGACTCGGATTTTTGAACTCCTTTAGGAAAAAGTGGTCGCTGGTATAAATAAGATTAGCTCTGAAGATATCGAACTTGCTCTTCGTAAGATTGGTAAGGAGCACTGCTGGCGCTGTGGTTACAACATCCGAGGCTCCCAGCTTACTCCGTTAAAATACGGAAGAATTGTTGAAGGAAAAGAGCAGCCTATTTGTAAAAAGTGTGAGCATCAGCTGCGGGTGAAGCGCCGCTTTCGTGTCGCGATCATCTTGCTTCTCGGAGGAGCGATTCTTGCTTTGGTTGCTCTCAAATTCCTGAACTAGCTTCCTCGCTGAGCACGGAAGCGACTCTGATCTAAAATCAAAACCTAGCCCAATCCTTGGGTTGTTAAGGATTGGCGGAGAGGGAAGGAATCGAACCCACCAAGGACAGATTGCCCTTCAACGGTTTTGAAGACCGCGGCGACCACCAGGCACACATCACTCTCCGCGATGAGGGTGAACGAGTTTGTTGCACTCGTCAAATCAACAGACGAATTATCTATTCGGTTTCAGAGACTTGCCCGAAGGCGGAGATCTCTAAAAGCCTTTCCGAGATAAGCGGCGGTCGTTGTGGCTGAGACCCATTCGATCGAATGATCTGAGGCGGCGATTTCAGAAGCTCGGCCTGTCAGCCAAGATGCCAGTTGCGCGGCCTCCATGCCTGTAAATCCTCTTGCCAAAAAAGCGCTAATGACACCCGTTAAGAGATCCCCTTGCCCGCCTGAAGCCATGGCAGGTGTGCCGCTTGTGTTGTAAGAAAGGGGAGACTGGCGTTGGGTGATGATTGTTCTTGCTCCTTTATAGAGAAGAGTTGCGCGACAGCGTGTGGTAAACTCGCGAGCGATCTCAGCTCGAGAACCTTGAGCATCTGGAAGAAGGCGCTTCATCTCTCCTGGGTGTGGTGTGAGAACGTGGTGGGAGGGAATTTTGGAAAGCGATCCTCTTTGGGAGAGGAGATTCAGTGCGTCCGCATCGATGACGGCGGGCTGAGCAAAATGATTGATGAGGGAAAGAACTTCATGATTGGCCTGGAGGCCTAAGCCAGGTCCCAGTGCGAGGCAATCAAGTTGGTGTTCAAGAACCTCTCGGTAGCTTTTGACAGGCTTGACCATCACCTCGACGGGGACAAGGGAAAGGATGAAAGGGTAGTCTTCTTCTCTGACGAAGACGGTAATTAACCCACCTCCCGCTCGGAGTGCTCCAAGTGCGCTCAGGGCTGCTGCCCCTGCAAGTCCCTTTGATCCTGCGATGATTCCGATCCGTCCGGCTTCCCCCTTGTGATAATGAAAGGGCGGAGTGAGGCGAGCTGTCGGAAGAGATTGGGGGGTGATCAGGTAATCCGCGTGGTCATTTGAGGTTGCGAGGTCTGAAAAGGCAATGAGCTCCAAACTTCCCACGAAGTCGATGGCTTGATCAGCAATTAATCCCTGCTTGGCTCTTCCGAGTGTTAAGGTGAGATCTGCAACGACGGTCTCGCTTGTTGCGCCTCCTGAATGACAATCTAAGCCAGAGGGGAGGTCGATGGCGATGGTTGTGGCTCTTCCTAGTTGCCGCAGATGATTCATCTCTCGAGCAAGAGTCGCTTGTGGTTCTCTGATTTTACCCGTCGACCCAATCCCTAGCAAGCCATCGAGAAGGATCAGGTGGTGAGGCGTTTCAAGCTCGAGGAGTGAGTCAAGAATCATGATCTCCCCAAGGTGTTGGTATTTTTTGAGAGCGAGTCCTGAAAGCTTGCTTAGAGGGATGGAGGAGCGAAGGGCAACGCGCCAACCTGCTTCACGGAGATGGTGTAGAGCAACAAGGGCATCTGCTGCGTTGTTGCCTTTTCCAATGACAGCGATGGCAAGTAGGCTGGAGTTGTCTGGAAATCGCCTTCTCAGTTCATGGGCAATTTTCAAACCGACTTCATCCATAAGATTTTCCGCCGAAATGCCAGAAGCAAAAAGCTCTTCTTCTAGATGATACATTTCAGGAGCGCTCACAAACATCCACGATTCATGGCAAGCTCTCGAGAATTGAGCAAGCATGGATGTTGAGTAGCTGAGCAAGTGTTTGCTCTGGAGGCTCTTGTTTGTGAGATGGGATTTTCAAGGATTGAGTGCCGATTTGAATGCGCTAGAAATGGGCTGATGAGTGTTGATCGCTTTTTGTCTCATGTCTTCGTCTGTTTCTTTCTTGGGGTGGTGTTGCTGCCTCGTCTTGCTTGGGGCCAAGATGTCTCTAAAGCCCTTGAGGTCTTAAATCGCTGGCATGCCCAATCTCCTAAAAAAGAAAAACGTCATCTGCATTTAATTCTCTGGTCACCCCGTGATCGTGAGCCCCCCGAGAATTACCAAGACAGGCTTCAAAGAATCATGGAGCACATTCAGAAGTTTTACGCCGATGAAATGGAACGTTTGGGTATGGGACCTCGGAGTTTTCAGCTTCCCTACCGAAAGGATGGCAAAATGTTAATTCACCTCGCCCAAGGAGAGCACCCTACGAGTTTTTATGAGGTGAATTCTGGACAAGAGGTTCGCCGAGATTGCCTTAGGGTTTTGGCAGAGGCAGGCATCGATGGAAACCGCGAAACCATTGTGATGTTTTGTAATTTGGCAACTTGGGACCCCGAGGCTCTGAGCTTTCGTCATCAATCTCCCTACTATGCTGGGGGAGATTCGCGGCGTGGTAACGCTTGGCAATTAGATTCACCTGAGCTCGATACTCTCAATCTCTCTGCGAAAGAACCTCTCATTGTCGATGGCCAGTATGGAAGGATTTCACTAGGGAAGCACAACTCAATTTTCATCGGTGGGATTGCCCATGAATTGGGTCACGCCCTTGGGCTTCCTCATTGTAAGGAAACTGCGCAAGAGGCCATTCTAGGCACCGCATTAATGGGGTCTGGCAATCGGACCTACGGAGATGAATTGCGAGGGGAGGGAAAAGGGTCGTTTCTGACTCTCGCTCACGCTCTTAAACTTGCCTCGCATCCCATGTTTTCGGGTTCAGTGAAGGGGATGAATTATCCGGTCAAATCAGACTTAGAGAATTTAGAAATTCGTCGGGAGGGAAAAGCAATTTTGGTGAAGGGAAGGGTGAAGGCAAATCCTCCTGTCTACACGGTGCTTGCTTATTTTGACCCTGAAGGCGGAGGTGATTATAATGCGCGCACGGCTTGTGCGGTGCCTGATAAAGATGGATGGTTTTCTCTTTCTTGTGATGATCTCGTGCCAGGCAAGGCTGGAGAGCTGCGCCTCACACCCGTGCATGTCAACGGAGCGACATCGGGTTGGTTGTCGAGCACTCCATTTCGCTATCCCTACCGGGTCGACGAGCAAGGGATTGCCGACTTATCGGTTC
>JALRJZ010000039.1:4879-15586 GCA_023261045.1 Akkermansiaceae bacterium
AAGCTGCCAAATTAAATGGACGTGCTGCAGTGATTGCGAGTCATCTTCTTGCGCCAGATCCTGAGCAGTTGCCTTCATCAAATCTTGATTTGGAAGAGGCTTCGCTGACGTCGTTTAGAGCCTCGCGCGCGCAAGTGGGTTGGGCAAAGCCGAGTTATAATTCGATTCCTGAATCTCCGTATCTTTTATTGGCAGGGTCGATGGTCTTTGAGCGGGGGATTTATGCTCATGCTCCAGCAGTCCATGAGTATGAGCTGGCCAAGAAATGGAAGACTTTTAGCGGAAAGGTAGCGCTTTCTGAGGGCAAAGAAGGCTCGGTTCAGTTTGAAATTCGAGGAGACAATACCGTCCTCTGGCGCTCTCGAACTGTCAAACAAGGTCAAGTCATCCCCTTTTCGGTCAAGGTTGAGAATGTCGAGAACCTCACTCTCAGAGTGCATCCTACCAACGATGGTCCGGGAGCAGATTGGGGCTTGTGGTTAGAACCGCAGTTAAAGAGGTAGAGTTTCTCTCTGGTTCTACCCCAGTTCTTATTTCTTCTTGGAGTCTCTCAAGCGAGAGAGTGTCGTCAGGGCGTAACCAGTTCCGTATGGTTGGTGGTAATCATAAAGTGGATAGTCCCACCAAGAACCATCCTTCTCTTGTTTTTCCATAATGTGGTCGGCAAGGTGAGCGATATACTTCTGCTGCGTTTCGGATGGTAGCATTTGGAGGCATTCGGTGGCGTAATAAAAGCCATAGTAGTAAAAATACCCTGAGAGAGAAAAATGAGTATTATGCGGCACTGGGCGTTTTCGGGCATGATCAAACCAATCTTCCCTGAGGCAGAGACGATGCAGCCAATGTTCGAGAAGTTCATCAGTTACACGCTGGTCACCAAATTCTCGAAGGGCTGCCATGCAAGCTTGAGAGCGTCCAAGTGACCCGGCTGGTCGATTGATCCCAATACGTGGACGATATCGATGTTGGATCGAGTAGACAAAAGACCAATCAGCAGTCCTTTGTTTTTCGATGGAATCCAGACCTCTTTTGATTTCCCGGGTGGGCATCTCGATGCCAAAGGTTTGGTTTGCATCATTCATCGCTAAGAGAACTGACGCGGTGGTGAAGCTCGTCGGAATTCCTGAGAAATGAGCGGTAAACCCCTCGAAGTCGAGGTATCCCCAGCCTCCATTGACGTCTTCAGTCTTGAGAAGCATTTGCATCTGCAGATTTGCAAGCTCTTTGAGACGGGATCGTTTTGCTTCGTCTCCTTGGCGTTCGACATAAAGGTCAGCAATGGCACGAAGACCATAAGCATGCCCCCACACATTGTAGGTTGTTGTCGGATCAACATGGCGAAGTGTCGGTAGTTTTTCAAAAAGCCAGGCTTCAGCTTGATCGATCGCGGCAGTGACCTCTGGTCTCCGATCCTTGCTATCAAGCAGGCCACTCAGGGCAAGTGTTGAGCAGCCCGCGCGGTAGGCGAGGTGTGCCTCTGGAACTGGAGCATAAATATTGAGGCCCTTGGTTCGAGTTGGCCCACCCCAAGACCCGTCCTTATTTTGTTTGGCAACGAGGTAATCAACACCGCGCCGGATGGAGGTTTGAAGATCAGCGTCGTCAAAAACTGGGGCTTTTGGAAGAGGCCCAAGTTTTGGAAGCTCAGCAAAGATTGCTGAAGTGCAGAGTCCCCAAATGATGATGGCGATGCGCATCGAATTCTTTACTGAGCGTCTGGAAGAAGAATGACTTGGTCAACACTGAGGCCTTCAAGAATCTCAATCTTGTTTTCAAATTGGTGTCCGGTCTTCACCGTGCGAAGCTCAGTTTTTCCATCCGCCATTTTAATCCTGACTGTACTTTTTCCATTATGCTCTGTGAGCGCTGCTTGAGGAATGACGATCGCTTTGTCGTTTTGGTAGGTGATTAGTTTCACCGTTGCATTCATTCCTGTAACGATGGCGTGGCCTTTTGGGAGAGTAGCCTTCAAGGAAATCTTGTAGGTGCCATCAGCTTGGGGAGCGAGGTCCATTTTACTTAGTTCAACCGGGTAGGATGCCCCGGTCATTCCTTTGACACTCGCTAATCCTTTTGCTTCCGATGGAAGGGTGAGTCTTTGTTCCTGATTTAGCGCTGCGTGAAGTGACAGTGTGTTGAGCTCTGGCACGAGGCTCATGAAGACCGAATCAGCGGGAACCATACCTTTTTCGAAAAGGTATTTTGAGGTGTTTTCAATCGACCAGCTGCCGTTGTCGATTTTACCAAAATAAATAATTCCATCGGATGGTGCGCGCAGTGAGAGCAATTCTTGATCTGATTCAAGTTCCTTAAGCTTATTGTCTGCCTCTTGAGCATCGCGAATTGCCTTGGCAACCGAGATTCGTTTTTGTTCGAGGATTCGCGGAATATTGAGCTTGGCTGTTTCATAAGCCAGAGTTGCGGACTGCATTCCAGTTTTTAGATCATGAGCCTTACGAGGAATGGTTTTTTCGAGTTCCCATTGAGTGGCTTGTTCGGCTGCTTTTAAGGCAAGTTCGGCTGATTTGACTGTTGATTTTTGACGCTTTAAGATAATCTCTTCGGTCTCTTCGGTAATGCCATCTTCTTCATACATTTTGAGGAGTTGTTTGAGCTCTTCTTGTGCGTAGCTCAGTGATCGGCGTGCTCGATCAAGGCGTTCTTCGGCTTGTTCAATTTCAAGGGCCATTCCCTCATTCTGATAGTGGTCGAAAGCCTCTTTTGTCCGAGCGAATTTCAACTCCTCAGCTTCGAGAGCTTGCGGGGTGGTGATTTCTAGGTCTGCGAGTTCTCTTTGAGTGGTTGCCAAACTGAGAGCTCGAGATTTTGCGCTCTGAGTTGCTTCAAGGAGTGCTTTTTCAAATTCTTCTGTTTCGAATGAGATCAGGAGATCTCCTTTCTTCACCTGACTTCCGTGAGCAATGAGCTCTTTGACTTTGAAGTTTGCCCACTGTTTTGGCTCCAGTTCTAGCAGTGTGACTTCAGAGGGAAAAAACTTTGCCTCGATTGAAAACGATTTTTCAAATTCTTCTGATTGAACAGTATGCTCGAGGGCCTCGGCTGAAAGGCTCAGGCTGGCGAAGAGAGGGAGGTAGCGCTTCATGTAAAAGAAAAGTTAGTGTGATCGTTGATAGTGACCTTTTTTACCAAGGTAAAGAGTGCGGTTTTTTTTGGAATTTGGAGAAAAGGGAACGAGGTCTGTTGCCACATCAAAGCCCACCTTGCGAAGTTCTTTTTCCAGGCCGGGTCTTTCTCGAGTAGAAATGAGGCCAAGGAGTCCTCCGTTTTTGAGGCGATCGCTATATCCTTTGAGGATACTTTCTGAGAGAATCGACCACTTTTTTGGAGCTAGGGCTTCTAAATGGTCGAGGTCGGCAATGATTCCTTGGCTCTCTGAAAGCTTGCCCGAAATGGGATCAAACGGACTCCCTTGATGAAGATGAACTCTTTCATCGGTGAAAGGATGATCCACAAGATGTTCTGAAATCCATCGACTGAGCTCATCGGCTTCACTCAAAACAACAAAGGATGCTTTTTCCTGAGGGAGGCTCTTTTGAGCTTCAAGAAGCGCATGTCCAAATCCAAGGCCAAGAAAGACAATGCGGGGCTGCCTTGCGGGGCGAAACGGCCGAGTCATCACGCCGATGAGCTTTCGTGCCGCATGTCCGAGGTGAGAGGCATCGACCTGCCGACCTTGGCATTCCAAAAACAGACGCTCATCGTGCTCGATTAATTCTAAATCGAGTCCAGTGCAGGTTTTTGATGTGCTGATGGTGCGTCGCGGTTTCATAGAGGCTAGGTCAGTCCCCTAGGGGAGTGGTGATGCTACAAGTAAGTGGCGCTGGACAATGAACTTCGTGGAGAAATCTGCAAGCGTAGAGAATCAGGAGAGATCTCTCAGGTTTCTTAGGAAAAATGAGGAGCTTCATTCCTAGGGCTTGCGAAGAGTGGCCTTTGCGATGATTTTAGCAGAATGGGGAGAGGCAACCTCAAATTCCTGGACCTCTTCAAATTTTCTGAACCGGTAGCCTAAAGCAATTTCGCCATGACTCACATGAGATGCCACCGAAGTGATCCAGCCTGCTTCGAGCTCTCCAATCATGAGTTTTGAGTTCGTGGGGACGAGTGGTTTGTCTAACGAGAGTTTAATTAACTGTCGGTTTGTCTTTCCAGCTCGCTTCATACGCGAAATCACCTCTTGGCCGGTGTAACAACCCTTGGTGTAGGAGATGGCAGTTTGCTCAAGTCCAGCTTCAGGCGGAAGAATTCCCTCAAAAAGTTCGTTAGGCCATTTGGGGATCCCGTTAAGAATGCGAGAGGTTTCGTGGGGTTGAAGTGAGAAGGCAAAGTCTTCCTCGCTTTCGTTGATAAGTTCGACTTCATCAGCAATGAGATACTTGCTCAAACGTTGGAGAATGTCCTCTTGCGAGTCGTAGGGGCCCTCCACAATAAAGTCCTCACCTTCGCGGTGGATTTGAATGAAGGCTTCAAGCTGCCCCTTGGCATTTAGAAGGCACGCATTGATTCTTTTTCCGTGCTCGGTGAGCGCAATATCATTTGAAATCTGGCCATTGAGATATCTTTGCGCATCTTTTCCTGTGACTCGAATGCGAGCACAGGAGGTTTCGATTTGTTCTTCGAGATCGAGATCGTTACTTTGGTGTTGTCGGATGGTTGCTGAAAAGTCCTCGGAAGCATCACGCATCTCAGCTTCAAAAAGGCGGGTCCAAGTATTGAGATTCCCATCTGCTCTGATCCCTACGGCATCTGCTAATTGGCTGGCGTAAAGCGTGTCTTTGGCCATGTTTTCTGCTGAGAAATGGGGCGTGAAGTCATTCTCAATTAAGCTTGGGATCTTCATGGCATGAACCCCTGCGTAGCATCCATTGATTTTAGCAGCTTCATGCCATGCCCTTGGGTCAATACCGTGCCTTCTAGAGATTTCGAGAGCCTCGGTAAGAGCTTGAATAGCCGAAGCGGTCACTAAATTCGTCGTGATTTTGACGATTGTCGCGGCAGGGGCCTCTCCAAGGTAGAGAATATTCTTGGAGGTCGCTTCTAAAAGCTGACGGTGCTGTTCAAGAAGTTGAGAGGATCCTGCGACATAGTAGGAAAGATTTCCCTCAGCTGCCGCATCGCGCGAACCGGTAAACGGAGCATCTAAGAAGCCACAATCAAGTCTCTGGCACTGCTGGGCTAGCCAGTTGGTGGTTGCAGGGTCAACCGTAGAATGATTGATGAAGGTCTGACCGGCATGCATTGAGGGCTGGATCCGTTCGAAGACTTCGCGAACGGCTACTTCATCTCGAAGGTAAGAGACGATTACGTTTGCCTCGGCAGCTGCTGCACATGGGTCACTGACATAATCAGGCCGATTGTCTGGTGGTGTGCGATTCCATGTCTTTAGAGCAAATCCAGCAGCAAGGATCTGATCTGCGCTGCGCGAGCCAATAATGCCAAGTCCCAGTAAAAGAATCATCGATTTATTTTTGAGCAATATCCAAAAGTTCTTTAGCGACTCGGCTCACTTCTTGCACCCCTTCTGGGGTCGGTTCTTCTTGATCTTTGAGAGCCATCGCGGTGCGCAAGCCTTGAAGGAGCTCCCTCATTTTTAAAGTCGTTTCCTTTTGACTAATGGCGGGGTTCAGTGAGCCAAGTGACTCAGCGTAGTAGTCGGCAACATCTTCTCGAAAAAGAGTTTGTGCTCGTGTCACCGTAAATTTCTTGTTCACCGCTTCGGAGGCGGAATCGAGGGCTTGAAGCCAACCACCAAGGGAAATGAGATGAGAAAGATCGGGATCTCTGAGCCCAGCGAGCTCACGCTCCACATCTCTTTGGGTTGCAGCGAGAGCAAGTTTAAGTTTCTCAAGATCTCTCGCTTTTGCGTGATCGAGGAGGGAAGCGACGTGTTGTTTGATGCGCTCGCCGGCTCCTAGCGCCTTGGCATACCGGCTCATGTGATTTGAGATTGTTGCAACATCCTCTGAATTTCCGGTTTGAACGGCAATAAATCCATCGGCAATCAGGGTGCCGAGTTTCATTGCAAGTTGTGTGCGGTCGAGCGGAATTCTCTCATGCTTCTCAAGATAAGATCGATCGTAGGCGAGAGGTGAGATTTTCTCGAGTTCATCGAAAACCTTAGCAATTGAGGGGACGGTAAACTCATTGAGAGCAGTTTCTGTTCGGAAATGTTCATCATCGAGAAGATCTTCAGGAATCTCAGGTTTTTCATCCGCCATGCTAAGCGAGCAGGCGCTAGAAAGTAAAAAAAGAAGGCCTTTAAGCGACATGAGGGTATTGTCCCATATTGTTGGGCGACAGGCGAAAGGAATTTTTTGGGTCACCGGAACTTGACACCTGCTCTAATTTCCGTATTTTCCCGCTCCGCCCAACCACGGGACCTATCTTATGGCCAACAATAAGTCAGCAGAAAAGCGCGTTCGTCAGATTGCAGTTCGCACCGAGAGAAATCGCGCGACCAAGAGTCGCATCAAAACTCTCCAAAAGAAGACTCTTGCTCAGGCTGAGGCTGGAAACAGTGCCGAAGCTCTCAAATCTTTTGGTGAATTTGCTTCTGTAGTGGACAAAGCTGCTAAAAACAATGTTCTCAAGAAGAACAAGGCGGCAAACCTCAAAAGCCGCACCAATAAAGCAATCAAGCCTGCTTAATTTGGTCTCGGAAGCCTCTTTTTTCATTTTGAGTCAAGGGGGTCTTCCTCTTGGCCCATTTTTTTGTATTCTTTGCCCCGATGGCCGATTCATCTCAGCAAGCCCGTTTGGCAAAAGCTAAGGAAATCGCAACAAATCCCGTTGCTTATAAGGTTTGTGAAGGTTGTGACTCAATTGTCACCGCTGAAGTTGTCATTTGCCCCAATTGCCATGGTTATCGTTTTGACGATGATCCTACTCGGGTCGTTGATCAGGCTGTCGAATTGGGGACCCGAGAGCAGCGCAGCGTGACTGCAGAAGACCTCAGCTAGCTTTCCATCGAGATATTCTTTGTCTCATGAAGCAGCGTTCTGAGGGGGATGATTCAAAAAAACCCACAACCGGTGAAGGAAGTGGGTTTTTTGATGAGTGAGATGAAAGCTTTTGGGTGGGGCTAGCTTACGTTGACCGCGTCAGCACCAGTTTCTCCCGTGCGAATCCGGATTGCTTGCTCAACGGGTGAGATAAAGACCTTTCCATCACCAATCTTACCGGTGTTGGAACTTTGAACGATTGCTTCAGCAACCTTTTGCGCGTCGTCATCGTTGACAACGATCTCAATTTTCACCTTCGGGAGAAAATCCACGGTGTATTCAGAGCCGCGGTAGATTTCAGTATGTCCTTTTTGGCGTCCGAAGCCCTTGACCTCTGTCACGGTCATTCCTTGGACGTTGACCTCTGCGAGAGCCTCTTTGACTTCTTCGAGTTTGAATGGCTTGATGATAGCTTCGATTTTTTTCATGAGCTTAAATATGGATGCGTCGGTGTGAAAGTTAGCAATTGGCGTGCCAGATTCTAGGAATATTTATTTTTGAAGTTGGTGTGCCTTGGTTCTATTCGAAGAAATCGCACAATTCTTCTAGATCCCGACGGTGGATATGAGGAACTTGGCAGTTCTCGGCTGGAAACCCAACCACTAAGAGCAAAAAAGGCTTCTCTGAAGCGGGGCGCCCGAGAATTTTATTTAGAAATCCCATGGGACTGGGGGTGTGGGTGAGACAGGCTAATCCAACCTGATGAAGAGAAGCGATCAGAAAGCCGGTTGCAATCCCCGTTGATTCTTTGGGATAGTACGTTTGAGACGTCTTATTATCGGGTGTTTTTTGAGTCGCTTTTTGAAAAATCGCAATGAGGGCCGGTGCCGTTTCGAGAAAAGGCTTATGAGCTTCCGCGCAGTGGTTTGAGTGTCTCAAGCCACTGCGCGGAAGCTCGCGATTGGTAAAATGCTCGTTCTTCGGCTTGTGCCGCATCTCGTATTTCTTTTTTGATTTGCGGATTTTTGATGACCGAAAAATGCCAGGGTTGAAGATTAGCTCCACTTGGAGCGGTATTGGCGATCTCCAAACAGCGTTCAAGGACTCCTTCGGGGATGGGACGATCAGAGAAATCGCGAATGGTGCGACGAGAACTTAAAAGCTCCCAAAGGTAGTTCGCTCGAGATTGCATCTCCTGCTCGGAGAGTTGCTGAAAGGCAAGAGGGGTCTGATCCATTTTAAAAACAGTTTTTGAGGGTTGCCCCTCTACGACCATGGGAGTTCCGTTCTCGTTGAATGGGTCATAATCGCGACAAAAGGAGCCAGTCGCCGGTGAGCTCGTTTCTCTCGACCTAAGTTGATCCTAGTCATTTTCAAGGTCAACATAGTGACGCCTCGATAAAATGAGATGCCGCTTCATTGAAGTTGCCGCTGCTTCAGAATCTCCTTCTTTAATTGCGTTGAAGATTTGTCGATGAGTTTCAATCACGCTGTCATACCAATGACTGTCACCTCGATTAAGGTGGGCATATTCAATGGATCGTTTCTCGAGGGCGCTCAAGACAGTCGCATACAGATTATGTTTCGAGCCTGCCGCGATCGCCAAATGAAATGCAATGTCAGCTTCTCCAAAGCGCTTTAAGTTTCCACGGGAGTTTTCCATTTTGTCCTGCGCTCGCTGCATCATATCAATGATTCTCTCTCCTGCATTAATAGCAGCGAGACGCGCGCATTCAGTCTCGAGAAGAATACGAAAATCCATGAGCTCGAGGTAACTATCCGAATGGGTGAGAACTGAGTAAGTTTGGATCGCTCCTGCGAGGTTCTCTAGGCTTGGATCAGCAATATAGGATCCTGAACCCTTCAGGGTGCGCAGAAGGCCGCGTCCGCGCAGCTGTTGGATTGCCTCGCGGATAACGGTGCGACTTGCTTCAAAGCGGGCACAGAGTTTTTCTTCGGAAGGAAGACGTTCACCAGGAGTGAGGCTCCCATCCATGATCTCTCTCTCGAGAGCGTTGACAATTTCCGAGCTCCTTTGCGTCTTCATCCGATATGATTGAGTTTTTTAAAATCCTGTTCCCTTTGCTTTCGTGCGGATTCTCATGATGTAGTAGTCCGCAGTCATATAAAGAGTTGATCCATCATCACCAAAACAACAATTGGCAGTTAAATGCCCTGTGAGAATCCGGCCGAGGAGTTTTCCTTCGGGCGAAATGACAAGAACACCTCCAGGTCCAGTGCACCAGATGTTGCCTTGTTGATCTGTTTTGAGTCCATCAGGTAATCCCTTGTCTTTTTTGGTGAGAGGCGTGGCATCGTAGAGAATTTTCCCCTGTCCAATATTTCCTTCTTGGTCGACTGGATAAGACATGAGCCAGGCTTCTGCTTGATAGGACTGTGCGACATAGAGAGTTTGACTGTCGGGAGAGAGGGTCACTCCGTTCGGCCGCTTGAGGTTGCTGATGACCTGATCAACTTTTCCATCGGGGTTGATTCGATAAACCCCAAATTGCTCGATCTCACGACTTGGATCGTTTTCTTGCTTTGGAAGTCCATAGGGCGGGTCTGTAAAATAGACCCATCCTTTAGGGTGTGCGATCAGATCATTTGGCGAGTTAAAGCGCTTACCATCCCACCGATCCGCTAAGGTCATTTTTCCACCTCCACTCAGTGGGAGGGTGGAGACTCGGCGATCACCATGTTCGCAGGTCAGCAAGTTTCCTTTCTGGTCGATGGTCAGTCCATTTGATCCTGATTCTCTGCTGTATTCTGCTGGTCCAGTAAACCCAGAAGGCTTCATGAAAACGCTTAGGCCGTCTTGTTCTGTCCATTGATGAATCACGTTGTTGGGAACGTCAGAAAAAAGGAGGCGAGCATTTGCCTTATCCCAGACAGGTCCTTCAGACCAAGTCAACCCAGAGGCGATGACTTCAATTTTGGCATTTGGCTCAATGAGTTGATCAAGTGCAGAATCGAGTCGTTCAATGCTTCCAGCAGTTGGGAAGGGGGCTTGTTGAGCCCAGATGGTTGATGTGATTGAAGCGGCGATGATGATTCTTCTCATTCCTCGAGTTTACGAAACTGGGAGGCAAGAACAAGTCAGCTTATCACATATGTGATTGTTGTCTCTTAACGCTTCAAAACGGAACGGAGCTTTCGAAGGTCATCTCTTTGCCCGATGTTGGGTGTGTGAACACGAGTTTTTTCGCATGCAGTTTGAGCTGTCCGTTTATCGTTCCAGAACCGTAAAAGGTGTCTCCAACGATGGGTATCCCAAGCCCTTTGGGGTGCGCGCAATGAATGCGAAGCTGGTGGGTTCGCCCGGTAACTGGGAAAAAATTGATCCTGGTAAAACCGTTTTCAATTCCAACCCTTTTCCAGTGAGTTGTCCCCATTTTTCCGTGAATTTCGTCATAGATTTGAAAGGGACGGTTTTCGACATCGAGACGAAATGGGAGGTGAATTGTTCCGCAATTCCCTTGGAGTTCACCCTCTAGTAGAGCTTGGTATTCTTTTTGAGTTTGTCGTTCTTGGAATTGAATCGAGAGATGCCGATGAGCTTGAGCCGTCAAACCTAAGACCATGATTCCCGAGGTATCCATATCAAGCCGGTGAACGGCAGGTTGCGGAATGCAGCCCGGCGTGGATGTCCTGATTCGGTGTGAGACAGAATCAAGCTTATCAGGTCCTTTTCCCGGGACGGAAAGAAACCCACTTGGTTTAACCACGACAACAATGTCGCTAT
>JALRJZ010000003.1 GCA_023261045.1 Akkermansiaceae bacterium
GTTAGATTATGAAAGCGCCCTCACCTTGCTCGAAGATCCTCAAGGTCTCTCCCTCGTGACGGGGGAGGTCATTGCCCAACGTCTCCCAACGGCCGACGAAGCTGCGCGATTTTTAGTGCAGGCAAGCTTCGGCCCCACCAAAGCTTTGATCCAAGAGGTGAGAGATCTTGGTCTGACCGGTTGGTTTGAGAGCCAGACCAAGAAATCTCTGACCACCACTCAAACCCACATGTTTCGCACGCAGCAGCCGGTGAGCGCGCTCTATTGGAGGCAAGGCTGGTGGAGGGCCGCACTCATTACGCCGGATCAACTTCGTCACCGCATTGCTTATGCACTGAGCCAGATCTTTGTTGTCAATAACGAGCCCGGCACAGTGATTGGTGATAACGCTCTTGTTCAGGCCGCTTATTATGACCCGTTTATTAAAAATGCTTTTGGCGCTTATCGGGATTTACTCAACCACGTCACCTATAGTTCGACGATGGGGTTTTATTTATCGCATCTAAATAACCGGAAGTCTGATTTGTCGATTAATCGGTTTCCGGACGAGAATTTTGCTCGTGAGATCATGCAGTTGTTCTCGATTGGTCTATGGGAATTAGAGCTCGATGGATCTCGAAAGAGGGACGCTTTTGGCAATGATATTCCGACCTATGATAATTCGATCATCACCGAGCTTGCTAAAGTCTTTACGGGGATGAGTCACAGCCGAACGAACGGAAGTTTGGCAACCAGTTTTTATGATCTCCCCAATGGGAATGATTATATTTATCCCATGAAAGTTTGGGATGAAGAACATGAGCCGGGCCCCAAGGTTCTTTTTCGGGGAATCACCATTCCCGAAGGGCAATCAGGCGAAGAGGATGTCCAACAAGCGCTCGATGCCCTTGCCAATCACGACAATACCGCCCCGTTTATGTGTCGGCTCTTAATTCAGAGACTCACCTCCTCAAATCCCAGCACGGACTACATCCGCAGAGTCGTTTCGGCATGGCAGACAAGTGGAGGAACGCTTGATCGAGTCGTCCGAGCCATTCTCTTCGATCCGGAGGCCAGAGAGGTCGGTATTGACAACGGTCAGAGAGGAAAACTTCGGGAGCCTTTACTCCGGATGATTCATATCATGAGGGCCTTTGCTCCTTCGGATCAATCGGGGAAGTATGGCGCTCTCGTTCCTACCCTAAAAACCGAGTTGGGACAGTTTGTCATGTCCTCGCCAACCGTATTTAATTTTTATCTTCCGGATTTCACGCCAGTAGGTCCAATTCAAGATGCGGAGCTTGTTGCCCCTGAGTTTCAGATTGCCACATCAAGCACTCTCTTAACAACTCATGACCGCTTGAAGTCCACGGCCTCCTCAGGACATTGGGTCAGGGGATCGATTATACCGAGGAGTTAGAGATGCTTCAATCACCAGACACCTTAATTGACCACCTTGATAATTTGTTGACTTACGGTCAAATGTCGGCGGTCACTAGAGAGGCTGTGAAAGAACGAATTTTGGGAGAAGCTGTTGAGGCAGAAAAGGTGAAAGTCGCCGTGCAGACAATTGTCACTTCTCCTGAATTTAGTGTTTTAAGATAGAGTAAACTGAAGAGAAAATGAAACGTCGACGCTTTATAGGTGAAGCAAGTTGTGCCTCGGTAGGTTCGATTTCCGCACTTTCTTCAATTTTTAATTTGCGCCTCACGGGATCACTTTCAGCTGCAGAAGATCTTCCCGAAGAAGATTATAAAGCGTTGGTCTGCGTCTTTTTGGCAGGAGGGAATGATTCGTTTAACATGTTAGTTCCCTATGGAGCGGAGGCCTATGATCAGTATGCCTCAGCTCGCGGAAGTCTCGCTCTTCGCCCCAGTGAACTCACTGCCTTTTCTCAAGCCTTACCCGATGGCCGCCAGCTCGCTCTGAATAAAAACATGCCTGAGCTATGGAGCCTCTATGAAAGCGGCAAGGCGGCTTTTATAGCGAATGTTGGAACCCTTTTGGAGGCCACCACTGTCGCCGGGATTCAGGCGGGCACCGCGAAGCTTCCTTTGGGTCTTTTCTCTCACTCTGACCAGCAGCTCCATTGGCAGTCAGGACTTCCTGATACGAGATCTCCCAAGTCAGGTTGGGGGGGGCGCTTAGCAGACCTTTTTGCAGACTTGAATGGGGTTAGTGGAGTATCGATGAATATTTCACTCGCTGGGATGAATGTGTTTCAGAGCAGCGGGACCACGAGTGTTTTCGCAAAATCTCCCGGGAGTATTCCAGGACTCAAAAATTGGAACCAACCCAGCTACCGAGCAAGACAAAGTGCCATTGAGAGTATTTTAGACGCACAGTATCGCAATGTCTTTGAAAAGACTTTTGTAAGCAGGACAAAGGAAGCGATTGCAGCAGGGGAAGAATATAAAGCTGCGCTTTCAATTGCTGAGCCGGTAAACGCAACCTTCACGCAAACCAATCCCATTTCCATGCAGCTCAAGGATGTGGTGGAAGGCATCTCGGCGAGGAGCGGGATGAACAAGAAAAGACAAACCTTTTTCGTTTTGGCCGGAGGCTGGGATCACCACTCATCACTCGATCCACATCCCTCCATGTTAGCTCAATTGAGCCAAGCCATTGGAGAGTTCCAGGCCGCGATTGCAGGGATGGGCATGGAGGATCAAGTGACTCTCTTTTCTTCATCTGATTTCGGTCGCACTCTCTCACCGAATGGCGGTGGGAGCGATCATGCTTGGGGTGGTAATCAGTTTGTTGTGGGTGGTGCGGTTCGTGGTGGCCAAGTCTTTGGTGAGTATCCAGAGCTTGCGTTGGGCAGTCTTTTAGACAGCGGTCGAGGGAGATTGGTGCCGACGACTTCTGTGGACCAGTATTTTGCCGAACTCGCTCTCTGGATGGGAGTTTCTAAGGCGAACCTTGCTCAGGTTCTCCCGAATATTGGGCGGTTTTATGCTCCGGAAAGCCAAGATCCTCCGCTGGGTCTTATGAATCTTGGATGAAGAAAGGACCTTTTGCTTTGGCGATGATTGTCGCCTTGAGTTTTTGGGGATGGTTCTCAATTAGAAAATCATCGTTGCCCTCTAACGAAGATTCATCTCAATCTATTCAAAGCGCTTCCTCCTCAAGCCCTCAAGGGCCCAACCCTCAGCGAGTGATCCTGAAATCTGCCTTTGTGGAGAGCTACGGGCAAAGTGGCAAAACGATCTTACAAGATCTCGAAACCGTATCGGCGCTTTTAACAAATTCTCAATCGCTTTTGAAGGATTTTGACCACTACTTTTTACCCGATAATCAAGCGATTACGACATTCTTACGAGGGGGGAATCGTGAGGCAATTGCTTGGATTCCACCTGATCATCCAGCGGTCAACCAAGATGGCGAGTTGACTGATCGCAATGGCATTGCTCTTTTTTTTCATCGGGAAAGCGCCTTTAAGATTCAGTGTCGATCAGCAGGTAATGACCAGATTATGTGGTCATCAGATGATGTTGTGTATCCTCAAAGCCCCTGATTTGAGAGCTAGATTTGAGCTTGTTCGCCATAGAGAATCGTCCTTAATCCAATCATGAAATCTGAAGAACAACAGGGTGATCATCATCCACCCACTGGTCTGACCGTGTGTCAGCTGCAGGTTCTTCCCACCAAGACGCTGATGATGGGCGTGAGCTCTTTGGTGTTATTATTGTGCATGTATTTCATTTATCCAGCATACCCAACCACGGCTGGAAAGAGTTTAGCAAAATGGACTTGGCTTGCATGTAATGCTCAAAATGGGTTTTTTCACGGGCGCTTTATTCCTTTTGCGTTTCTGGTCATGGTCGCCATGGCTTGGACTAAAGCGCGCGACTACCGAGTGCTTCCCTCATGGTGGGGTCTGGGAGCCTTACTCCTAGGCCTGTTGTTTTACTTTGCCTCAATTCGCACCATTCAGCCGCGACTTGCTCTCATCGGCGCACCCTTCGTCATTGTTGGATTTGCTCACTATTGTCTGGGTTGGAAAGTTGCGAAGGCGGTTGTTTTCCCAGCTTTTTTCTTCTGGTTTGCCATTCCAGTGCCCGGGCTTGAAGTTCTCCTGACTGGCCGACTTCAGATTCTCATCACGCAGTTGTGTTATCACGTTGGTGTTTTTTGCGGGATGGACCTCACCATGGCGGGAACAAACATTTCTGTAAAAGGCAATGGCCTTGAGATTGCTCCGGGTTGCAGTGGCATTCGCTCGCTCATGGCTTTGGTCATGATTTCGGCGGTCTACGCGAATTACACCCAAAAAGAACTTTGGAAAAAAGCGGTCCTATTCGCAGCTTCTTTTCCCCTAGCAATCATCGGGAATTTTGGCCGGATCTTCACGATTTTGGTATTTTCCCAGATGGGCCTAGAAGACTTTGCTAAGCAAACATATCATGATTGGGCTGGGTTGTTATTCTTTTTCCCCATCGCGCTTTCTGGGCTCTATCTTATCGATTTTCTGTTGAATTATCGCACTCGAGGGAGAAAAAAAATTAAACGTTCAGTGAAGAAGGTTGTCAAAGCGGGAGAGGAGGGCGTGTGATGATGAAACGAAGAATGACGGTCTTGCTTTTGATCATTTTGTCCTTTGTGGGGCTCGTCTTCGCCCTGCCAAAGACCGCTCAAATGAAGCCCTCGCGTCTCGCGAAGGATTTACCGGAAAGAATTGGACAATGGATGGGGCGTGCCCAAGAGCCGGGAGCACGAGAGAGAGAGGTTCTCGCTCTTGATACGGAATTTGAGCGGATGGATTATATCAACGCTTCAGATCAAAAGCCTTCCATACAGGTCTCCATTGTTTTCTCAGGAAAAAACTTAAGCCAGAGTATTCATCGGCCTGAAGTTTGTCTTCGAGCTCAGGGTTGGGAGTTTATGAGTGAACGGTATTTTGAGTGGAAAGGGCTGCTTGCCAATGAGGAATCATTTCCCGTCAAAGAAATGATTTGCCGCATGGCCATGATCGTTGAAGACGAAAGTGGCAATCCAACGACGAGAAAACTGCCAAATGGTGAGGTTGCCTACCATTGGCGGGTCTTTTATTATACTTTTTTGGGCCATGAAAAAATCATGGCAGGTCATTATCAAAGAACCGGTGAGGATATCAAAGATCGGCTTCTCAAAGGCTATGATCAGAGATGGGCATACGTGACGATTTCGTCGGCAATTTCTCAAAAATACACTGATCAAGGGATTTCTATTGGGGAAACGACGCCATTTGATGAGCAAGAGACCCAAGAGTTTGTTGGGGAGTTTTTACAGGAGTTGTTGCCGGTTGTTGTCGCCGACCCAGCGAAAGGTCAGGATCCATCACTATCGAAAGGAGGGATTTTGAACTATGAGTGAGCGCGGAAGTCGGCAGCATTTCTCCGTTCAGCTCCTGCAACTCATCGATGCAGTTCTTGTTTGGTTGGCCTTTGTCGTTGCGGCTGCTCTCCGGGGTCCACTGAGGGAGCTCATTGGCTTAGATGGCGGGGGAGAAGGCCTAGAGCAAATGACTTGGTCTGTCTTTCTCGCTGTTCCCCTCACGCCTTTATTCCTAGAAA
The DNA here is from genome assembly GCA_023261045.1 of Akkermansiaceae bacterium. Taxonomy (GTDB): domain Bacteria; phylum Verrucomicrobiota; class Verrucomicrobiia; order Verrucomicrobiales; family Akkermansiaceae; genus SW10. The sequence goes on from JALRJZ010000003.1 coordinate 5,535, forward strand.
AATTTGGCCACTACGACCGACTTCTTTCCAAGAGCAAAGGGCAAAGCTTAAATGGCCTTTTACGCGGCGTGACCTTGATGGCTTTCGTGATCGGGAGTGTCGCCGTGTTTGGTAAGTTTGAAGGCGCGAGACGACTGATTCTCGCGACTGGTTTTATATTGGCATTCCTTTTCCTCAGTTTGAGGATGCAAGCTACGGCAAAATATCTCCGCAGACGTGCACAGGATGAGGGGTTTTTAGAGAGAGTTGTTTTAGCGGGCGATCGAGAAGAGACAGAAAGCTTTCTCAGGGAAGTGGACTCCGAGGTTCTTAGCACGTGGATGGTGGTTGAGCATTATGATCTGCAAGAGAAGTCCGTCGAAGATTTGGACTCCCTTCTCCGGGAAGAAGCGGTTCAGCGCGTGGTCTTTTTAGCCGGTCACGCCCAGTTTGAGAGAGTGGCTCAAGCGGTTGAGGCATGCGAAACCCAAGGAGTAGAAGCCTGGATTGGGGCTTCTTTTTTAAGAACTCAGGTGGCGCGCCCAAGCTTCGATGTCGTTGGGGGAAAGCCGATGTTAGTGTTTCGATCGACCCCCGATCTCTCATGGCAGCTTTTTGCTAAGAAGCTCGTAGATTGGGTAGGAGCCTTTTTGATTCTTTGCCTCACTTTCCCACTTTTGGTCGTCGCAATGGTGGGGATTCGTCTGGCTAGCCCGGGTGCTCCGGTGATTTTTCGACAGAAGCGTGGGGGACTCTACGGAAAGCCATTTCGTATTTATAAATTTCGCACGATGATTCCGGACGCAGAAGCGCAGCTCAGCGATATTAAAGAATCTCACGGCAATGAGTTGGATGGACCAGCCTTCAAATTGCAAAGTGATCCGAGGGTTTTCCCCTTTGGCGCTTTCTTGCGAAAGTACAGCATCGATGAGTTGCCACAGATGATCAACGTTCTTCGAGGTCAAATGAGTCTTGTCGGGCCTCGTCCATTGCCAGTCCATGAGATCGCAGCCATTGAGAATTCATCTCACCGAAGGCGACTCAGCATGAAGCCAGGCATCACTTGCCTTTGGCAGATTAGTGGACGCAGCGACATCACCAGTTTTGACGAGTGGATGAAACTTGATCTCGATTATATTGACCGGTGGTCTATCTGGGAAGATGCCCGCATCCTTTTGAAGACCGTTCCGGCTGTTTTATTTGGAAAGGGGGCACGATGAAGAAGATTCACCTTTGTGCAGCGCTGTTGGTTGGCTTGTCCATTCTTCTCGTTGGCGGGATGGGAGTCGACCTCACTTATTCGAGGGTAGGGTTTGGCATGCTGACCTTAGCTCTCAGTAGCCTTCTTTTTGTGTTTGGAGCAAAAAGCGCTCAACCCCTCCACAGTCGCCGACTTTTGCTGGGCGCAACTTTAATTGCAGGGACTTATTTTCTATGGAGGGCTCTGGCTGGGGGACCTCCAGGGGCCGCAGTCGCCGATGCGATTCTCGTGGCCGTATTTCTCGGGTTTTATTTGGCAAGTGCCTATGGTGGGCGAAGTGTTTTGCGGCTTGTGGTGATCTGTCTCGGGATCAGCTCTCTCGCGAATGCTGTGATGGTTGCCTGCCAAGTGAGTTCGGATGCACAGCTGTTTCTATGGAGGGATTCCTTTGCGCTAAAGCCCATGCTCTCAGGAGTTTTCGGCCATTACAATTACATGGCTGCTTATTTGAACGGCTCGGTTTTTCTCTTCTTTGCTTTGTCTTTCTATACGAAGAAATGGTGGCTCCGAGGGCTGTGTGTCCTTGTTGTTTTGGCCTCGGTTGCTTGTCTTCTAGCTTCAGGTTCTCGAGGTGGATGGTTGGGTTTTATCGTTGGATTCGGGGTGTTTGTGGTGGGTGGCCTCAGTGCCATGAAAGCGGCGAAACACTCGGGCTTTGGAGTCGCAATCGTTGTAAGCTTGGTTGCTTTAGTGGCAGGGATCATCACGGCGCGCCCGGTCATTCAGGAATTAACAAATCGCAGAGCCGGGATTGAAGAAATCTCCGGAGAAGCCAGCCAAGAAAATGCTCAAATCCATGATGGAGGTCGAATTTACTTTCAGCAGCTTGCTTTTGAAATGTTTCAGGACTCACCAGTCATCGGTCATGGGCCGCGATCATTTTCATACTTAGCCCTCAAGTATTGGGATCCTGAGGAGCATTCGATTTGGAACAATAATCCCGTTTTTGCGCACAATGAGTATCTTCAAGCGATGTCCGATTATGGACTTATTGGAGTGGGATTGATTATTGTTCTGCTTTTTGGTTATGGAATCCTGACCATTCTCAGTTTGCTCTTCGAGCGAGGCTCACACCCGGCTTGGTTAATTCCGCTCAAAATTGGAGCCCTTGGAGGCGTAGCGGCAATGGCAGCTCAAGGCTTCTTTAGTTTTGTCCTTCATCTTCCTGCCTGTGCGATGGTGGTTGGCTTGTTGATGGGAATTTTGGTTCTGGATGGCAAAGCGAGCTCACCGAGCTTACCTTCAGTGAAATTCTTGCGCCCGATCGCGAGTCTCCTGATTGCATCGGTCTTAGGTTTCTTGGGTGAGAGGCTGACGCGTTCTTTCCTATTGTATGAAAGCGGACAATCTCGATTGCAGGCTTCAACTCAAAAAAGCGAGACGATCAAAGCGCTCGATCAGCTCAAAGAGTCCGCCACCATTGGATTTAGCTCTGACATTCTTGAAGATTCTGCTCGTCAAGCGATGGAACAATCAACCAAGGCCAGAGAAGCCAATGATCTGGAGAGTGAACAAGTATTTGCGCAAATTGCCTTAGATCACCTTCTTGTTGCGCAGGATCTAGATCCCCATTCTTCGGTTGCGTTGGTAATGGTTCCTCATGTCTATGATCTGATGGGTAATTTCCCCAAAGCCAATCAATATTATGAATTGGCGATGGAGCGATTGAAGGTTCGTGAGCCATTTTTGAAACCCCACCTCTATGCGGCAAGGAGTCGTTATGGGCAGGGGCTGCTTGCCTCGGACAAAGGGGAGGGCCAAATCGCGTTGGCTCATTTTAGAAAGTCCCATCACCTCATTGAGAAAAGAACAGAGGTTTTAAATGCGTGGCGTGAGGCCCCTGCTGACAAGCTCTTTAGGTTAGAACTCGAAGCTCGGATCGCCCTCTTGGAGGGTGAGGCTCTCTATTGGCAAGGTGATCGAGTCTGGAAACAGGCGAGGCCGCGCAATCCTGAATTGGCATATGCTTTGATGCAATCCGCAGCGATGAGATACCGACAAGCAGAGGATTTCTTCAAAAAAGAGCCTAGATCTAAGTGGGCTGCTCAATGGACGCAGCTCCAAGAAAACCTAGAACTTCTCAAATTAGTCGGCACAAAACCGGTTGAATTGTCGCAAGAGGCGATCGCTGATTATATCAATCAGGAAGCTGGTCTTGATCCCAGCTCCCGGAAACGCTAACACAACGAGGTCTCAAGATGATTGATAATTTCGGCATGAAACTCTTCACGGGGTCGGCTCACCCCGAGTTGGCTCAGGGGATCGCTTCCTACTTAAATCACCCACTCGCTGACGTTTCGGTCACAGCCTTTCCTGACGGCGAGACGTTTGTGAAAATTAATGAAAACATCAGAGGTGAGGATGTCTTTATTATCCAACCCACGTGTCCTCCAACCAACCACAACCTGATGGAGTTGATGATTATGGTGGATGCTGCAAAACGGTCTAGTGCAGGCCGCATCAATGCCGTGATTCCCTTTTTCGGATACGCTCGTCAGGATCGAAAAGATCAACCGCGTGTCCCCATCACGGCAAAGTTAGTGGCCGACTTACTTTCGGCAGCTGGAGTGGATCGTGTCGTCACGATGGATTTACACGCTGCTCAGATTCAGGGCTTTTTTAATATTCCAGTCGACCACCTTTATGGGAAGCCGATTGTCATCAAAGAGTTGCGCGACCGATTTCAAGGAGACTGTTCAAATCTAACGGTCGTCTCACCTGATGTGGGTGGTGTAAAAATGGCTCGAGCCTATTCAGATGCGCTTGGAGCGCGATTAGCGATTGTTGCCAAACACCGAGTCTCAGCAACTGAAGTTGAAGCGATGCAGGTCATTGGCGAAGTTGAAGGTCGTGATGTGGTTCTTGTCGATGATATGACCGAAACTGCAGGGACTTTATGTGCGGCCGCTGAAATCCTTCGCGAAGCCGGCGCACAGCGGATTTTTGCGGCGGTGACGCACGCGGTGATTGGTGATTTGGGGCACGAAAGAATCGAGAGCTCGGTCATTGAGGAGGTTATTACGACAAACTCCACGCCGGTTGAGGCTCGGGGGAAAGTGAGACCAGTCTCGATTGCTCCCATCCTTGGTGAGGCCATTCACCGAATCAATCGAGGTGAGTCGGTGACTTCCCTTTTTGATATTGATAGCTAAAAGGCTAAGCGCAAAAACGTCTGGCGGGCGTTCAATTGGCTCAAGGCGACCCCTACCTTTTCGTAGTTCTCAGGAGCTGGGCTTTGATCCGGCCAGCGCTCGATAGCGGCTCTAGATCTTTGCCAAACCTCAAGGTCTTGTGACTCTTCGAGCTGAGGGTTTGGGAGATTGGCAGTTGTTGGCCTGATAAAAGTGTAAAACCAAGCTCCGTCCTGAAACTCGATTTTTGGCAAGACCGGGGTCGATTGAGAGTCGTTTGGATCTCCTGCAAGAGCCGCCTCGACGCGATTAGGGATGAGGTCCTGATCTAAATCCTCTAGCTCAGAGAGCAGCAAGACGAGTCGGTGGCCCGATGTTGCTTCCACTTGAATCGTCAAGTGACCATTCCGACTTGGGGGAGGGGTAGCACCTCGCACACCAGACGAGCGGAAAGGGAGAATGTTTTCTACTCGATGTGCAAGACCAGGTCTCTCAGAAAGAAGCTCCCCTGATTTAAGAACAGAAAAAACAACGGATTGCTCTAGCTGTAGGAGAGCCTTTTGAGTGGCGCCAGGGAAGACCACATCAGCGTGGAAATAAACCACCCCACTTGGATCTACCGCGAGTGGAGATTCACCTAGATTGGCCCCCAGTCTTGTTGTCGCCCCGATGGCAGGAAGAAGCTCTCCCTCGCGAACAGCGATTTGAGCGGTATCTCCCAGCGAGAGCAGCGCGCGATCGTTTTCTGCACTCACACCAGAACCTGTTAGGGTGTTATAGAAGAAACACCTTCCCGTGTCATCTGGAGAAAAGTCAAATGAAGTGAGTTCTCCAACAAAAACATCTGGAGAAAGCTCATCGCCCTCTCTCACAAGAATGGTGGGATGAGTCTCACCGAGGCGCAAACGAGCAAGCACAGAATCATTGCTTGCTGAGACGTTGCCTGTCAGAGTAGCGGAGAAAAATAGATCATTTTCGGGGGTGAGTGAAAGCTGGGTGATTTCTCCCCATTGGGTTCCGCTCCACCCTTGGACTTCCTCTCCTTGGATGGCCACGACTTTTTGAGAACCTGCAATGTCTCCAATGATGGCTGTTGACCCAGAGTTCAGGGTTGCGGTGAATACCGCATTGCCAGAATAATTGAAGGTGAGAAGCCCATCGGCGAGCGATGAAATTGTGTGGTTGCTTGTGAGGTGACTCAAGGTGTCCCCCTCGGATAGAACTTCCTGCAAACTTCCATTAAGGATTGCGGTGCGGCGATCGAGAGTTTGAGGGTTTTGAAGGACCGCTCTAAAAACGAGATCTCCCTGAGAATTGCCGACAAAACTTCGCCCAATCTCACTTCCAAAGCTCGCGATGATTTCTCCACTCAATGAAGACGGAGATGGCTGACCTTGAAGGGCTAATGTTTGGAGCGTTCCGTCTTTCTCAATTCTACCGAGTGCTGGGATCTGTTGATTGGTTGAGTCCGTGAAAGTGGCATGGAAAAGAGCGCTTTCTTCAGGAGTCTTGCAAGGAAGCAGGCTTCCTTCGGTAACCCCGTTCCATCTCAACGAGCGGGAATTAAGGAGCAGAGAATCATCTTGAACGGCAAGTAAGGTTGGCCCATCACCACTGTCGACCCATAAACAGGCTCTTCCAGTTCCTTGGTGAATTGCTTCTCCCCAAACAGCGGTTTTGGTAGGAATCGGACCCTTGACGGATGAAAAGTGTCGTCTTGTGGTCCAATGAATCCCCCTCATGACGAGGTCGTAGAATTCAGGCTTGGTGATCGCGTTGAAGGGGTCGGTGAGGCCACTTCCTGGGACGTGACCACTTGCCGTGTAAAAAACCCTACCGAGTTGTTGCGTTCGAGTCCAAGTCCACGCAAAACGCTGGGTGGGGGAATGGACTCGCTCCTGTAAGACTGTAATATCAGGATTGAGGTCCTTAAGAATGTAAGTTTCATCCCAAGAAGTCAGCGGGGTTAGCCCTTTGGTCAGACAATGATTTGGAAGAATGGACTCTGGGGTGAACTCACCGTGAAAATGTTGTTCAAAGCGCCCCCCAAGAAGGGCAGCAAAGCGAGTGTCATTACGAAAGGCCGCACTGGCGACATGAAGGCCAATCAAAGCGCCGCCTCTCTCGACGTAATCAATGAGAATTGGAACGAGTGGTTGGTTTGGCGAAGTGATTCCGGAGCTTTGAACATTCCCATACATCACGAGGGCCTCGAATTGATCCAAGTAGTCCGGATCAATGTCTGACAAAGAATTGGTAAAAGTCGCCTCGATTCTGTCCTCAGAAAAAGAAGGCGTGAGGGCTTCGTAAACGGCAGAGGGGCTATGGTGAGTGTTTTCCTGATATCCTAGGAAAAGCAAATTGAGGCTTTTTTCGGCAAGAGGATCTTCAATAGAGAGAATCTGGGTTGTTGCGTGAAGAGCACCAACAAAGTCGCTGAGCACCAACAATCCCAAAACTTGCAGCCTGATGTTCCAAAAGCTCAACATCTCCGCTATTCTGGAAGGAGAATAAAAATTGGGCAAGAAAAGGGACTTTTTTTTAAAAAATCCCCAGGAATCTGGCTTTTGATGAAAAACAGGGATTGACTAAACGGCCTTTCACAGTTTACTCACCCGCCCCGCGCGAGAACGTCTCGCAGGAACCTTTACTATTCTAGATCCATGGCGAAGACCCAATCTCTCAAAGCTGAAACCCGCCAGCGCACTGGCTCGGGTGTCCTCAAGCAAATGCGCCGTGAAGGCTATCTTCCCTCTGTCGTCTACGGAAAGGGCCAAGAGAACCTCAATATCAAAGTGCATGCCAAGACTCTCAAAGACATGTTGGCGCTGAGTGCTTCGGAAAGTATTCTCGTTGATTTAGAGATCGACGGTGGAGCTCCTCAAACGGCTTTCCTCCAAGCAACCCAGCACAACGCTCTTTCTGGTGACTTGGTGCATGCTGACTTCCTTGCGGTGACTGATGACATGAAGATCAGCGCGAACATCCCAATCGAGCTTCATGGTGAGCCCGTCGGAGTGCGTGCTGGTGGTATTCTTGAGCAGTTGATCCGTGATCTCGAAATTTCTTGTTCGCCTAAGGATCTCCCTGAAATCATTCATGCGGATGTTTCAGAACTTGGCGTTGGTGAATCCATCACCGTGGGTAACCTTGAGTTGCCAGAAGGAGTGAGCGCGACGCTTCCTGATAATGTTCTTGTGGCCATCGTGAATGAATCACGGGCGACGAAGTCAGCGGCTGCCGAAAGCGGCAAGGAGGGCGCTGCTTCCGAGTAAGGGAGCAAGCTCCAAGGCTTTTGTTCTTTCTTTTTTTTTTTCAAAACGCTCGGTACTTCCAGTGCCGGGCGTTTTTTGTGAGGATTGGAGAAGATGACTGCGATTAAAGCCGTTGTTGGATTAGGCAATCCTGGCGAAAAATACGTTCGAACGAGACACAACGTGGGTTTTCGCGTTCTTGACCAAATCGCTGATCGTATCGGACAAGATTTCAAACTCGAAACAAAGTGGGAGTCGAAAATTTGCAAAATTGGGGCTCTCACGCTGATCCAACCGCAAACCTACATGAATGAAAGTGGCCGAGCTGTGGGGTCGATGTCCCGATTTTACCAGTGGAAGCCGGAGGAGATCTTGGTTGTTTTTGATGATGTTTCACTCGCTTTAGGCACCCTAAGGTTTCGAATGAATGGAGGGCATGGGGGTCACAATGGAATCCGTTCGTTGCTCAATCATTTACCGTCAAATGCTTTTCCGAGACTTAAAATTGGCATTGATGGAGCATGTGGAGAGCGGCTAGTGGGTCATGTTTTAGGGCAATTTGCTCCCTCTGAGCGTGAACTCCTAGAAAACACGCTTGCAAGAGCCGCCGATGCTGTGCAGCTTGCCGCTTCGAGCAGCATTGAAATTGCTGCCAATGAGTTTAACACTCGATCTCAAAATAAACCGAAACAACCAACGGAAGATGAATCGCAAGTACGAGGGCCTGATTGTGCTAAACACCCAGGGAACAGAGAAGAGCGTTGATGATCTTGTCAGCGCGGTCGCCAAAGAACTCGAAGAGGAAGGCGCCAAGCTCGACGAAATCAAGCAACTGGGTCGTAAACAATTTGTCTACAACGCACGCAAGCTCGACGGAGGCCACTACGTGAACTATATTTTTGAAGCTGATACCGATGTTGTTTCTAAGATTCAAAGTCGTCTTAAGTTGAATAACACGGTGCACCTTCAGCATTATCAGCGTCTTTCCTAAACGAATTTAAACTTCTCCATTATGGCTAGTGTAAACAAAGTAATGCTTCTCGGGAATTTGACCCGGGACCCTGAGATCCGCTATACCCCGAAAGGAACAGCGGTCACTGATCTGGGCATGGCAATTAACCGGATTCGCACGGGAGATAATGGAGAGCGCATCGAGGAGGTCACTTATGTGGACGTGACTCTTTGGGGCCGCCAAGCTGAGTTGGCAGGGCAGTATCTTGGAAAGGGCCGTCCGGTCTTTATCGAGGGTCGCTTGCAACTTGATCAGTGGGACGACAAGCAGTCTGGCCAAAAAAGAAGCCGTCTCAGAGTGGTGGGAGAAAATATGCAATTTCTTCCTGGAGGTGGCGGAGGTAATGGGGGAGGAGGTTCGGCCTACGAAAGTGAGCAGTCCTCTCAAGATCAACCTTCCTCGTCGGCTCCGTCGAACCAAGGTGGAGCTCCTGCAAATGACTTTGACAACGATGATGACGACATTCCGTTTTAGGAGTGCTCTGATTCTTTAAAGTTTTCGAAAGCTGCTCTTTCTCATCGAAGAGCAGCTTTTTTGTGCTCAGGGTGCTCATCCCAGGATAGAGAGCTCCCTCAGATCGTTGCCTTGTCGCTGACCTCTTAGAAATGCTTACGCAAAAGCTCGAGGCTCTTGGGGACTGCGCTAAGAGGATCGGCTTTCCCCTCAAACTCGAGAGAAATATAACCACGGTAGTTGACCTTTTTCATCAAGGTGGCGATGCGAGCGTAGTCGAGATCTAGGGTGTACCACCGTCCTCCGCCATAATAAGTCTTAGCCTGAAGGAGTACGGTTTTTGGTGCTAGTTTTGCGAGGCGGTCATAGGGGTCCTCAAGGAAGTTTCCAGTATCGAGCGTGACTTGTAGCCATGGTGAGTTCACGGCTTCAACAACTCGTAACACTCCTTCGGGTGTTAAGCCTAATCCCCAATGATTTTCTAACCCCAAAACAACGCCACACTTTTCTGCGATCGGAACGAGTTGCTCCATTGACTGAATAACCCACTCAAAGCCTTCCTCTTCAGTATGACCTGGAAGAACTTCTTCGATTCCCCGGTGAGCCATCAGATCATCAAAATTTTTTCTGGTTCCCCAGCCGCCGGTGTTAATCCGAATGGTAGGGATGCCTAAAGCATAAGCTTGTTCAAGGTAGCAAATGGTCTGTTCGACATTTCGCCTTCTAACCCGTTCGGACGGATCGACGAAGTCTTGGTGGGTGGAGAGACCCATGAGATCAATGCCGGCAAGAAACGCGTGGCGTTTGATCTTCTGGAGCGCTGCAGGGGAGAAATCTTCCATCTGAACTTGGAGGATTTCCACGCCATCGAATCCAGTTTTAGCGGCAAGATCGATACATTTTCCGATATCGCGAAATTCATCTCTTTGAAATCCCCAATAGCTGTAGGTCGAGACCCCAATTGGATTGTGACCTCTTTCACGGGCTATAGACGCCATGGGAGCGAGCGCGGCAAGAGAGGCCAAAGAGCTGAAACGTCGACGAGAAATGTTCATGCTTCGAGTCTGCCCTAGTGCTCCCGCAATCGGCGATTGGAAAATTACGATTTTAGTAGAGATCTCAAACGAGCAGGATGAATGCCCAGATGGTGAGGTATGGGCCCACTCTAAGAGCTTGCGCCAACTGCTTCTTCGAGAGCCTGGAGAGCTTCTGCCGGACCAAAGAGCTCTGGCATGATGATGACGGGAGCTTCGGGGTTCGATGGGGCGATAATGTTGACTGGAAGATTAGCACGGTTGTAACGCTTAAGGTCGTCGTTAATTGATTGGAGTCGCTGAGTATTGTCGGCTCGGATTAACATGACATTGAGCTCTTTGAGCTTATCGAGAACTTTTTGGTCTGAGAACACACGGGCCTCATTGACTTTACAGGTCGCTCACCAATCGGCGGTGTAGTCGAGCCAGATGGTTCGCTTTTTGGAGCGATTCAACTCCATAATGCCAGGGTACCACTCATGCCAAACGAGGCCATAATTGGCTTCGGGTTTGGACACAGAATAGGCCCAGCTGATACCACTTAAGCTCAGAAGTCCAGCGACTCCCAAGCCAACGCCGAAGCGCTTTGCTTTGGAGACCATCGGAGTAAAGAAGCGTCCGTAGGTATAAATCCCGAGGCCGATGAGGCACAAAGCAAAGAGGAACGAATTGAAGTGGTTCTCGCCGACAAGCTTGAGAAACCCCTTCATAAAGAAGACCGCTGTTGCCATGACGAAAAATGCCATCACTTGTTTGAAGGTTTCCATCCAAGCACCAGGTCGCGGAAGCTTTTTGATCAGCGAAGGAAAGAAGGAAAGAACGAGATAAGGCGCCGAGATTCCGAAAGCGAAAACGGTAAAGACCGTAAACTGGACAAGCTTGTTTTCTTGAGAAAGAGCAAATGCCATGACCGCTCCAAGGAAGGGTCCGGAGCACGGAGTCGCGACTAGGGTGGTCAGTGCTCCGGAGAAAAAGGAACCTGAGAATCCCTTTTTTGCTTGGAGTTCGCCTCCCACGCTCGTCAGGCTCGTCCCAATCTCAAAAAGACCAAAGAGGTTGAGGCCCATGAGAAAAAAGATGATGATCATCGTTCCCAAGAAGATTGGGTTGGTCAGTTGTTGACCCCAATCGAGTTTGAGCGAGATGATAATGGCAGCTAAAATCCACATGGCCACGAGGAGCCCGATTGTAAAGACCAAGCCATGGATTTTGATTTTTTTGTCGTCCTCCCCAGCCTGAGAGACGAAGCCCATGATTTTGAGACCAAGGACGGGAAAGACACAGGGCATCAAATTGAGAATTAACCCACCAAGAAAGACCAATCCGAGCGAAGAGAGAAAGGTCACTTTCTTTTCCTTTGCTCCGCCAAGAAGCACAAATTCTGGTCGCGCATCGACATTGTAGAGCTTCTTGCCGAGTTCCCGTTCTTCTCCAGATGCGTCAACAACATGCGCTTCGGTATTCGTTGCTCCTGCGAGCGAACTCGAATGACCAATGAGCTCTGCCTGAAGCTCTAAGCTAGTTGGGCCATACTCGGAGTTGTAAGTAAAGAGGCCAGGGAGTTTGTTAGAAGCTTCAGCAGCAGCAATCGCCAGCTCTTTGTTTCCCTGATTTCTGACGAGGGTTAGAGTCGCTCCACTTGGGGTGATCTCGACTCTTTGAGGAGCTTGCGAATCGATCTGTTGATCATGCGAGAAATAATAGACAGGCTCTTCGATCATGGTGCCTTCTGGCGCGATAATCTCTAGAAGAATCTTCTCGGAGTCTTCTCGGGCAATCGCGCCCCATGCCGAACCATCTTTTGGAAGTTGTTCCTGGGCGGCTTCAATCACCTTTTGATCATCAGATTGGAAAATGGTTTCTTCTCCAACGGTAAGCTTGAATGAAAATTCAAGGTTTCCTGGAATACACATCGATTCATTGCATTCCTGCCAAAGAAATTTTCCTGAGAGAAGAAGCTCTTGGCCTACTTCAAGCTCATCAGAGGCTTCGACTTCAGCGATGAAAGTCACCGAGCCCTCGTATCCATAGAGAAGCGCGTCGAGGTCCGCAAATTTTGAATGGATGACGGAAGGACGAGGAAATTTTAACTCGCTAGCCGTCAAGCCTTCGGGAAGGTCCCATTTTACCGAGGGAGCCGCTCCGACGATCCCGGGGTTTTTGTAATAGGAATGAAAATGTTCTTGGTGGTGGATTGTAAAGGCCACTCGGAAGTAGTCTCCTGGCTCAACGGAGGATGCCTCGGCAATGACTTTCGCAGTGGTTTTTTGCTCAAGGGAAAATCCGTCTTCAAAGGGATTGGTTTGTGCGAATGCGCCAGGGAGTGACGCGATGACGAGGAGACTGAAAAACGCGCGAATGGAACTCATCTTTTAATCGATCGGTAGTAAGGAGGAAGCGTCACGACTCCCTTTTCCTGTTTTTAAAACGACGAGCATTGGGATGGAACGTCGGGCAGGAGATTACCTCATAATAAGAAATCCGCAGCCTTAAAGTTCGGGACCTTTCTCATCAGTTCGTGTCGGGCAAGGCGCGCGTGATCTTAATTCTTACGACTCAAGTTGATTTCGTGACACCTCCGAGGCATGGAAGTCCTAGCGAAGGATGCTACTGAGTTTAAAACAGAGTTCTTACTCCTAAGAGCTCTTTGCGCGGTAGAGGGCGGCGTAGGCGACACTACCGATCAAAACTGTAATGATGGTCCCAATGGCATTGAGAGGATTTTCAATGACTAGGAAGATTGCGTTGATCAAAGTGGCAGTGACGAAGATCAGAGGGGCAATGATTTGAAGACCTGTGATGGGCTTTGATTTTTTCTTAAAGAAAAGACAGCTCACAGAGAGCGCAGCACTCAGAGAGAGGGTGAGACCGAGATAGGAGAGAAGAGTTTGCAGGCTCCCAATCAGGATGAGCAGTAATGCAAGGATCATTTGTAAAAAGACGGCAGGCCATGCTCGTGTATTTTTGATCTCAAAGACACTTGGAAGAACTCCATCTGCCGCCATCTTGCTGTACACTCGTGGTCCGGCCATCATCATACTCAAGACGGAGGTTAAAAGGGCAAAGACAATGATCACCCGCGTGAATTGAGCGAAGCTAGGACCTCCGATCCAGGCAGCAGCCTGAGCTGCAATATCAGCATTTCCCGAGGTTACGTGGAGTGGAGGAGCAAGAACAAAGGCCGCGTTTAGCAAAAGATAGAGCAAGGTTACTAGGGCTGTCCCGATGACGAGAGAGAGCGCCACGATGCGCGAAGATTTGGCCTCGCTTGCGACGTAAACCGCAGCATTGAACCCAGAATAGCTCAGCGAGATCCAAATAAGAGCTTTTGCGAACGAGCTAAGTGCCCCCTTGGAAGGAGAGGTGATCAGGGATTGATGAGGACAAATCCATTGGTCTCTGAAAAAGCTCATCAGACTGACAATCAGAAAGATGACAAGCATCCCTAGCTTCAGGCCGACAGTGATATTTTGAACTTTGGCGCCAAGCTGAATCCGAAATCCATGGATCAACGCTCCCAAAATGACGACCAAGGATGCAAGCCAACGAGGAGGAAGGATTTCGGGAATATAGGCCTCTAGCGCAAGGGCGGCGAAGGCGATCGCACCACTAAATCCCGCTAAGAGAGAAATCCATCCCGCGATAAAACCAAGAAGCGGATGAGCAGCTCGTGAGAGAAATAGATACTCACCACCTGAAAGGGGCATCCGCTCGATGAGCAAACCATAACTCAAAGCTCCACAAATCGCGATGATTCCACCAACGAGCCACGCAAGTAAGACGACCTTAGGCTCTCCGAGTGCGGCAAGGGTAAAACCGGAAGTTGTGAAGATGCCCGCGCCAATCATGTTGGCGACGACCAAGAACGAGAGCGTCCAAAGCCCGAACCTTTTGCCAATGGGCACAGACATCAATTCTTACGAAAGCGCAAAAAATAGTTCTCTTTCAAGCCATTGACTTTCACTTCTTCTACGAAGTCAAATCCAGCATCTTCAATCTCTTGGCGAAAGATTGGTTTGCCCGCGCGGACGTGCCCCATGATCCAATCGCGCGTGACACCCTCAATACGTTCAAAATCGATGACGACGACGGTTCCACCTTTTTTGATAGCGCGGAAGAGTGAGCTCAAGGTCCCAGTCGGGTATTCGAAGTGGTGGTAAGTATCACAGATAAAAGCGAGATCAATTGACTCTGGAGGAAGGGGAACAGCGTCTTCGGGGCTTAGAATCGCACTGATGTTCTGATGCCCTTCTTGTTTGGCTCTCGCCACGATGTGTTTGAGAAATGGAGCGGCAATATCGACAGCATAAACCCAGCCTTTTGGTCCTGTTGCTTGTGCGAATTGGCGGGTGTAGAGCCCAGTGCCAGATCCAATATCTGCGACAACCATTCCTTCCTGAATTTGGCATGCTTCTAAGATGCTTTCCTTCGCATGGAAGACCTCACGGCTTTCGACTTCAAAACGCTTGAGCCAGTCATCGACTTTGAGATCAGGATCGAGATAACTCTTGTTAATTCCAGGCTTTACGCTTTGTTTTCCCTCCGGTTTGGATTCCTGGCCAATGACGATGGAGGCAATAGCAAGGAGAAAAAGTGGGGCGAGAAGGGTTTGGTAGCGAGTTTTCATACTACTTACTGATTCTTTGATGAAGGAAATTGAGAGGGTGCCTGATTGATCGATCAGATACGGCTTTCAATAGCGTATCGTTTTTGAAAAACGAGTTTAAAGGAAGCTCTGCCAACTCAGCAAGCAATCGTCGATGGATGGGATCAATCCATCGATTAATGATCTGGTGACAGTTTTTTGAATTGGGAGCAGCCCATGACGCTGCCCGCTAGAGTTGCGAAGTCCAGTCATCCCCAAGGAGGACTCGTAACATTTCACCAGTTTCAATCCGATTATCAGTTGCATGAATGACGACGCGATCATTGTGCGCACCCAACTGGCGATTCACCAGTTTACGAATTTCACGTTTAATGAGAACATCGGTATGTTCGACGTGCGGGTAGCGTTTCTTGAGTTTTTTGACACTTAAGCCTTCCGGCAACGGACCTGGTGATTCGCTATTTTGGCAGACGATCGCTTCGACGGGAGCGACCACCCCTCCCGTGTATTTTTCGATCCAATTCCCACCACGCGTATTCTCCATGACTTCTACCTGTTGGGTCTTTGTTAAGGAGATTTCACGAAGAATTGAGAAGCGTTGTTTGATGGTTTGCTTCGCTAAGTTTTTTGTTTCTTGCCCCTCACAATCTGCACGGATGATGAAAATGGTAAGATCCTTCGCTGCTTGAGCATCTTGCTGCATCTTGGAAGTTTGTCTCTGAATCAGAGCGTCAAGATAGGAGTGCCTATCAGGCCATCGGGTCATCAGATCATAGGGCATCGCCCACCCTTTTTCTCTCAAGAATTGATCAAGGTTGAAAATGGTGATGATTTGGGGAAGCACAATGGACGCTTTATGGGCTAAACGAGACAATTCTTCTAAATAGTTTCGCCCAGAATGTGGCTTTGGAGGATCAATCTCAGCTTCCAGAGCAATGCCAGAGAGTGGGCCTTTATGATAACAAAGATGATAGGCAAAAGAGAAAAAAGCGTCCCTTTCATTGAGCTCAGTATAACCATCCTGATGGGAAACTGAGTTGTCCATCATTCGCAATGCCCTTGCTGGGGGATAGTATGGCATCCCCTTGTAGGACGAACCAGATTGCCCCGAAACCGAATAAAAATCACACTTGATGGGTCCCGAAAAACGAGCAGCAATTCTTCCAATCCTCTGAGCTTGTTGATCGCCAATAAGGTGATCGACGTCATCGCGATAGGCTTGTTCTAATTCTTTGTTAAGGGGCAGCTCACGGGTCCAGCGAAGGACAACAGGGCGAATGTTTTCCTTTTTTAAAGCCTCATAAAAACTAGACAAATCACGACAATAATATCTTACCGTGCCCCCGCGTGCTGCGGCTGCACTATGTCTCATGAGGTTTTTAAGTTTTTGAATCATTGATTGTAATGAGAGTTTCTAACAGGGGCGCAAGTGCAACCTCGCTCTTTTCCCCTGATGCTTCGAGAGCAAGCGCGCGACTCTCTTTTTAAAAGATTCATCGCTTTGAGGATGCTTTGCGTCTCTGTGGAGACCGGTTAACCATTGCTCTTGGAGCGAGCTTCTCGCAGTGCGAGGAGCTTTATGGATAAAATAAGCAGCTAAATGTTCGAGCAACCATTCCGAGCGAGGCTTTACGAAGTTGGCATATTGCCAATCGATGAGAGTCCAGTTCTCTCCGCTTAAGAGAATATTTTCCTCACGAGCATCGATATGATTCACTCCCTTATTGTAGAGGGCCGAAAGGGCAGGAATACATTTTTCGGCGGCGATTTCGTAGGGGGTGGATTGGCTCAATTTGAGTGCATCTGTGGCGTCTGAAAGATCGCTCATAATCACCCCTGAGCAACAAACCAATCCGGCACTTCTTTGCTCAACAAACCCATAGCACTCCGGTGAAGAAACCTGAAGTTGGTGAACCTTCAGGTAGTTTAGAAACTCCTGTCGAGCATATTTCCGATGCCTCAGTTTGGAGGTGATTTTTTTGAGAGGAAACAACTTAAAGATGATGGTCGTCTCTTTGTGAGCGACACGAACGATGAGTCTCTGGTTGGCCTTCTTGAGAATATCGTCACTCTGAAAATCGGAATTCCAATGCTCTTTAATGGTTTCGGCGACCTGAGAAGTTTTTTCACCATCGAGAAAGTCCGAAGCAATAAATCGTAGATTCTTGTCTATTTGGATGGCCTTCATTTCTCAGTGAGTCATTCGATTTGTGCGGCCATTCATTTCTGACGCATTCAATGTGATTAAAAGCCGCGGGTCGATAATACCTACGAAAAAGTTGAGCAAGGAGTTTCTCTGAAGACCAGCTGAAGGATCAAGGGTTTTGTGAAAGTAAATTGATGGTGCGACTCTGCGAAGAAGCCCGGCAAAGTGAAGCTATTTTTTCAAGGGCACCTGTTGCGGAGACATGAGGTAGGAAAGGAGATCTCGGATTTGAGCTTCAGAGAGATTGTCCATGAGGGCTTCAGGCATGATGGAAGTTGGAAGGCGCTCGATCTTGAGAATGCTTGTTTTTTCGAGAGTCACTTCCTCGGTGAGAGAGCGGAGATTCAGAGTGCGATCACTTTGTGAGGCAATCACGCCAGTCAGGTTGCGACCATCAGTGAGTTTAAGAAGCTGAAGTTGATATGGCACACTCACATTGGCTCCCGGATCGATGATGTTCTCTAGCAAGTAACCTAAATCGGTTCGTCCTGAACCAGTGAGGTCTGGACCAAGTTCCCCGCCCTGACCATAAAGTCGGTGGCACGAAGCACAGAGTTGATTAAACAAGAGGCGACCGTTTGAAAGGTCAGCTTGAGCGCGAAGCTCGGGAGTGAGCATCCGCCTGATCTCACTGATTTTTTCTGTCTTCTGGCGGGTGGGTGGGTGGATTTGCCCCCATGATTGATGTAATTGTGTCGTGAGAGCATTCTCTTCAAAAGCTTCAATTTGGCGTGCGTGATAAGCGCTGATCTCCTGGCGAGGAATTCTTTTGGATTCCACCTCCTTGAGAAGTGTCATTGCCCAGTTCGGGCGGGAAACGAGCGTTTCAATTGCAATAATCCGTTCATCAGGCCGGAAAGAAGAATACTTTTTGAGGAGAGTTGTCGCGATCGAGGCATCATCAAAAATGGCAAGCCCTCGAATCGCCGTTTTATTGACATAACGAGTCGAAAGAAGTTCTTCGCAGATTTGACGAAGGTCTTGAGGTCGCGCATCAATGATGGATTGCAACGCTGCGGATCTCTCGAGCGGGTCGGCTTTGGAGTCAAAAGCAATGGCTTTGATTGATTCCATGGCACGGCCATCCCCAAAAAGGGCAGAGAGGTTACGGACATGATCGGGATTGCTTTGAGTCAGTTGCTCGACAGCATACTTCCAGTTTTTGGGTGCAGGGGCTTTTTGCCATCCTTGAAAACCTTCGCAGAGGCCTTCAAGAAGGTGCGGCGCTTTCGTTGGGTGTTGGATCGCTAGGTCGATGATGGGATCTGGTGAAGCCACCATGGATCTTGCTAGATAACCAAGGAGCTTGGGCCATCGTGTGGCACGGGCAACCTGTAGGAGTTCATCGGGCGAGTCCTTTAACAACGGAGTGAGACCAAACCATACAAGTTTTGGAAGGTTTTGGTCTTGTCCATCTTCTTGACGGGAGGCGAGCGCTGCGGCAAGGCTTGGGCGATCTTGAAGAGGAAGTCGTTGAATGATCGAAGCCAAAGCAAGGCGCACTTTTGCTGAGGGGTCTGAAGTCGCTAGCCGAAGTAGGTGGTTTTGGAGAGCAGGATTTGAAATTGAGTTGTGTTGAGGGTGAAGTCCGTAAACGTGGTCGAGCGGCAGATGGTCAGTCAAGGAGCGGAGAGCCCAGATTCGGATGAATTCATCTGAATCACCAAGGAAGGCGTAGGGGTCAATTTTCTCGATGTCCCTTAAGAGCTCCAAAGCTCGAAGTCTCAATGACGTCGGCTGATTGGACTGAGCAATTCGATGAAGTTCCTTGCTTGCTAGCCGGGGTGTTTTTGTTTTTTCGATCTGTTGTCTTTGTTTTCTTGGGAACCAAACATTTGTGTGGTTGAGCGTTTTCAAAAAGTCAGGGAGAGTCTCACTAGAAAGGAGCTGGAGCTGCGGCTCTGGAGGTGTTCCTTGAGAAAAACGGTAAATCCGACCGGAAGTCCGATGCACGCCGGTGTGATCGTGGCATTCGCCAGTATCAGACCAATCAAGGGCGTAGAGAGCACCCTCAGGTCCTGTTTGGATTTCAAGCCCGCGGAACCATAAATCACCTGAAAGCAAGACATCGGGTTCATGCTTTCCGATATACCCGCTGCCCGTTGACTCTAATCTTTCTACGTTGAGTCTTCGACCATGTTGATTCCAAGTTAGAAGCTTGCCCTGCCATGAGCTTGGGAGGTGTCCGCCTTGATAAATGCACATGCCGATATGGGCATGACCGCCCCCATAGCCATTGGCTCGACCATCGCGAGATTTTGTCCAGCTTCCCGACCGATCATAATGATAGTGATCGGCGTGCATCTCGATGGGCTCGTAGATGTGTTGATTGGGCGAGGGATTAAAGGGCCTTTCAAAGTGGGCCCCTGCAATCAGGTGCCACAGATGTCCATTGACCGTATTGATAAAGAAAAGTTCTCCATGCTGATCCCAGTCGTGCCCCCAAGGATTCGTCGTTCCATGACAAAGGACTTCAAATGTTTTACGAAGAGGGTGAAATCTCCAAATCCCTCCCTCGAGGGGGACTCTCTGGTCCTCTGTCGATCCGGGAGGGCCTACCATTCCGGGGCATGAACCACCGCAGCGCCCATAGAGCCAACCGTCTGGTCCAAAGCGCAGTCCATTGGCAAAGTTATGGTAGTTATTTTGAGCAACTGTGAATCCATCGAGAACGACTTCGGGTGGAGTATCGGGAAGATCATCTCCATTTTTGTCAGCAATAAAGAGAAGCTGTGGGGGACACATCGCCCAAATGCCACCCTGGCCCATTTCAACTGAGGTCAGCATTTGCAGTTGATCGGTAAAAATCTTTCGTCGATCTGCTTGGCCGTCATGGTCGGTGTCTTGAAGGATAATAATCCGGTCGCGGAGGCTGAGCTCGAATCGTTTTGATCGCTCCGCGTAGGTGTAGTTCTCTGCGACCCACATGCGTCCTAGATGATCCCATGTCATGGAAATGGGGTTTTGCACTTCGGGTTCAGATGCAAACACCGTCGTTTGAAACCCTTCGGGGATCTGAAATGATTCGGCAGCCTCTTGCGCTGTCAGAAGCGGAGTGGACGTTTCTTTTTCCGAGTTAAAAGGAAGAGGGAACTTTTCTGCAAAGAGACAGTGAGGCAGACATAAAAAGACAATCCGGAGGTATCGCATTCTCCACGAGTGTGACAGGAAGATTCAACGGAGACGAGAGGGAACTTGGAGAGATCCCAGAGAGGTCTTGGATTGGGAGTAACAGGCAGGGTTGGTTCACTCCTCGTCCTGTGGAGGCGAAATCTCTTTGAGAACGATTTTGCGGAATTTGACCCATCCCGCATGGTTTTGCGCTCCGTAAGTTTGAAATGCCAAGTGCCCCGCTTTAAGGTGCCCGGCAAGTTTTTTGGAGTCTTGATAATCGACGATTTTGTGGCCGTTGAGCCAGACCTGAATCTGAGCGCCAACGGCTCGAATGCGCATCGAATTCCACTCATGAGCCTTACGGTATTGATCTTTGGCATCTCCCTGATCGAGCCAATCATCAAGGTAAAGTCCGACGGGCTCCTCGGCGACACCCCGGCCGATGTTCACTTGTAGCCTGTGGGATTTCTGTTCTGGGTGGTAGCGCAGGTAAATGCCGCTGTTGTACTTCCCGTGCTCGTCGATTTTGAAATCCAGAGAAAGTTCAAAATCTTGAAACTGATCCTTCGAAATAAGAAGTCCCGAGCGCTTTGGGTCCCCCTGTTGACCGCCGGATAGAATCCCATTTTGATAAGACCATTCAGCGGTTCCGGTTGTTTTCCAATCACCCATTGATTGGGGAGGGAAAAGGGCACGTTGCTCGCCTAAGAGAAGTTGGCAAGAAAAGAGGAAAATGAAGAAGGGAGGCATCTCAAGATCTTGCCAAGGATGGGGCGAGAGACAACCTAATTGAATCCTTCGTGCCCGCTTTATCTAAAAAGTGCGGCGGGTATGAGCCGCCGCACTTTGGTGGAAAGTTGAGCTTCCGTGAGCTCCTAGCGCACGAGGTCAAAACGGTCGAGCTCCATCACTTTGGTCCATGCTGCCACGAAGTCGTTGACGAGCTTTTCTTGGCCGTCCGAACTTGCATACACTTCAGCAAGACCTCGGAGTTGTGAGTTTGATCCAAAGATGAGATCAACAGACGTTGCGGTCCATTTGACTTTGCCGCTTGTGCGCTCCACGCCTTCGTAGAGCCCATTGTCCGCTTTACGCCACTGGGTGCTCATATCGAGGAGATTTACAAAGAAGTCATTGCTCAAGGCCCCTGGTTTGTCGGTAAAGACTCCTGCTTTGAGCCCGCCCACGTTGATGTCGAGGACTCGAAGACCTCCTAAGAGTGCCGTCATCTCGGGAGCGCTGAGTGAGAGGAGACTCGCTCGGTCAACCAATGCTTCCGGAGCAGACACGTAACCCTCGCCGCTATCAAAGTTTCTGAAAGCATCTTGGTGCAATTTGAGCTCTTCAAAAGAGTTTACGTCGGTGTGCTCTTGGATGGCGTCAGTGCGTCCTGGGCGGAAAGGAATCTGCACCTCATGCCCGGTTGCTTTTGCTGCCGCTTCAATTCCAAGATTACCGGCAATCACGATGAGGTCAGAGAGTGAGACCCGTTTCCCATCACTTGCTTTCTTGTTGAAGTCGGCTTGCACCTTCTCAAGAGCTTCAATGGCTTTGTTGAGTTCAGTGGGTTCATTGACTGCCCAATACTTCTGAGGAGCAAGACGAATCCGAGCGCCGTTGACCCCCCCACGCTTGTCGGAATCCCGATAGCTTGAGGCTGCGGCCCATGCCGTCTTAATCATTTGAGTATGACGAAGTCCAGATTGGAAGAGGGCGGCTTTAAGGGTGGCCACATCTTGAGCATCAATCATCGTATGATCGGCCTTGGGGAGTGGGTCCTGCCAAATCAGTGTTTCTTTGGGAACGTCGGGCCCAAGGTAACGTGACACAGGGCCAAGATCACGGTGGGTGAGTTTGAACCAGGCACGCGCGAAAGCATCTGCAAACTGATCCGGGTTCTCTAGGAAGCGCTTTGAGATTTTTTGATAGGAAGGATCAACTTTGAGGGCAAGGTCGGTGGTCATCATGATGGGTTGATGAGTCTTTCCCGGAATGTGTGCATCAGGCACCGTTCCAGCCCCGGCACCTCCCTTGGGGATCCATTGTTTTGCGCCTCCCGGGCTTTTGGTCAGCTCCCACTCAAATCCAAAAAGGTTTGTGAAGTAGCCGTGGCTCCAGCGAGCGGGCGTGCTCGTCCATGCTCCTTCGAGTCCACTGGTGATGGTATCTGCACCCTTCCCTGATTTGTAGGTGCTTGTCCACCCGAAATCTTGTTCCTCGATTGAAGACCCTTCTGGGGCCGGGCCAACGTATTGCCCAGCACTTGCGGCACCGTGAGCTTTTCCAAAAGTATGCCCTCCCGCAATCAGAGCAACAGTTTCCTCATCATTCATCGCCATGCGACCGAAGGTTTCGCGAATTCGTTTGGCCGCTGCTAGTGGGTCTGGATTGCCACCGGGGCCCTCCGGATTCACATAGATGAGTCCCATATGCGAAGCCGCAAGCTGATCTTTCAATTCTCCCTTTTGATCGAAGCGCTCCTGCCCCATCCACTTTTTTTCTGGCCCCCAGTAGACATCTTTTTGGGGTTCCCACACATCTTCCCGTCCTCCAGCAAAGCCAAAGGTTTTGAAACCCATTGACTCCAGAGCAATGTTACCCGTGAGGATCATGAGGTCAGCCCATGAAATAGCCTGTCCATACTTTTGCTTAATCGGCCAGAGGAGGCGCCTTGCTTTGTCGAGGTTTCCGTTGTCTGGCCAGCTATTGAGTGGGGCAAATCGGATCGTGCCATCTGCCGACCCCCCTCGGCCATCACCGACTCGATAGGTGCCTGCACTATGCCATGCCATTCGGATGAAGAAAGGACCGTAATGTCCGTAGTCCGCAGGCCACCAATCTTGCGAATCGGTCATCAAAGCGTGGAGGTCTTTTTTAAGAGCCTCGAGGTCGAGCTTTTCGAAGGCCTCGGCATAGTCGAAGTCTGGATTGAGCGGATCGCTCTTTGCTGAGTTTTGGTGCAAAATATCGAGGTTGAGCGAATTCGGCCACCAATCTCGGTTGGTCATAGGAGTCGCACGGTCGTAACCAGGGGTGGCTTGTTTTGCTTCGGCAGGTGCTGCTGTAGTTTCGGCTTTGATGAGAATCTGGCCGTTTGCATTCATCCCGGTCACAGGGCAACGAGCATCTTTTTGAGCACCTGTTGCTAAACTCGGAGTCGCCGATGCGGGAAGCATGACTAGGCTAGATGCGAGTAAGCTGCCGAGAACAAACCTGCGGGAGGATGTCGATGGAGTGTCTGATTGGAACTTCATGAGTTGGAATCTTTGGTAACTGTAACTGTCGTTTAGGTGAGGCCGGAACGCTCAGGCCGCCCTGAGATTTAAGCGATCTTGACGCTTTGTCTAAAAATAAAAGAAAATTATATTCTTAGATCTTTTATAAGAAAAAATAATATCTAACCCAGAAAGCGCCACGAGGGCGCCAGTGAGCCACCTGCGCGGAGTGGCGACAGAGAAAGGCGAGGAGCTGACGACACGCCTAAAAGTAGCGCCCTAGAGAGAGGACACTCGATCAGTGACCAAAGTCTTACCTAGTTTTCTTGGATACAAAAAAGATGCTTCTCGCCTCGAATAAAAATCTGGTTCTCTACGAGAGCAGGGGTGGCATCAACGCCTTCGCCCACTGAGTTTTTGCCAATGATCTCGAGTTTTTTACTGTCCTTGATCACGACGGTGTCTCCACTGCGTCCTGTAATATAGACATGCCCATTTGCAGCAACAGGTGTGGCATAAAGCGTTGATAGGCCCGGAATCCTTGAAGCAGTGTAGTAGGCTTCTCCGGTGCGGGGGTTCAGACAGGAGAGGGTGGCGGATTTCGCTTTATGAAGATAGAGAAGCTCGCCCGAGAGGAGGGGAGAGGCGAGGTCAGGAGTATTGTCATCCCAACTCCAAGCAACATTATCTGTTCCCTTGAGGTCTCCCCGGCCACTCAGGCGGAATGCTCCACCATAACTTCCTCGAAAGCCACTGGCGACGATTGCTAAGTCATCGATCGCTACGGCAGAAGTGACGGGGCGTTGGGCCTTGCCCGCTACTCGCCAAAGTTCTTTTCCCGTAGTGAGGTCATAGCCTCGGATGTAGGTTTGACCATTCATCACGATTTGCTTTTTGCCTTCGTGATCGACGATCAGAGGAGTGCACCAGTTGGTGGGCTCATCTTCTCGCGGAGTTTTCCAAATGGTTTTCCCTGTCTTTTGATCAAGGGCATAAAGCGCAGAGGGCCCTTCATGATCCCAAGGAAGAATAATCAGGTCATCGACCAAAGTGGGTGAGCTCCCCTCACCGAAGGCATTACGAGTGTCCATCTGGCCAAAGTCCGCTCTTTTCCAGATCAGCTCTCCTTCCATCGAGTAGCAGTAAAGTCCTCGAGAGCCGAAGTGGGCGTACACGTGCTTGCCATTCGTGCAAGGTGAGGCAGAGGCGAAACCATTGGTAGAGTGTGTTCCTTGGTGAGGGGTTGCGGAAATCGCGGTACGCTCCCAGAGAAGTTTTCCCTCCAGACGATCGAAGCAAAAGAGCTTAAAATCGAGTTTCGAAACCTCCTGACCATCAAACCCGAGTCCTCCATCAGGAGCGACCGCCGAGACGACGAAAATCTTGTTTTCCCAGACAACGGGTGACCCTGAGCCTCTCCCTGGAATGGGAGAGCGCCACTTGATATTTTGTGTCTCACTCCATTTTAAGGGCGGCTTGGCTTCGGGAGAAGTTCCATTGCCAAGTGGGCCTCTCCAATGAGACCAGTTTGCGTAAGAGCTTAGAGGCACAAGGGTCGTCGTGAGAAGGCAGAAGGTATGAGTCAGGAAGGAGGGCATGGGAGGTTGTTTGGGTCCCCTATCATTTCCACGATTGCTCTGCCCTGTCAAGAAGGCGCTTGGTGGGTACTTCGGCTCTTTTGCTAGCGCCCTCGGAGCTCGATATCATCGAAGTCGTTCATATCATCGAAAGAGCCAAGACCGATTTGACCCTGATCGAAGGTTTTGTCCACGGTCGCCATCAGAGGGGCTTGCATATCATCAAAATAGATTTGGATGAGGCCTGTTTTTCCATCTCGTGTGACTTTGACTTGGTGCCATTGATCATCCCAAGGAACACTTTTTTTATTTTTAGTGAGCGCCTTTCGAGGGGCTCCATCAACGATCATGATTTGACCACTGTGTGGGTCAGGTCTTGCTCCGAGGTGGACGTAATAGAAGTGAGTGGCATCTTGGTGATTAAAAAACACACAACAGTCTCGATGGTTGCCTGTGTCTTTCGTGCTACGAACTCGAAAGGTGAGAACAAAGTCACTGACTTTGATCCCTTTGATGAGTGCGATGTGATGGGGGCTTCGGACCTGAGGTTTGTAAGCGTTCGTTCGAGATTTGATACCAAAGACATGATTGGTATCGATTTTTCGATGGATCCAACCTTGTGGGTCTGAGAGTTTCCAACGGTGAAATCCATTTTCAAAATCTTCTCGGAAAATCAGAGGAAGCTCTGCTTGAGTGTCATCCGCCGCGGCTGGTTGCACCAGTAAGCTTAGGCAGAAGATGTGGGAGAAAGCCTTGGGAATGCTGATTTTTGGAAGAGTCATGAGTGAAGGGAAAGCGACCTTTAGGAGGGTAAGTCCGTCTATTTTGTCACTGGTCGGATTTCAAACCGGTGAGCTTTGGGCTGGTTGATTTTAAAGATCTCGTCCTCGATGGCGAGGGCTTGTTTTTGAGCCTCTTTCACGCGCTCCTCCATGCCGATGATTCTTTTCTCAGCATCAACGAGTCTTTGCTTCTCGGCTTCGTCGTTAGGATTCTTTTGAACTTGTGATTGGAGGTATTTGACGGATTGAAAGTGCCCCCACTCATTGCGCAGAGCTTTTACGGGGCCTTCGTTTCGCTTCTTATTGAGGGCTGCAACTTGTGCGGCTTGTTGTACCTGTGGGGTTTTCGCATTCGCTTGCAGGTGGATGCCAGTCGCGAGCTCTTCATGCGAGGCGGTCGCAATCTCCTTACCGTCGATGAAGACGACATATTGTCCTTGTGGGAGCCCGGAAGCGGAGAGCGTTTGTTGACTGTAGTTTTCAGCGAGTTTTGTGAGAGAGACACCCAGTTGGGCTTCTTCGGGCAAGATCCATGGAAGAGCATCTTCAAGCAAGGTAAAGGAAAGCTGGCCGTGAGAAGTTCCCTTCATTTCTGAGAGAGTCGCTGATTCGGTCGACGAGCTCCATTTCCCATCCTTGAGGGCCAGCTCTACTTTGGAAACTTGAGTAGGGAGGTTGAGATCATGGATCATCGCAGTCGCCATGACCACTTGGCCCGGAGCATCTGGGTGAACGGAGTCCTTAATCATCGTAAAGGAAGGATCCTTCTGACGCTCTTGGAAAGTGAGCTGATTTAATGGGCCCCACATATCAACAAAGCCGAGTCCGCTTTGGTAAGCGGTGTCTCGGAGCCAAGTGCCGTAGTAGGCAAGAGTCGAATTATAGAAGCTGACAGCTTTTGGCCCCATAAATCCACCCCCTTGCATCCGCCTTGCGCGAGCATCAAACATGGTGGGAGTCATCAAAATGGCGGTCGCACCGCAGTCGTCGATTCGTTTGAGAAGCCTTGTCATCTCCTCATGGTAACTATTAAAGACGTCATCAAAATATTCGGCGTAGCGACCGTCATTCATTCCCAGTAGCACCGTGACATACTTTGGCTTGTAGGAAGCAATGTCTTGATCGAAGCGGAAATGAGCGTCCCAAGCGCGCGACCCACCGACTCCAGCATTATGGATCTTTAGGCGCATCTTTGGAAAGCGAGTGTAGAAATAATCCTCAACATACTGGGTGTAGAGACATTGGTGGGTGATGCTATCGCCAAGGAAAACAATGGAGTCACCATCTTTTAGCTCTAGCTGAGCGAGCGGGCGCTGGGGAACATAGGAGCTCTGCTCTGCGAGGGCTGAACCTGCGATAGAGAGGAAAAAAGGAAGAATCCGAAGCAATGTGTTTTTCATAAAAAATAAGAATGTACCACCAATGAATCTATCGATGGCGAAGGGTTGTTAGAAGACGCTTCAAGGATGAGATTCCTTTCGCTTAGCAGCACTTATTTTTTGCTGAAATCAGTCAAACGTTGTTTGAAATGAGCCGTTGAGATGTCATGTAAGTTCTTGAGCAATGATCTCGTGATCGATCGTAGTATCGTTATCGAGATTTTTAACCTCACAGTTTTACCATGCGAGTTCCCTGTCTTTTATTCATACTCACCACGATCTACTGTGGTGCAGAACTCACTTGGCCCTCTGGGCAAGCCCTTCCCTGGTTCGAAACTCCGGCAGCCACGCTGGATGCTATCTCGCTACGAGACCATCGTGCTGATGATCTCCTCACGCTTTCAGCCCTTCAGGGGCAAGTGAACCGTAGTCGCCCACGCATCTTTCTGATTGATTCCCGAGCTGAGGAGGGAAGTCATACTTGGCCTGAAAGTCGGACCATCCAGCTTGGTGAGCGATTGTTGCGAACCAAAGAAGAGCTCCTCGAGAAGTATGCTCATGAGATCAGTGGTGTGGTGCTTTATGATCCGACATTGAGTAGTCACTACCGAAATCTCGCGGGCACGATCGCAGGGTTGGAAAAGGCTCTGCCAATGACCCCTTTATTGCACAATCAGCTCAAATCGAAGGGGATCAATTTGAAGGTCCTTCGAGACCTTACGAAATATCCTTATCGTTCCTCCCTCGAAATCTACCAATACCTCTACGATCATGAATGGCCTCGCTGCAGTAAGCGTGTGATTTTAAGTGCACGGCCGTCGACTCGTGGTGGGGACCACCATCACACCCGCGATCTTGCTGCTGCTACTGGAGCAGCGATCATCTGGCTTGATGGACGAGAGCCTCAAGAACGAGCGTTGATGGAGCGTTTTTTCAAGGACATGACCGCTGGTGAGGCAATCGCGCTTGGGTGGTATGCCACTGAACGTTCTGGGATTACCACGGCCTCAAAGTTTGGTATTGGCACCCTCCCGGCTGATCACTTTAGCAATGGGAGTGTTTATGCGGGGGGAGATCATCGAATTCGCGTTGCTCAAGTCCCTCCCTGCCCACCCCTGCAAAACAAAATCTACGTCGCGTTGATGATTAGCGATGGGGATAATATTCAATACATTCAGCATGCGATGCGCCGGATTTGGGATGAATCAGAGCAAGATCGGGGGAAATACGCGCTCAATTGGACGATTGCTCCTGGTCTTGTTGATATCGCACCGGGGATTCTCAATCACTACTATACCACCGCGACGCCTCAGGATTGCTTTGTGACTGGCCCATCAGGAATGGGGTATGCGATGCCTGTAAATACTCTTGAGGAACCTGGAGCGCCTGTTGGCCCGGTGCTCACCGACCCGCAACGGATGCAAGGTTATGCCGAAATGACGAGCCGCTATTTGCAACGCTCAGGATTAAGGGTCATGACCATTTGGGATAACGCCACGCCGATGCAACGCCGTGCTTATGAGACCCATTGTCGCAGCCTCTACGGGGCGACGGTCCAAAACTTCAGAGACCTTCCTTCTGTTCGCAGCAGTATCGAGAACAAAAGACTCCGTTTTGAAAAACTCGTCATTCCCTACACCACAACCTTCGAGCATCTCTACCGGTCTCTCTCTCTTGAAATTCAAAACAAAGATCCAGATCAACCTCTCTTTCTCGCCTATCAGGTAAATATTTGGAAAGAGCTTAAACCCAAACGCCTCAATCAGCTCGCTTCCTCCATTGCCCAATTATATCCCGATCAGGTCGAATTCGTTCGGGCTGATCATTACTTTAATCTTTTTAACCAAGCGAATGATCTCCCCTACAATCTCTGCCTTCGAGCGCTCGCTCTACAAGAGGGGGGAGGCACACTGATCGATGGCTCCCCTGACACGAGCTGGCAGAGTGAGCAACCCATGGTCATTGACCTGAAAAAAGAAGCATCGATTCTTCGAATTCGCCTTCTTGTGGAAAAACAAATCTCAGAAAACTTAGTGCTTTCAGTGAGCTCCGATGCTCAGAAATGGCACACCATCAACTGGGAAAAGAGGCGCTCAGAAAGCTTTCTTGATGTTGATCTCCCGCCTACTAAAGCTCGGTATTTAAAAGTCATGTCGCCAGATCAATCCGTGAGTGAAATCGAGGTCTACGGACATTGAAGACAATCGTGGGTTCTCAGCGATGTGATACGAAGAACCCGTCTCGTTGGATCGAAGCCAAAGCGACTCTGGATGCTAAGCAGTGGAATCTAACCGAGCACATCATAGATGATGATGCGCCCCCATTTCTTTTCTTCAGCGGGATTGTCTTGGTTGACTCCACCCGCAAGGATGAGCGACTTCCCATCAGGAGTAAAAACGGAGGATGAGATCCGAAATCCAACATTTTGTTCGTGCACTTTAGAACCACTTTGGTGGTCAAATAGGGCAGCATTCCATTGCCCTTTGAATAAACGCCCGGCCATCACAAAAAATTCTCCGCCAGGGTGAAATGCGAGGGTCTCCATTAATCCCTCTCCGATCTCTCCGTCGGAAGCCGCGGAGTCTTTTTTGACGCCCTCTTGCCAGGTGTATTTTTGCCAGAGTTGTTTTCCATTTCCGGCGGCCGGGTCTCGAGTTGTGCCCATCCCAGCAAGGTAGAGGGATTGATCATCAGGCGAGAAATGCAGAGCGTAGACACCACCCGTGTAGTAGTGACCTTTGATGATTCCCCATCCTGTAAAATCGGGGGTGTTGATCCGTGCGATTTCCTTTCCTCCTTGAGACAGATCCCAGAGAATGACTTCTCCCATTAAGTTTCCTGCGGCAAGTAGTTTTCCGTCGTGAGAAAAAGCGACTGATTGAACCGGTGGAGTGTGAGATAAAGAATAGAGCAGCTTGCCCGAGGCGATTTCAAAGACCTTCACGGAGGGTTCAGTTTCCGGTGCCGGTTCATATTTGTAACCTCCACAAAGATACTGGCCGGTTGTGGACGCGATGCAGGTCCCATCGGGTGAAATCCGAGATTGCCACGACCAAAACCGGTGGGCTTGGATGGAGCGAATTGCCTTCTTTTCCTTGAGGTCGATCCACTTGAGATCCCCATCGTAACTCGCGCTGACTAGTGTGTTTTGAGAAGCCGACCAATTGACACCAGAGGCATAGTTTTCATGCCGAGCCAGTTCCTGGTAGGCATTCTCTTTTGTCTCACCGTGGAGCGACGTTTCGTAGATTCCCCCATCCAAACATGCTGCGTAGAGATAATCATCCGGGCCGAGGGTGAGATCGAGAACGTGGGACGGGAGAATGATCTCCTTACCTTTTTTGAGGCTGGGAGAATTCATGAGAGGATTTGAGAGATAGGTTTGGCCTGGTTTTCTACGTGGTGGAAAGTAGGCATGCCAGGAATGTGAAATTCGCGATGAGGGTCGATCCCCAACGCCGTAAAGATCGTCGCAAAGAGATTTTCTTCGTTAAAGGGGTCCTCGATCACCTCTGCACCATACCGATCGGTTGCGCCGACAATCGCGCCGCCTTTGATTCCTCCACCCGCCATCGCCAGCGACCAAGCGTTGGGGTAATGATCGCGGCCGCGCGCTTGGTTAATCCATGGAGTGCGGCCGAATTCTCCCATGGCAACGACGAGGGTATCTTCAAGAAGGCCCCGATCTTCTAAGTCTTTGGTGAGCTGGAAGATGATATTGTCGAGATCGGGGACAACCATTTGGTAAATCTCATGATTAAAAACATGAGTATCCCAAGGCATCCCATTCGCCACCATGACAAAAGGCGCACCCTCCTCAACTAAGGTGCGTGCGAGCAATGCGTGTTGTCCAAAAGCCCCCGGTCCGTATCGGTCGCGGTCAGCTTGTGGGATCCTCTCAAGATCAAAGAGGTGTGAGCAGCTCATCAGTCCATTGACACGCTCAAAGGTCGCATTCCAAGAGCTGGCGGCAGATGATTTGCGCTCGTTTTCATACTTTTTACTAAAGAATCTCCGCAGAGCTTCCCGAGCTTCGTGGTCGTCCTCTGTGATGGAATCGAGACGATCAGCATTGGGGATTTGGAATTCACCACCTACTCGAACAGGCGAGTATTGAGCCCCCAGCCATCCGGCCCAGTTTCCAGCCTTAAAACCTTTGAATTCGTTCCCCTCTGGACAGGGGTCTAAAAGGATAAAATTTGGGATTTTGGAATCAAGTTGTCCAAGTTGTTGGGAGAGGACTGAACCAAGAGTGGGTCGTGTAAAGGGTGGGCGAGGTTGGTGCCCACGTTGGAGGAGATTAATGCCTTCGGTATGCTCCTTAGCCGTCGTCTTCATAGAGCGAACGATCGCGAGCTTGTCGGCAATGGACGCGCATTTGGGCATGAGCTCGGAGAAATGAGTCCCGGGGATTTTTGTTGGGATGCTCTTAAAGGGGCCGCCGGTGGAGGTTCCTGGCTTAGGATCCCAAGTTTCAAACTGGGAAGGTCCACCGCATAACCAAAGAAGAATGCAGTGTTTTTGCTGACGTTTGGCGATTTCTGCAAAGGCTGGAGCACCAAAAAGCCCAGCCCAACTCATCGACGAAATGGCACCTGCCGAGAGTCCTTGTAGAAATTTTCGGCGGTGAATGTTGTGGTCGGGAGAGCCACAATCTGGAGCGGATGGAGTCACTAGTGATTGATACGAAATTCAGCGCCGGTGATCAGCGCCCATACGAGTTGGCGGATTGAACTTTCTTCGTTCGGTCTGACGTAATTCATTGCTTGCGATTTTTCAACTTCATCTGGTAAGCGAGTTAAGATTCTTTGAAAGATTATCGTCACCAGATCATCTGGGCTTTCAATCTGCAGTAACTCTTTGAGAAGCGGAGAGTCAGCAATGAGTTGATCAAAAAAACGATCATTTGTCAGAAACATCGTTTGTTGGACGGTAGGCGAGTAGTTTTCTTCAAAAAGATCGGGGAAAAGCTTGGTGAAACGTGCGCGGAGTTCCTGATCTTGGGAAGGATCGTGACCCAAGGTAGTGCGAATGGACCGGGCAAGGACCTCCGCGGAAAGGGGCTTGTCAAGCGAGCGCGCAAAGAGGTGATCTAAGGGTGGATTGGCTGTCTGATCAGCTGGGCGCGAGTCAAGTTGGTAGGCTTGTGATCGAGTGATCTGACGTATGAGGCGACGGACATCGTGTCCGTGAGCAGAAAAATCGCGGGCAAGCCACGCGAGAAGTTCTGGGTGACTTGGAGGGTGTGCCGAATCCATCAGATCGACGGGATGAACGATTCCCCGCCCCATCAGAAGCGCCCAAATCCTATTGACCAGGGCCCTTGAGAAATCGGGGTTGTCTGTGGTGAGGACGGTCGCGAGGGCCTCTCGCCGAGAAAACTTAGGGGTCGGTAAGCTTGGAAGGTCCTTTTGGAGTTTCTCGTCTTTCTTTAACTTTCGAAACCACTGTTCAGGTGGGGCGATATGATAAAGCTCTTGGGTCTCTTGGTCCTGTTTGCCAGTTGGCTCTGTCACTGGCTCGTTGTGATAGAGGATGAGTTGAGCTGGAGAGGTTTTGCCTTCGAGGTTGGCGTATTCATCGTATCCGCCTGCTCCTCGTTCTGCAACCTGCGGGCCTTCCGGAGTTTTGACATTGAGACTGCGGTTAAAGAAGGCAACAAGTCCCCAGTAGTGCCCCTGCTCGATTTCTGGTGCGATTGGGTGATCATGGCATTGAGCGCATTGAACTTGCTTGCCCATAAGGGCTCGTGAGGTTCGCACGGCCATTTCGTGATGGCTATCGCGTTGCTCATAAAGAAAGTGAGAGGCTCCTTTTTCTTCGGCGCTCTGAGGGCGCGCAATAATGAGATCCCGACCCACCTGATCCCAAGGTCGATTCGTTTCAAAAACCCAACGAAGGTAATCAATCCATTCTTTTCTCTCTCCACGGTTTCGCTTGCGACTTTCGGCTCTATCTAGGAAGACCACATTGAAAATTTCGGCAAGGTGAAGGGCATGCCCTTTGCTTTCAGTGAGTTGGTCGATGAGGTCGTGGCGGTCAGGATTCGAGAGAAATGATTGGAATTCCTGTTGCGTGGGAATTCGACCAATGAGGTCCAGGTAGACTCGGCGAAGGAAACTTTCATTGCTAGCACGGGAGGCAGGCGTGATGCGGTTTTGTTCCCATGACTGAGTGATGAGCTCATCAATGACTTGTGACGCTTCAAGTTGAGCATCAGGGAGAATGAGTTGCTTCTCTGGTTCGATTTTGACCGTAGCAATCCATTCTCGCAGCGCCTGAATTTCCTCTGGCTCTAACTGCTTCTTAGGAGGCATATGAGGATCAGAGCCGATTTGAACTAACTGGAAAAGTGGACTTTTCTCAGGATCTCCTGGGATGAGAGCGGTGTCTGTCTCACCTCCTTCTACTGCTGAATCAAGCGTTCGTAGGTCGAGGCCTCCCTTCTGTTTCACCCCGCCATGGCACTTCAGGCAGTGCTCCTCGATCACGGGATGGGTTTGGCCCAACGCGAGCACGCTCATCCCTGAGATCAGACAAATGGCGAGACGATGGTGGACCATGATTTTACACACTATACGCTTTTTTCGCGTAAAGCTATCGGCAGTTTAGGGGATACGCAGAACTTTCACGACCTCGGCAGCCAGCATTCTGGAGCCTTCGGGAGTGTAATGCACGTTCGCCTTTCTCTGGATTTTGCCTTCGTTCTTTTTGGCAAAGGAATAGAGGTCATGGATTTCAACCCCTTCCGAAGCCATGATTTTTTCGGCAATGGCATTGTAGATTTTTGCATCTCCGGGAACTCGTCCTTGAGCACCCTGTGGAACGGGAGTGGTGTTGCGCCAGATCAGACGAGCTTTTGTTTTCTTCAAGCGCTGCACCAACTGACGGAGGTTGTTTTCATAATCAATTTTGGAAACTTGAGGCTTCGAGGTGGGTGCTTTGGGGTCAGCGAGGTTTTGTCCATTTGGACCCATATATTTGAGATCGTGAAGTCCCCAATTAAAGTGAATGACATCCCATTTCTTTCCAGCGCCGCCAGTTGCAAGCCACTGATCGAGTTCGGCAAGTCCTTTCGTGGTCGGCCCACAATTGGTCAGAGGGCGATGCACGTTGGCTTTTGCTCGAAGCATGTTGCGAACATCCACGGTGTAACCAATCGAGATGGAATCTCCGATGAGTAAGACTCGTGGGAGCCCCTCTTGGTCAGTGACAGGAGACATTGGTTTGTCTGCCTTTTGAGCGAAAGCGCAGATCGAAAGAAAAACAAAGGCAAAGAAAACGCGAGTGATCATCCTGAAACTTTCTTAGTTTGATCCAGCGATGGCAAGCTCACAGAGAAAGAAGATCATTCGGGCTCTTTGATCATGGACTTACTTCCAAAAAAAATCTCCAGGTGAACAAAGTCACCTGGAGATGGATCAACGTGAGAAATGATTAGTCAACTTTGCGCACCCTAAAGAAGGCTTTGGCAGCCCCTTCGAGGGGAGGCAAAGTCACAGAAGTTGTCTCTCCTTGGCTCTCCACGTTGTCAGTGACTTCACTCCAAAACTCGAGATCGGTTGAGTAATCGATAGAGTAAAGGACCTTGCCTCGGGAATCCCAAGTCAGTGTCGTCCGGTCACTTGCCGAATCATAAGCAATCTCGGTGATTGCAAGTTCAGCAAGACCACCGCCGAAGAGTTCTAGAGGAGTCACTCCACTTGCGAGTTGAGCGATCTGGTCGGCATTGAGTTCTGCGGAGTAAACGGCGAAATCATCAATACGACCTTGGAAGCTATTGGTAATGCCAGTTCCCTCAGCTCCGATGGTAAAACTTCCATCGAGCTCAAGCAGATCAACGGTTCCAGTATTTTGCGCGACGCGCACTCCATCGACCCAGATCTCTTGATCTCCTGAGAGCGTTCTTTGGAAGACAAAATGTTGCCATTGATCTGTTTGGGCAATTCCTCCGACCGTTAAGCGTTGATTGGGATTACAGCACCCGGCTTGGTCGAGATAAATTGTTCCATTACTCCACGGAGTGTGAGCTTGGAAACCTCGTTGGTTGGCGCCAGCAGAAGGAGCGATGAGCCAGAACGCACTGCTATTGGCAAATCCCGCATTGTATTGCCAGAAGCTGACGGCAACGGCGTTGTTCCGATTAATGGCATCAAAGTGAGGCCCTACTGTGACTGTTGCTGCGGATCCGTCTCCAGCAAAGGCTAAGTCGAGCGCTTCATCGCCTGGCTTGCCACTGGCGCCGCTGCCATCGGAGGTCAAAGTTGCCGAGCCGACGAGGAGGGCGTCTGGGGCGTTTCCGGTTTGATCCAGTGACTGTCCGTTAAAATCATAATACACCAGAAGTTCGAGGACTTGCGGGATGCTGTCGGCAGAGGTTGGATCACTCCCAAGAGCGATTTCAGTCGTGTCGCTGTAGGTATCGTTATCAGTGTCGGCGAGGGTAGGGTTCGTGCCTGGCTGGCTGGCGTCGACATAAGCGATGCTCGGGTCTTCCACTCCATCCAGCAAAGAGTCTCCATCGGTGTCAGCGTTGAGAGGATCAGTTCCCGTATCGTTTGCGTCAACATAGGTGCCTGTATTGGTCTCTACTCCATCTTTGAGTCCATCGGAAAATGAGTCTTCGTTGCCAGGATCTGTTCCTGCGAGGTATTCATCAAAGTTGGCCATGCCATCATTATCGAGATCCCCGTCGGCATCGTTGACAGCGGGGTTGAGTCCATTGGCGAGCTCATAAACATCAGGCATCCCATCGAGGTCTGAATCATCGTTGTCGGGAACAAGGGATTGAGGATCATCTCCGGCAGCGAGTTTTGCGATTTCTTCAGGACTAAGAGCATCAGCGAAGAGGGCGAACTCATCGAGAAGACCCGTGATGTTATGATTTTGATTATCAGTTCCGATGTAGAGCTGATTGAAATCAGAGGGCAGTGGGTCAGTGCTCGTTCCCGATAAGATGAGCACGCCATCAACCCAGACCTCTTTGGCGTCGCCATTTTTCTGAAAGACGATGTGCTTCCAGGTGTCGAGAGGTGTCGTCACGTCGACCCCTGAGCCTGAGATTCGTTGACGCCCCCCGTCACAGCAGCCGGCGGTATCAAAATAGATATTTCCATCGCTCCAGGTTGCGTGGGCACTGAGTCCTCTCTGGGCATTTGGACTGCTAGGAGAAATCCCTCGGAAGGATGTTGTTTGGTTGATAGCGTTGATGTTTTGCCAAAAGGAAACGGCAAATTGATTTTGCCTGCTGGCAATGTTGATGACTTCCCCAAGCTCCATGAGCATTCCGGTCCCACCCAACGCGACACTGCCCATATCGAGCGCTTTATCTCCAGCGTTTCCACTGCGTCCGCCACCGTCTGTCGTATAGGCGGTTGTTCCTAGGAAGCTACCCTCGAAGCCTTTGACCAAATCAGTGGACTTCGTCGGATCTGAATCATCATCAAAGTTCCAGTAAGCGAGGAGATCAAGAAGCCCTGAGCGCAGTGGGCGAGATGCCGAGTTTGTGGGATTAGAGGTTGATAAAAGCGCTTCAAGCCCGTCGTTAAAGCCATCGCCATCGGTATCAGTGACGAGGGGGTGGGTGCCAGCTTGGCTTTCATCGACAAAGAGGAGAGCGGGATTTTCTGCTCCATCGAGAAGTCCGTCTCCGTCGGTATCGGGATTGAGTGGATCGGTGCCGGTGTTGTCGGCATCGACGAAGGTTCCAGTTCCGGTCTCCGCGCCATCTTGATAACCATCTCCATCACTATCAGCATTTTGAGGGTCAAGACCCCGGAGGTATTCATCGAGGTTTGTAATTGAATCAGCATCGGCATCTCCATTGGCGTCCGAGCTGTCATCTGGATTGAGCGATTTTTCGTTTTCGTAGACATCAGGCATCCCATCTCCATCCGTATCGGGAAGAGTTTCCACTCTGAGGGCATCAATTTCCCAGTTTGGCAAACCTGCACCAGCAGATCCTTCATCCCAGGCACCCACGAATCTCACCTGAATGGTAGAACCCGCAGCGACTCCGCCAATATTGGCCACGCTAGTGATGTAGGCTGGATCGTAGTAGCCAAGAGAGTCACCGTTAAAGCCATCGAGTCCACGCAAGACGTGGTTGCCAATGAGGGGCGCCGGATTTGTGTAGCCATTTTGAGTGAAGGCCGAGTTGGGAACATTGACGAACTCCCCACCGTCAATGGAGATTTGTAAGCCACACCCGTCCCAGTCGAGCTCGATGCTGTAGCGGTGATCAAAGCTCACCTGGATTCCTGCATTCGAAGGATTCGTGATGATGGGGCTGGTGAGCGTATTTGTCGCGGGGCCTGCGCTATCACCCTCCATGGACCAGGTTCCGCTTGCGGCGTTCCAGAGGGAGTCAATGGGAGTGTTTCCGGTCGCTTCTTGGACAAAGCCCCCATCGGAAGTGTTAAAATCTTCGACGAGGAGCTCCGCGGCTTGGGAGGGGGAGACCAGCGCTGTCACGACAACGGAGGTTAGGAATGTATAATTGGGATACTTTTTGTCCATATTGCTTGTGGGTAAACAAGTATCCTTAGCTATAAAGGGCGAGGTCTTTCCTCGTCAAGCTAGATAAAGCCCCGGGAGCAAAAACTGTTAGAGAGGATTCTCAGGCCAACCAGCAGTAGAGCCCGATGACGACCGCTCCAATAAAGTTGAGGACAAGCCCCTCCCGAAGCATCCGCGACACAGTCAGGTGCCCTGAACCGAAGACGACCGCGTTTGGGGCAGTTGCTACCGGCAGCATAAAGGCGCAACTCGCACTTAGAGCGGCTGGGAGCATCAGTAATTTCGGATCAAGATGATTTGCCAAGGCAATCGATCCCAAGATGGGCATCATGAGAATGGTGCTGGCCGTATTACTTGTGAGCTCAGTGACAAAGGTCATCAGCAGACAGATCAGGAGAATGATGACTAAAATGGGGAGAGTGCCCACTCCTGAGAGCAGAGCGGCGGCGCTCCCACTCAGACCCGATTCCTTGATGCCCGCTGCGAGGCAAATCCCCCCGCCGAAGAGAAGGAGAATCCCCCAGGGGATTTCTTCAAACACCTTGGCATGAAGAAGTCGACCCTTTTGGTCTCCTGAAGTTTGACCATTGGGAATGACAAAAAGGAGGAGCACGCCGATGAAGGCCACTGAGGCATCATTTGCCCCAGAGAGATGGAGCCAAGCTGACCAACCTCCAAAGGGCTCACTCCGAGTGATCCATGCGAGTGCAGTCAGTGCAAAAACAATCAGAGTACGTCTCTCTGCGGGGCTCCAAGGACCACTCTCCGGGAGCTCAAGAGTCTGACCCCGGTGAAGGTTTCGGGTCAGCCAGAGCCACACGAGCGGAATCATCATGAGCACAATGGGGACTCCAAAAGACATCCATTGGACAAAGGTCATCTCGATGCCCGAGAATTCTCGGTATTGTTCCATAAAAACCAGATTGGGGGGCGTGCCAATGGGTGAGCCGAGCCCCCCGATGGAACAAGAGTAAGCAATCCCTAGCATGAGCGGGGCGGCGAGTTGGGCTTGGTCTTTGGAGTTTGCAAGAATGGCCAGAGCAATTGGCAAGAGCATTAGGGTGGTTGCGGTATTTGAGATCCACATACTTAGGAGTGCGCCCGCGATCATAAAACCGAGGATGAGCCCCTTACCCCCGCTGCCCCCACAGGCTCCGACCATGGCGAGAGCGAGGCGACGATGGACGCCGGATTGTTCCAGAGATTTGGAAAGTAAAAATCCCCCGAGAAGCAGAAGAATGAGAGGGTGCCCATAGCTTTGAGCGACGATGGTCTTCGCTGGAAGAATTCCAAAAAAGGGAAGAAGTGCAATGGGGACCAGAGAGGCCGCAGGAATGGGAATGGCTCCCGTCATCCACCAAACGGCAGTGACCCAGGTGATAGCGAGGGTGATAGCGGCTTGCTGAGGCATGCCATACGTGCTCGCAATAAGCCAAAGGAGAAGCCCGGTGATCGGCGTAGCCCAGATGGCGAGTGATTTCAGCGACGGCATGTCGATGAGATTAGCTCATGAGAGTAGAGAGTGACAATTCGCAACTCCACTTCTGTTGTGATGAGAAGCTTCTCCCAAGAGCTTCTAGCAGATCACCTCAAACTGGCCGAGAGAGGCCACGCTTCGCGTTAGTCGCCGGACTTCAAGACTTTGATGAAAGCTTCCTGGGGAATGTTCACCTTTCCAAAGGCTTTCATCTTCGCTTTTCCTTTCTTTTGCTTTTCGAGGAGCTTTCGTTTCCGGGAGATGTCACCTCCGTAGCATTTTGCGGTGACGTTCTTGCGCATGGCGCTGATGGATTCCCGCGCGATGATATTGCCCCCAATGGCAGCTTGGATGGCCACCACAAACATCTGTTGAGGAATGACTTCTTTGAGCTTCTGGGCAAGCTCTCGCCCTCGGCTTTGGGCCTTATCTCGGTGGACGATCGTGGAGAAGGCTTCGACTGGTTCGCCGGCGATAAGCATGTCCATTTTCACCATCTTGGCGGCGCGGTATCCGGCATGCTCGTAGTCCATGGACCCATACCCCCGAGTCATGGATTTTAAGCGGTCATTAAAGTCGACGAGAATATCGGCGAGTGGAACGACAGCCGTGAGCATGACACGCATCGGATCAATCGTTT
The DNA here is from genome assembly GCA_023261045.1 of Akkermansiaceae bacterium. Lineage (GTDB taxonomy): Bacteria > Verrucomicrobiota > Verrucomicrobiia > Verrucomicrobiales > Akkermansiaceae > SW10. The sequence continues at coordinate 45,173 of JALRJZ010000003.1, forward strand.
CTGTATTTTCGAGATCGCCCCGCTTCTCTGCGATGAGCTGCATCACATCTCCAATGTAATCGCCAGGCACCATGACAAAAATCCGCACCATGGGCTCGCGGATTTCTTCAATCTCCTGAGTTTCAGGAAGGTAAGAGGGGTTATCGATGATGACCTCCTCCCCGTCCGTTTTGGTCACTTCGTAAATCACGGAGGGGTAAGTGGAAATGACGTCCATGTCGAATTCACGACGCAGACGCTCTTGAATGATCTCCATATGGAGAAGACCTAAAAATCCGCAACGAAAACCAAAACCAAGAGCAGTTGAGCTTTCGGTCTGATAGGTGAAAGCGGCATCGTTGATCTGAAGTTTCCCCATGGCAGTTTTGAGAGCCTCGTAATCAGAGGTATCCACCGGGTAGATCCCGGAAAAGACCATGGGCCTGATTTCCTTAAAGCCAGGAAGGGGCTCCGGACAGGGTTTGTCCTTGTGGGTGATGGTATCTCCAATTTTGACCTCAGCAGAGGACTTCATATTTGCGATGACGTATCCCACATCGCCAGTTTGAAGCACCTCGGTTTTGGTCATCTTAGGGGTGAAGTGACCGACTTCTTTGATCTCGTAGTTGTTGGGTGTGTGAAAGAGCTTAATTTTATCGCCCTTTTTCACTTCTCCTGACATGACACGGACGTAGGAGATCACTCCTCGGTAGGCATCATAGAGAGAGTCAAAAACTGAAGCTCGCAAGAGTCCATCTTCTTGGGTGGGTGGTGGAGGGACGAGCTCCACGACAGCCTCAAGAATGTCCTCGATGCCAATCCCCATTTTCGCAGAAGCGGGGATGCCGTGTTCACCGGGAATGGCAAGAATGTCCTCGAGCTGCTGGCGGCACTTGTCGACATCTGCCGCCGGGAGGTCGATCTTATTGAGAACCGGAACAATGGAGAGGTCCTGATCGAGAGCTAGGTTGACGTTCGCCATGGTTTGGGCTTCTACCCCTTGTGCGGCATCGATGATCAAGATTGCTCCTTCACAGGCCGCTAGTGAGCGTGAGACTTCGTAGGAGAAGTCCACGTGTCCTGGAGTGTCGAGCAGATTGAGTTTGTAGGTTTTGCCATCACGGGCTTTGTAAAACATCGTGACGGGGTGGGATTTGATGGTAATTCCCTTTTCTCTCTCCAAGTCCATCGCATCCAGAAGCTGGTCTTGAGCCTCACGTTGGCTGACTGTCTGGGTTTGTTCGAGCAGACGGTCGGACAGAGTCGTTTTACCATGATCGATATGAGCGATGATGGAGAAATTACGGGTGAGTTCGACGGACATGGTGATCTGGCAGGCGGGAAATAAGGGCAATTTCCTCAAAATGAAAGAGTGGAATGAACTGATCTTCAATCTCAGGAAATCAGGCAGCTGACTTATCTCCTTGATTTAGAGTGAAGATTTGTGCGGCTCAAGGTTTCATCTCCTTGAGAGCTTTGATGAGGCTGCGAGAAGGAAGTAGCTTATTTGGACCGCTGGATCTTCTCTTGCAGCTCTGTTGAAAGCCCACTGGCGGCAAGCCATTGTGCAGCGCCCGCTGGATCCTTGCCGAAAAAAGTTCGCCCCGTGTCGATGAGGGCTTGTTCCCTTGAACTTTGATCAGAAATGGTGGCGGCCCAGTCGACTCCAGCGGCAGGATCTTCGTGAACGACGCGGGTGGCGTAGCCAAAGGTTGCGGCATCTCGCGGAGCTCCAGAAAGAGAGGCGATTTCGGCAGCTGCCGCTTGTGGGTCTTGACTCGCCCAGTTTGCGAACGAGGCTCCAATCGCACGGTTTCTCCCATCGCCACTGGATAATGACAGAGCCCAAGAGAGGGCTGCTTGTGGATCGTTCTTTGAGATTTCGTCAGCGACTTTTGAAGTGGCTTCTCCTCGAAGCGGACCTTCGGGGAGGCTGCTCGCCCAGGTCATAGCTTCTTTTGGATCTCCTCCTCGAAAGATGGCAGCCGCAGCAATGTGCATCATTTTACTAGCGTCTTTGTCTCCTCCCGCAAGCCGGTCGGCTGCGAATTGAGTCGCAAGGTAGGGGTCTGCATCGGCTAGGCCGAACGCGGCTCCCCATTTCATAAGACTTGCGCCATTTTGCTCACCGGGTGTCAGGGTGTTAAAATAGGCGACTGCGGCGTCAGGATTTGAACTTGCCCAGCCTGCCAGGGTGGCTGCCATGTCTCGCTTGGGGGTGTCTCTCCCATGCGTGACAGCTTGCTCACCAGCGATCGAACCCCATGCGTAGTGAAACTCCCGAAACTCAGGGGAGTCCTGAGGCATGTGGGCAATTTGCTCACGGATGAGTTTCGCATTTTCTGCGGTGAGGCCTTTGAGGAGTTCTGAAAAAGCAAGACGTCGAGCGATCGGCCCTCGAGCTGTGCGGAATTCTTCGCCCAATCGAGTAATCTCTTCTGCGCTTAGGTTGAGAGATGAGAGCGAGGTGGAAATCTCATTGGATCTCGCTGTCCGACCCCGAGAACGGCTCGAGGACGAAATGGAATCTGAGGAGTTTTGGCGAGATGAAAGTCCTTGAGACGGAGAGGCTGATCGTCCACCTGTGAGCGCCGACGAGTTGCGACTTTCGGAGTTTGCTTGCAAGCCGACAACGAATGCTCCAGCGGCGATCAACGCCCACACAAAGTGAGGAAGGTATTTTTTGTTCATGGAGTTGGAGTGGGTCGAAGTAACTGGCTTCCTAGTGCCTTGAGAAGCCGACGCAGCGTGCTCATTTGACTACGTGCAATCTGAGGGACTCTTACGTTTTAGGAGTGTTCTCAGAGAGTCAGAGAGGGGACCTTTTGAGTTGGCTCTTCGAGCAGGAAGAAAGCCTCTTATAAAATAAGGAGTGATTTATAATGTTCGAGATAACATTCGCGTCACAGTCTTCTACTGTCTATGACACCACGATTGTTATGAATCTTTTTTGGGGCTTTCTCATGTTTTTGATTGGGCTTTGGCTCTTTTGCTGTGGTCGTAAGCAAAGTTCGTCGAAAATCTATCAATTGCTCGTTGCTCGATCTCGCCTTCTCTGGAAGACCAAAGTGCATTTGGTTCATCAAGTGGCTGGATTGCTCATTATGATCGATGGGTTGTTCGTGGCCATTGGTTTTTGGCAGCGGTTTTAAACGAGAGGACCGATGAGTAATAAAGCGCAAGGGATCAGCCCCCCAGAGAGGTATCATTTTCTGGATGGCCTGCGTGCTTGGGCCATGTTGTTGGGAATTGTTTTACATGCGGCCATGTCGTTTTTGGGATTTCCCATTTGGCCGGCAGTTGACACGAAGTCAGATCCCGTCGTGTTTGGATGGATCCTTGATTCAATTCACGGATTTCGCATGCCCTTGTTTTTTTTAGTGAGCGGGTTTTTTACGGCGATGATGTGTCAAAAGCGGGGAGTTCGCGCTTTGATCAAGCATCGAGCGCTACGGATCGGATTCCCGCTGCTCGCTGGAACTTTGATCGTCTTTCCTGTGATGATTGCCCTCGCTCATTGGGGGAGTGAAGTCAAATCCCAGCAAGAACAAGCCCTTCAAAGTAGAGAGAAGAGTCTGGAGAGAGCCCTTCTTGAAGGGAGCGAAGACACCGTGCGCGCACTTCTTGCTGAGGGGGTTGATGCAAATCATCGAGATCAAGGTGGAAGCCCTCTGCTGCGTGTGGCTGCAGTCTGGGGCCATGAGGGAATTGTTGAAGCCTTGCTTGACTATGGTGCGGATCCTGAAGCCAGAGGCTCTGATGGCGGAACCGCCCTCATGTCTGCCGCTTTTTTTGGTCGAACCGGAGTTGTGAAATCGTTGATTGAGCGTCGAGCCGACGTCAATGCAACCAATTATGAGGGTTCACCGGTCATTGAATCCGCAACAGTAGATTTCTCCTTGGTCAAAGAGATCGGCAAGATGTTTGCTATTCCCATTGATCAAGGAATGGAACAACGAAGACGAGAGTGCGCGAAGATCCTTCGGGAGGCAGGGGCAAAAGATCGTGGCTTTATTGATCAATTCGTCAGTGGGGTCAAAGCTCTTGGGCGGCAAGCGAACCAGGGTGAGGCTAACAAAGGACAGGCATTTGAAAAAGCGGCCTGGAGTGGTGATTTGGAAACAATCAGAAGACTTCTTGAGCAAGGTGTTGATCCCAACCGAGTTGATGAGCAGGGCACTCCAATGCTAAGCTTGGCTGCTTTGATGGGACAGGCCCCCGTCGTTGAACTCTTACTTGACTGGGGGGCAGAAATTGAGGCGAGGGGCGCTGATGGCGGCACGGCTCTGATGGCAGCCGCTTTCTTTGGCCGACTCGATGTGTTAGAGTTGTTGATTGATCGAGGGGCTGATGTGAATGCCACCAATGAGGCAGGAGCATCGGTCATCCAGTCTGCAACCATGGATTTTGCAATCGTGCAAATGGTCGGGAAAATGTTGACCATTCCGCTTGATGAGCACATGCCTCAGCGGCGTGAGCAGGCTGCACAGATACTCATGAAGGCCGGGGCTCAGAAAGATTGGTATCGCGACTTAGCTTTTGTGCCAATTTTTCATCATCTTTGGTTTCTGCATTATCTTCTATGGCTTGTCGCCATTTTCATTCCGGTCAAATTGCTTTGGACCAAACTTGATTGGAGGATCCCTCGAGCCTTCATCAAGACTCCAGGGTGTTTTCTTTGGCTGCTTCCGCTGAGCTTTTATTGTCAGTGGCACATGCCCGAAAGTTTTGGCCCCGCCACCGCAACGGGCCTGCTTCCATGGCCTCCTAAACTAGCTTACTACGGCCTCTTCTTCTTTTTTGGCGTGATGTGCTATGGCAAGGGATGGTGGGAACAAAAAGCGGGCACAAGGTGGTGGGCTTGGTTGCTTCTCGCCCTGCCTTGCCTGTGTTTTGGGCGTGAGTGGATCCGTGAAGAGCGAGCTTTTGAAGGGGTGGCTCTCACCATGATCTATACTTGGGCGACCATCGTTGGGGTGATCGGGTTTTTCCGGCGTTATTTTAATGGAGGCTCACCGGCTTTAAGGTATTTATCAGATGCGTCTTACTGGCTTTATCTTGCCCACTTACCTGTGATGATTGCCTTGCAGATCCTCGTGAGCAACTGGGAGTTTCCTGCGCTCATCAAGTGCTCTTTGATCTGCATCTCTGTCACTGGATCGCTTTTGATCGTTTATCACTACGGCGTGCGCTACACTTGGATTGGAGCCATTCTTAATGGGCGAAAACACCGCTCTTCCAAGCCCATGGAAAACGGAGGAGCTTAACGACGACGGCGAATGATTTCAGCCTGTTGTTTTTCACTCAAGCCACTCTCTGGCAGCCACTCTTGCGCTGCTTCAGGGTCTTTGCGGAAGAAGGTCCGCGCTGAGTCGTAGAGTGCTCGTTGACGCATTTTATCGTCAGAAATGGTATTGACCCAATCGATTGCCGCGGCGGGATCTTCCCATGCGATCCTGTCGACATAGCCATAGGTCGCGGAATCCCTTTCTGGCGAGCTATTCATGCCATTGAGTTGGTTTGCGGCAGCCTGTGGATCATCACTGGCCCACTCTCGGTAGGAATTCCAGAGCGCCCGATTTTTGGAGTCGCCCGAGGGGAGACTAGAGGCCCACTGAGCCGCTCCTGATGGATCTTGATTGGCATATTCTCGAGAGACTCGAGAGACGGCGGTCGCTTGCATCGGGCCATCAGGAATCATTGTCGCCCAGGAAGCTGCTTCTTGCACATCTCCCCCGCGCAAAACCTCACGAGTGGCAAGGTCTACGAGGCGGTTTGCTTCTCGGTCACCCGCTTGGTGGCGATCGAGCGCAAAGGCGAGGGCAAGATTGGGATCTGCATCTGCGAGTCCTTGGGCGGCGCCCCACTTTAAATCATTATTCTTTTTTTGTTCTTCAGAAAGTCCGTTGAAGTAGGCGAGTGCGGCATCTGGATCAGCTCCGGCCCAGCCGGCCAGCGTAATGGCCATATCTCGCTTCGGAGTCTCCGCACCATTCAGGACTGCCTCTTCTCCGGCGATCGCTCCCCAAGCGTAGTGAAAGTCTTTGAACTCAGAACTGTCTGAGTCGAGGTGCTGGATCTGCTCTCGCATGAACTTGGCGTTCTCCGGAGTCAAGTTGGCTAAGAAGGTGGAGAAGAGTTCGCGACGTTCAAGAGGATTGCGTGCCTGACGAATATCAGCTCCCAGTTTTACCAATTCGGCTTCAGAGAGGTTGCGGCTTTTTAAGTCACCACCCGATCGCGAACGGGCTGTTTGAGCTCCTGCTTCCTCTCCCCGATTGTGAAGGCCATCATTATTCGCTCTCTTCGAGAGGCTGGGAGTTTCAGAAGATCGATTCCCCAGGCCGGCCCCTCCTTGATCTTTGTTGGATGAATCAGACTGAGATCCGATCAAATAAGTCATTGTGGCGAAGAGAGCCCATCCCCCATGGATCAAGTAAGATTTTTTCATCAAAACGAAAGGAAACAGGTCTCAGAACGGTTTTAAGTGGAGGAATCTTTCAGCGTCATCAGGCCCATGCTCCTTAGCTGTTAGATTCCCATGAGCTCCTTCTGACTATGAAACCACTTCGTCTTCTGCTTCCATTTTCTTTTTCCATCCTCTCTCTCGTTGCTGAACCTCATGTCGGTGTTGGGGCAAAACCTGTCGAGGGAGCAGAAGTGATTTTTGACGGGACACGTGAAATGCTCGATCAGAAGTGGACTTATTGGAAAGGGCCGCGCTTTTCCTCTGCTCTGCCCATCAAGTGGAAGATTGTCGATGATCCGGTAGATGATGGAACGGTCCTGATGACGGATGACCCTGCCGCTGCCGGAGGCAAATACGGTGCCGCTGATATCGTGACCAAAAAGAAGTACCGAGATTTCCGGCTTCATGTCGAATTTCTCATCGTTAATGAGGGCGGTAATAGTGGGGTCTACCTTCAGAACCGCTATGAGATTCAAGTATTAGATGGAGATAAGACGAAGCATGGGATGGCTGCGGTGATCAATGAGACCGAATCTCCTTATGAATCCTACCGTGGTCTAGGTAAGTGGAATAGTTATGACATTGTCTTTCGGGCCGCTCGATTTGCCAAAGATATTAAGATCGTCGAAAAGCCTCGGGTGAGCATGTACTTCAATGGCAAAAAGGTGCATGAGGAAGTTGAGATTAATAAGGTCTGGGGCGGCCCAAACTCAGGGCTTGATGGGGGCAATAACAATGGCTTTGGAATTACGAACACGCCCGGGGGCTTAAAGCTTCAGTGTGAAGGTCATGATGTTCGTTATCGCAATATTTGGATCAAAGAACTCAACTTGGATGAGAAGGGAACCGATTTTTAGAGCTCTGATCGATCAGATCGTGAAATAATTTTAGTCTCTGCTCCGTCTCAATGTGCATGATGAGACATGTATGCGCCTTGCTTGGACTATTGGTTCTTCCCGGATTTGGAGCTTTAGAATTTAAAGACACCAAGGGGAAGCATTTGGACCTCCTTTCTGAAGGGAAAGTTTTGGTTCGCTACATGTATGAGCACGACACTTCGACCGAAGAAGCTCATCACGCGACTTACAAACCTTACCTTCATGTCTTTGACGCCGACGGCAAAGCCCCCATTACCAAAGGGCCAGGTGGGCAATTCACACACCACCGCGGGATTTTTATCGGATGGAGTCAGATCGGCTTCAACGGGAAAAAGTATGATCGCTGGCACATGAAGGGTGGGGACATCGTCCATCAAAAGTTTATTCGTCAGGAAGTCGATACTCATTCAGCGGTCTTTACCTCAGTGACCCATTGGATGGATGAGTCCGCTCAAGCGTTCCTCGAGGAGGAAAGGACCTTTACCATCAAGACCGGATCTGATCACGGCAGAGCTCTCATCGATTTTGAGTCGAAACTCACTCCGTTGCGAGGCGATGTTTCGCTCAAAGGAGATCCCGAACATGCCGGCATCCAGTATCGGCCCGCAGATGAAGTCGATAAGAAGAAAACAAAATACCTTTTTGCTAATGGGGTCACTCAAGTGCGTGGTCAGCAAGATCTCCCGTGGGCGGCGGAGAATTATACCCTGCATAAGAACCGCTACGGTGTTGTTCATTTGAATCATCCTGAGAATCCCAAAGGCACCGTTTACTCGGCGTATCGGGACTATGGTCGTTTTGGGGCTTTTTTTGAAAAGGACATCAAGCAGGGCGATTCCCTTTGCGTTCGCTACGGTTTTCTGATCTTGGATGGCGAACTTCCAAAAGCAGAGGAAATCCAGAATGTGTGGAACTGGTGGAGTCAGGAAAAGAAGTAGCTCTGGCGAATTATCATGGCGTTACAAGAAAGCCCTTCGGTCTCTACCGAAGGGCTTTCGATTTTTGTCGGTAGAGTTGTTTGTGAGGTTCTTAGGGCTTCTCTGTGATTTCGAGGTTGCGGAATGAAATCGACATGTCTTTCCCGGCGTGGAGCTGGAGGCCAAGCGGCCCTCTCTCTATCGCACTCTCCGAGGTGTAGGTCACTCCGGGCACTCCGTTGAGCCAGGTTTGATAGGTTTTGCCCTCGACCTTAATTTTTAGCGTATTCCAATCTTTTGGTTTTACGGCAGCAATGGCTTCCTTGCCCTCGACCGGATAGCCCTTTCCAGGAATATAAGGGGAGGCTGTGAGATCCCGTTTCAACGAGCCTGAGATCCCGATTTGGATTTGGTCGTGCGCATTTTTAATCATAACCCCAGAATCAATGGTTCCTTCGCCAAGTTTAAAATCCAAGCTCAGTGTGAAGTTGGTAAATTCCTTTTTGGTCCACAAAAGTGAACCGGCTTTTTTGGGTCCGGATTGGCAGTGGATGACCCCATCTTGAGCGGTCCAATGAGTGACTTTACTCTTAGAATCAACTCGCCATTGGCTCAAATCCTTCCCGTTAAAAAGAGACTCACTTGCAAGGCAGGAGAAAGGTAAAAAAAATGCGATGATAAATTTCATACACCTATGACTACGCTGAGAACGTGGCCTCCTTTCGTTTTGAGCTCGATGGATGATTGGATGCAACTTTTTGGCGGAAGCGGAGTTTTTACTGAGAAACCTAATCATGATTTATGAGTAATCCGAAGACACTTCCAATCATCGCCGTCACCGCTGTGGCGGCTTTTGGCCTAGGCTGGGCGGTTAAGCCGAGTTCACAGCAGACGGAAGGGGCTCCAGCTTCTGGAGATCAATCCCAAGCAAGTCATCGTTCGAGTCCAAGTTCCTCGAGGTCTGGTGGAGTTCGTTTGGGTTCTGCACAGGTGACTCCAGAGCGAGAGTTTTTGCGTGAATACCTTGTGGATGGAGAGATTTCGGCGGAGGGCATGAGAGATGCGATCAAAAAGATTGCCCAGAATAATGACCCACTCATGCGTCAAAAGATGTTTGCGGCTTTGTTAGAGAATCTGACCGCTGAGAATGCGAAAGACGCGTTTGAGGCTTTGCGTGAAAATCGTCGGGGAGGCCCTGGAAGAGGCAATGACGAAGAATTGCGTCTCCTTGCCAATGCTTGGGGTCGGATCGATGGTCCTGGAGCGATGGCGGCTTTGAAGGAAATGGCCGAGCAGAGCGGCAATGAAGACCGCGGCGGCAGGGGAGGTCGCGGTGGCAGAGGGCCAGGAGGAGGACCGGGAGGCTTGTCTGGAGAAATGATGAGCGTCTTAACTGGCTGGGCGACTGTGGATGGTGCCGGAGCGAGCGCTTATCTCAACGGGATTGAGGACGATCGTGAGAAGCGTTACGCTTCCTTCGGAGTTTTACAGGGGATGCTGGTCAATGGGGTTGATGAGGCCTTAAGTTTTGTTCAGTCCCTTCCCGAAGCAGAAGGTGATGACCGCTCAAAAGGAATGCTCATGGGGATGATTACCAGTGAGATGTTAGAGCAGGGACTCGATCAAGCGAAGGGATGGGTAGATTCTGTCCAAGATCCCGCATTGCGTTCTGGTGCTCTTGCTCGCGTGGCGATGGAAATCATGAGAGAGGATCGACAGGCTGCCGCGGATTGGAT
>JALRJZ010000400.1 GCA_023261045.1 Akkermansiaceae bacterium
TTGAACCGCATGTCTTGGAAAGAAACAAATATAGTAGACCTGACAAGATATCATACACACGACATTTTTGGGATACACAATTATCAGTTAGTCCACAACACATCAGCGCATCAAAACACGATTATGGATTAACAAGTGGTTCTGGATATGTAAATGATGGTGTGGTTGATTTGTATGACTACCAAGCATCGACCTACAAGTACTACATTCCTGTATTAAGTTCTTCGGGTGATTATTATGATATAACAAATGGGTATTGGGAATATTCACCAACTGGTAGTGTGATTACTGAAGCACGACCTTCTCAAAACGGAGGACAAATTACAAAATTGTTCTTTAGCACGGAAGCGTCTGCAAGTAAAAACCTACCAAGTTCAGCGTCATACATCCCATCACGGGGTTCTGATTATCAAGGATTGTCTATCGAGAACTTAAAGTATAATGGTTGTAGAATTACATCCGATTCAATTACTACTAACTCACCCGATACACCAGATGGTGGTCCGGTTGTAGTAGTAACTACTGTTGACCCAAACAAGTTAGTATTCTCAACACTAACGCCGGGTGGTGGTGGATTGTCAGTCGGAACATCTACGCCTGGAAAAGGTAAAAAGGTTCAAGTAATGGATACTGACCTACTCGTTTCAGTTAATGACTTTAAGAAAAAAATTATAAAGCCAAAGGCAAATACTGTACTTGAAGCCAGAAGTTTACAAACGAGAGAGCCGATTTATTATAGACCATCTATAACAACAGCACAGGTATTACCAGCACCACCATCAGTTGGTAATGCATATGGTATATTTAAATCAAACAAAGTTTATTTCGATATATCAAATTG
>JALRJZ010000401.1:0-526 GCA_023261045.1 Akkermansiaceae bacterium
ATATAGGGAACTCTAGCATTGATTTTATAAGCTGATCTTCACTTAACGATTTATCTGAAAGCCCTAGTTCTTTAAACTTAGCCTCACCCTTGCGAAGAAGCTCTCTGGCATTAATACCTAAGTCCTCTATTATTGACTTAAGTTCTGATTCGCTAGGAGGGTTAACAAGATAATTAACAACCTCAAAGTCAACATCATTTTGTTCTAAAATAGCAACAGTTGCTCTTGATTTAGAGCATCGAGCATTGTGGTAAATCTTAGCACTCATAGTAATTATTCATGAAAAAATTTCTTATTATACTCCTCCTGATTACTCCTTTTCATGCAAGCCAAGCGCTAAGTTTTGGTGAAGTGATTGACTCTTTAAAACAACTAATGCCTTGGCATGAGACAGCTCCAGAGTTGACCTTTAAACTGACTGACACCAAAGGAAATATATTTACAACTATTAAAAGAATCTGGATTTGGATTATCTTTTGCAACACATGATAACTTTGGCTATTCATTGATGGAAGGGATTTATTCT
>JALRJZ010000401.1:536-836 GCA_023261045.1 Akkermansiaceae bacterium
ATTTTTGGGCCACCTGGTGTTCACCTTGCTTAAAAGAGATACCGGCATTTGTTGAATTCTATAAGGAAAACTCCGAGCATGTTGAAATTCTAGGTTTGGATTTTGAGCCAGTTAATATTGAATTGATTAATGAATTCGTGGAGCGTTTTTCTATCAACTATCCGCTTATTCTTTATACTCATATTAATGACTCTGAGTACACTAAATTTGGTGAAATTGTCGGTATGCCTACAACACTAATTTACAGTCCTGATGGGGAACTTCTTCAAACCTTTATGGGAGAGATTACAATAGAGGACC
>JALRJZ010000402.1 GCA_023261045.1 Akkermansiaceae bacterium
CCAATGATGTAGTGCTATTTTTCAACTTTAGAACAGATCGTGGACGTGAACTCACAGAGGTGTTGACTCAACAGGCATTTGAGGAATATCAGATGCAACCTTTAGACTTGTATTACGTCACGCTTACCAACTACGACAATTCATTTAAAAAAATCAAGGTGGTTTTTGATAAAGAAAACATCAAAGACACCCTGGGTGAAACGCTAGCGAAGGCAGGAAAAAAACAGTTGCGCATTGCAGAAACTGAAAAGTATCCGCACGTGACCTTCTTTTTTAATGGTGGACGTGAAGAGCCCTTTGACCAAGAAGAACGCATTTTGTGTCCCTCACCGAAAGTGGCTACCTACGATTTGCAACCAGAGATGAGCGCCTATGACATCAAGGATGCCCTAATGCCGCACCTTAAAGACTCCACCTTTGATTTTATTTGCCTCAACTTTGCCAATCCAGACATGGTGGGTCATACCGGAAGTATGGAGGCGGCCATCAAGGCCTGCGAAACCGTTGACAAGTGCACCAAAGAACTCGTGACTGCCGCACTTGATAGTGGCTATACAACGCTTATTATTGCCGATCACGGAAACTGTGACACCATGGTAAACCCTGATCAAAGCCCAAATACAGCGCACACCACAAATCCAGTTCCACTCATTGTGGTAGATCCTGAGATCAAGGCCGTCAAAAATGGAGTTTTAGGAGACGTAGCACCAACTGTATTAAAGCTAATGGGAATCGCCCAACCTGAGGCGATGACACAACAACCTTTAGTTTAATGAGTGCTGTAGTATTAAAGTCACCTGAAGAAATCGCTCTTATCGCTGAAAGCGCC
>JALRJZ010000403.1 GCA_023261045.1 Akkermansiaceae bacterium
CAATCGGAGTTATCCATTTTTACAAGCGAAATCTCCTTTTAGAAACCTCGTGGAGTCAAAACTATTTGTGGGGACTATTATTGATTTCACTACTCGTTTGGGGCCTTGAAATCCTTTTTCCATGGAGAAAATCACAAGCGATTTTCAGAAAAGAATTCTTTACAGACCTCTTTCACATGGGGTTCAATTTTGTTTTATTCAGCATATTCATTTCTGGATTCTACGCAGTTCTTTCAAAAGCGTTTAATTCTCTTGGAATAGAGCTACAAAACCTTGCCATCATTGATATCAAAAGAATACCTGGATGGCTCGGACTACTCCTCTTTTTCATCCTTGTTGATTTCTTTGGATGGCTAACCCATATATTTCTCCATAAGATTCCGATTTTTTGGAAATTTCATAAAGTACACCACAGTGTTCATGAAATGGGGTTTGCCGCACATTTTAGATTTCACTGGATGGAGAATATACTGTACAAGCCACTCAAAACCTTAGCCGTTTTGCTCATTGGAGGATTTGAGCCCGAGCAGGCGTACCTCATTCATTTTGCTGCCATACTGATCGGTCACCTAAATCATGCCAACATCAAACTAGACTACGGATGGCTTCGGTTCATCTTAAACAACCCAGTGATGCATTTGCATCATCATGCAAAGGATTTACCGCAGAGTCACTCCTATGGAGTTAACTTTGGGATTAGTTTATCTATCTGGGATTACCTCTTTAGAACAGCCTATGTCCCTAACGATAACGGTAACCTAGAAATCGGCTACGTCGGTGATGAGGAAATGCCCAAGGGTTTTATTTCT
>JALRJZ010000404.1 GCA_023261045.1 Akkermansiaceae bacterium
GAAAAAAACTAGGGGACTTGAAAATGCCCCTGTTCTGGTAAGTTCTAATGTATTACCTAAAGCGCTCGGTAATCCAGCAACAATACCGGCAAAAATAATCATTGATATACCATTACCTATTCCACGCTCAGTAATTTGTTCGCCAAGCCAAACGAGAAACATTGTTCCTGAGACTAAAGTTACAATGGCTGTAAATCTAAAAAATAATCCAGGATCTAATACCAGTCCTGGTTGAGCCTCAAGGGCAACGGTAATACCTAAAGCCTGAAAAGATGCCAAAGCCACTGTGGCTTGGCGAGTATATTTGGTAATAACTCTTTGGCCTGCCTGTCCTTCTTTTTTTAATTCTTTTAATGATGTAGACATTGACGTCAACAGCGTCATAATAATTGAAGCAGAAATGTAGGGCATGATTCCAAGGGCAAACACAGTAAATCGACTAAGTGCGCCACCGGAGAACATATTAAATAAGCCTAAAATGCCGCCACTTTGTGCGTTAAACAATTTTTGTAATTCATTAGGATCAATACCTGGAACGGGGATATGCGCACCGAGGCGAAAAACGATTAGAGCCCCCAATAAAAACAATAGGCGATTTTTTAATTCGCCCATTTTTCCAAAAGCTCCTAATGAATTATTTTGTGCCAAGCTTAAGCCTCTTTATCTTTTTTTGCTTTTGTAGCAGCTGGTTTCTCAGTCTTTGTGGCTTTGTCATCTGCGGCATCATCTTTTACAGATCCGCCTGCTTTTTCAATTGCAGCTTTAGCACCTTTG
>JALRJZ010000405.1 GCA_023261045.1 Akkermansiaceae bacterium
CTTGCGCGCAATTTGCGGATACCACGCGCTGAGGCGCAAGGGTTTATCGACCGCTATTTTGAGCGTTTCCCGGGCATCCGTGATTATATGACCGCGACCAAGGAATTCGCCAAATCGCACCGCTATGTGCAGACCTTGTTTGGCCGCAAAATTCATACACCTGATATCGAGGCGAAAGGCCCCGCCGCAGGCTTTGCGCAGCGCGCGGCCATCAACGCGCCCATCCAAGGCACCGCGGCCGATATTATCCGCCGCGCGATGATCCGCATGGATCAGGCAATCGCAGATTTGCCTGCAACCATGTTGTTGCAGGTGCATGATGAATTGGTCTTTGAGGTGGATGAGGGCGCGGTGGACGCCCTGATTGCCCGCGCCCGCGATGTTATGGAAAGCGCGGCAAGCCCCGTTTTGCATCTATCTGTGCCGTTGGTCGTGGATGCAGGGCAGGGTAAGAATTGGGCCGAGGCGCATTGAGGGGGCGCACAAATCGGCCGCGCCCCCGCAAGGCGCTTGAGGGGCCAAGGCGGCTTGTGGCTTTTAACAAGCCCATGGATGTCCTAAGCCAATTTTCGCCCGATGGTCATTGGCGGGGGCTTTCGGATTATTTGGATCTGCCTGGCCTTTATCCTGCGGGGCGGTTGGATCGCGACAGCGAAGGGCTGCTGCTGCTGACCAATGATGGCCGACTGCAAGCGCAGATCACAAGCCCTGCCGCCAAATTGCCGAAGACCTATTATGCGATGGTAGAGGGCGCGCCAAACCCC
>JALRJZ010000406.1:0-456 GCA_023261045.1 Akkermansiaceae bacterium
CATCTGCGGCGGTCGCTCTCGCGCGTTCGTGGCGACCGTTTTGTCAATGATGGCGATCGACTCAGGATTAGCCTGAGCGCGCTGGAAGAGGTATTGGGCGAGGTTAGCCATTGGATTGTTTTGAGCTGCTCCGATGCTAGTTTGTCTAAATCCGGACGCCTTTTTCAGAGGTAAATCACCTAGATTCAATTTCTATCACAGTTGCGCCCCAACCCTCGCCTTGGCACCCTACCGACCTTACCCAAACAAAAAGCCCCCAGCTTTAACACTGGAGGCTCGTAAGTCATTGAATTAATTGGTGGGACGTCACGGACTTGAACCGTGGACCAAAGGATTATGAGTCCTCTGCTCTAACCAACTGAGCTAACGTCCCACGCGGGTCTGATTGTATCGTGGTGCCGGGCGTATGATCGCGGCCATGACACTCACACCCAAAACCGTTGGCTGGCTTGCCGC
>JALRJZ010000406.1:466-758 GCA_023261045.1 Akkermansiaceae bacterium
TGAAGGTCCTGTTTCGCGTTCCCACAACATCAGCCCTGCCACACGCCAAAGCCCTCGGCGCGTAGCCGGATGGCAACGTCTACCTCGAGGTACGCCGCATCGTCATAGGTCATGGGTTGGCGCAAGTCGTCAACCAACTCGGGCATCAAGCGTTCCCCGTAATCGCGGACGTATCGATTCGCTTGAATACCGGCTTTGTGTTTGTCAAAACGCGTGTCAGGGTCCAGCCCCGTCATGCCGACATACACGCACGGCAAGCCTTCGCGGTAGGCTGTATTAGCTCGCAGAAACT
>JALRJZ010000407.1 GCA_023261045.1 Akkermansiaceae bacterium
CTCAGATAAAACACCTACAGATCTGTCTTTCATAAATGGTGTCTTACTTTCTAATCTTGATTGTTTAAGTTTACTTCCAGACTTTGTAGACAAGAAACTTCTTTCAAAGTCTAACATCATTGCAGATATAGTTGTTATTAACTCATCTCTTTCTTTGTTATATATACCCAAGGTATTGTCAGATGACGATCCTGGCTCTACTTCATTGCGTAACGCAGCAGCGTGATCTTGCATCTCTATTTCATCTGAACTATCTATACCCCATATCTGCATAGTTAGATCTTGCGATATTGTCATACCTGCTTTAACTAACTCATCTATCTGCTCTTCTGTTTCTACACCTAAATCTTGTATAAGTGCATTAGCAGACTTCTTCAGAGCTTCTAGTGTTTCTTTACTTACAGCTTGTGATATGTTAGCTCCTGGTAATTGTGTATTGACACTTCTAACTGTGTTTCTTATTATACCGTCTATAATATTATCAAACTTATCTACACTTTTATATGCATAGAAAGGATTGTCTTTGCCATATTTATTAGAAGCTTGTATAACTAATGGCTTTAATAAATCTCTAGATAGATTGCCTGACTCTATAGCCTTTCTAATTTCAGATCCTTTTTTGTTATACTCACTAATTACATTATTTGTAACCTCATTCGTAATTGCATTGTATGTGGTATAAGCCTTAGTAAATGCAGTCTTACGTTTAGC
>JALRJZ010000408.1 GCA_023261045.1 Akkermansiaceae bacterium
ATGAGTTCTTTGAGCGAACAGGGCAGCGCATCCTTGAGCGTTATGGCATGACTGAGACAGGAATGAGTTGCTCGAATCCACTCAATGGTGACCGTCGTGCGGGCTCTGTTGGGCCACCGCTTCCTGGTGTCGAGGTGCGGATTATTGCTGAAGATGGATCGGAATTGCCTCGTGGCGAGATTGGCTCTCTCGAGGTCAAAGGTGATCACGTGTTTAAGGGTTATTGGAAACTTCCAGAAAAGACCGCGACTGAATTTAAGGGTGACTGGTTCATCACCGGCGATATGGCAACGCTATCAGAAGATGGATATGTATCCATTGTTGGTCGCGGTAAAGACCTCATTATTTCCGGTGGGCTGAATATCTATCCAAAAGAAATTGAGGATGTGCTGAACGATCAGGATGGTGTTATTGAAAGCGCAGTCGTGGGTGTTCCTCATCCAGATTTTGGTGAAGGGATCGTTGCTGTTTTGGTTGGTGAGCACGAGCTTGATATGGATGCTCTTCAAGCAATTTGCCGAGAAAAACTGGCAGGCTTCAAAGTCCCTAGACGATGGATTCAGTTGGACTCTTTACCACGGAATACGATGGGTAAAGTGCAGAAGAATCTCTTGAGAGATGACTATACAGACAGTTTTGCATAGCGAGTGTTAAGCCGGCGAAAGCCGGCTCTTTTTTATGGTCTAAGGTAAACAAATCCGT
>JALRJZ010000409.1 GCA_023261045.1 Akkermansiaceae bacterium
CGGCCGGGCGGGCAGCTGGAACAGGGTGGATCAGAACGCGAAGCTACCTTGGTCTGGCCCGACGGCGATGTTTTTCAGCGCAGCGGATGGACTTAGTCGACCTTGAACAACGTGTTTCAGGCGGCGGCGCTTGAATAGGAGCGGGTATTCTCGGTTCGAGCGATCGCAGCTGCGGCTATAGCTTTGATGATCATGGCGAGCAGCAGGTTCAAAGTAAGCGGTGTCTGAAGGGCACTTGGGTTTCAGCTTGACGGCTGGAAGTTCCAAGGAAGCAACTCGTCGATGCGGTGTTGCGGATGTCCGGCCGCAATGGCTTCGAGCGTAGCCTTGAGATAGGCGAAAGGCTCGATGGCGTTGATCTTGGCGGTCTCGATCAGGGATGCGATGCGGCCCCATGCCTTGCCCCCCTCGTCATGACCGGCGAACAATGCGTTTTTCCTGTTCAAAGCAATCGGCCTGACCAGATTTTCGACCTTGTTGGAGTCGATCTCGACGCGTCCGTCCGTCAGGAAGGTCTGCAAACCATCCCAGTGTCGGTGGATGTAGGCAAGCTTCTCTCCGAGGCGCGATTTGGCCGAGATGCGCAGGCGCTGCGCTTGTAGCCAGATGCCGAAGGCTTCGACCAGTGGCGCGGATCGTGCCTGGCGCGCTGACAGGCGCTGGCCCGGGGACGTGTCGCGGAT
>JALRJZ010000040.1 GCA_023261045.1 Akkermansiaceae bacterium
GAACGGGTTCAGATAAGGCTTCGGCAATTTGCGCTTGGGTGATTTCGATTTCCTTCGGAACGCCATTTAACAAATCGCGCCCGCGGATCATCATGGATGCGCCGCGGCCATCGTTTGGCATACGGGCTGTGCCGATGGATGTCTTGATACGTTCGGCTGTGCTTTCGCCCACCAACAGGTTTTGCTGACGGCGTAGATAGTTGATGATCGCTTCGTCCATGCGGTCACCGCCAACACGAACCGAGCGTGCATAAACGATGTCGCCCAACGATAAAACCGCAACTTCGGTGGTTCCGCCGCCGATATCGACAACCATGTTCCCAGTTGGATCGGTGATGGGCATTCCCGCGCCAATGGCTGCCGCGATCGGTTCGGCAATCAAACCTGCCTTGCGTGCGCCGGCGGACAAAACAGATTGCCGGATGGCACGTTTTTCAACAGGCGTCGCACCGTGTGGAACACATACTATGATCTTTGGCTTTGAAAATGTCGAACGCTTATGAACCTTGCGGATAAAGTGTTTGATCATTTCTTCGGCAACGTCAAAATCGGCGATCACACCGTCGCGCATCGGGCGAATGGCTTCGATCGAACCTGGGGTGCGGCCCAGCATCAATTTTGCGTCTTCACCGACGGCCAAGACCTTTTTCACGCCATCTTTGACGTGATAGGCAACAACAGAGGGTTCGGACAAAATAACGCCGCGGCCTTTGACGTAAACCAGTGTATTCGCAGTTCCAAGGTCGATTGATTTTTGTAAAACCACATCAATGTCTGTTCGGTTGACATCAAGTTCGTAGGTCAGAGTGTAAGCCGATCCCGAGGGGCTTAAGCGCATCAGAGAGCGTTGATCTGCAGAATGAGGATCAAGACCAAAAGCATATTCGAGGAGGTTGCTCAGGCCGTCACCGTCGTCATCACTCAGTGGATTTGAAACGGAGTTTTGCACAGCCCAAGCATCAAAACGCTCTCCGGGAGCGATGTCCCCTGGAGAAGCACTCAGAGCACTCCAGTTGATATAATCGTTGCCGTAAGCTTTTTCTGAGATCTTGGTGAGCGCCGGACCGAGGCCATCAGCCGTTGCAGGCCATGGAGCCGCGTCCTCGTAGTTGACTCGGTCGACTCTCACAAATTGGATGACGTTGTTCGCATCAGTCGGGCCCGGGCGGCCAAGTTGAATGGGTTCCCCTCCATTTGCCAAACCGCCGGTTGTCCATTCGAGGACTTGGGTGCCTTCAGGAACGCTGAATTGGCTCTCAAACGCAGGAATGTTTTTGGTGAGAATCAATCTCTCCCCCGGAGCAAGAGCAATCGTTGTTAGAGAAGGGAATTCATATTCAATACCGCTGGTAAAACGCCACGACGTGTTTGAGTCCGAGTCGAAGAACGTGACCCCTTGATCACTGACATTGAGGAGCTCAATGTATTCCCCATCATCATTACCAGGTGGGTTATACATGATTTCAGAAATCACGATGGGTCCGATCCTTGGCCCTGCATTCGCTTCGTTCACCGTGGCCTGCGCCAGAGGAAGGAAGTTGTAGGAATCAGAACTGGTCTTGTAATGATATCCTTGTGTTTCGCCTAAGAGAGAGGCCCCAAAATCCTCTTGGAAGCGGTAGTCGGTTAATTGATCATTCTCTGCCGAAGAGAGATAAACGGTTTCTCCATCATCGCTGAGCGCGAAAGCCGTAATCCGGTTGGAATCGTTGCTGGCGGCACCAAAGTGAAGGTCTTCAAAGAAGGTGATATATCCACCAGCAGCAATGGTCGTTCCCACAGGAATCCGGTATTTGGCAAGATCTGACGCTGAGTCCGAAAGGAACCAGCCACCAATATCAATCGGCTGGTTCGTGCGGTTGTGAAGCTCAATCCAGTCAGCAGCGGCGCCCGAGTTTGAGAGGATCTCGTTGACTACGACCGTCTTGGTCTTGCTCAGAGCAAAGGGGTAATCGGTATCCTGGAACACGTAGGCTGCTCCCATGTCAACCCGAGTTGCATCTGGATCGAGCTCGTGAGCTGGATCTCCGGAATCAATAGCAGGAGAAAAAGATTGCAGGGTCAAGTTGAGTTCAGAGACATCGACAAAGAGAGGATCACCAAAGAGGTTGCCCACCCCAGTGAGAGGAACGGTGTCGCTTAAGCTGTATGATGTGCTTCCGGTCGAGAGTGAATCGACCCGGAAAGGAATGGTAGATCCCGAAATGATCGTGTTGGTGACATCGGCGTGACCCCCTCCTTTTCCAAAGTTCTTCTCAAAAACAGCAATCCCTTCTTCACAATCTAGGAAAGTATTTTGATCAACGAGGATCGTTGATCCAAAATCTTTGACTCCCACCCCCTGCACGCATCCAACGATCACGTTTTTACGGAGGATTACAGAGGAACCTTGCCCGACTGAGATTCCTTTGTCGGAGTTAAAGTAAATCCCATTGCCCTCGATGAGGACGTCGACGCATTGCTCACCGGTATCGATGCCGTCCGAGTTGAAACCACGGAAATTATAGATACGGCAGTCTTTAATGATCCCGTTGTTGACTCCATCGTAGTCAATGGCATCCGTGTCTGGTGCGTTATTTCCAAGGAAGGTCGAACGCCAAGTTTCCGCATATCCAGTTTTTACGTTAATTCCGTCCCCTGTGATGGGGATATGAATGCGGCTGTCGCGGAGATAAGTTTCACCCCCTCTGAAGAAAAGTGGCCCTCGGCATTGTGCGATATCGACGAAATCCATATCGACGACAGAGTTGAGCCCCGAGATCGCTGAAGGGTAGAGTGTGGGATCTTGTCCACGGGTTGCATTTCTAACAATCACGTGATCGAGGAACGAGGTCGTGGTTGTTTCTTCAAATGACAAGCCACCCCAGCGTTGGCCACGGTCTCCATTGAGGACAATTTCGTTGCCGGATTCTCCTTGCAGATTGAGTGTTCCCATCACCCGCAAATTGCGCCCTGCTTGCATATTGAGCGTGACACCTGCCTCCACCGTGAGGGTGACGCCAGCGGGAACGATGAGGTCCTCTGTAATGGTGTAGGGAGAATTGGCTGATTGGAACGTGGTGTCTGAGGCAAGTGTGCCACCAGCGACAATCCCTGTCGCTGGGACGAAGTTCGCGGTGATCGTCGTGGCACCTCCGATATTGAGAGTCACCACTGCGGAGTCCCCTTCGATTCCGCTCCATGATTCAAACTGGAATCCCGGAGCCGGAATAGCGACGATTTGAGCATTGAGATTTGGGAAAATAGGAACAACACCAGGAGAAACAGGCACTCCAGCCAGTGTGAAGGATCCCTCGCCGGTCGTTGCCAAAGTTAGATCAATCGCGTCGCCAATGCCCAACTCTGAAGAGATTTCATTGTAAACCTCTGCCACTCGTTGTTCGGTATAGTCTTTGATTTCTTGGAGTTCGCTCTCTTGCCTGCTCACGCTTGTGGATCCCGACCATTGATCTTTGTGACGATCAAGTTCTGGAGTAATGAGCGCTCCAAGCGAATCGACGATTTGTGCAATACGACTTGGATTAAAGGTCGTGGAAACGTGAGCGGCGTATCGCTGAGCGAGGTAAGCTTCAAAGACAGGTTGATTTTTGATTCGGTCAAGGAGGGCATCCTCATTGAGCATCGCGTCAAATTCGTTGTCACCTAGATCAGGAGTTTGGAAGGTCCGATCCATATCAGGAATAAACCACCGCCACTTACTTCCCGGAGCATGAGCTTTCCAAAACTCTCTATTATGTCGCCAGCTCGTGTTATTTCCGAAGCTTTCGCAGACGATAAAATCGACAAAGCTTGCCAGGTCCACGCGGGATTCAACAAATTCCCAGTTCGTTGGATCATTAATATCGTTATCGTCGATGAAGTTGAGGAGCTCCGACCAAGCTGCGGTCGTTCCCTCATGGGATCCTAGTGTGGTCGATCCGCTGGTAAAGTGACCGTAGCCAACGTGATCGTATTCTCCGATATTGACGCCATATTTCTCGAAAATCCACTCCTGAGTCCAACGAGAACGAATGTTATAAATCCCCCAGTAGCTTCCATTTAAGAAGACCACAGAAGGGCGCATCGCGTTGGTTTCTACTTGGAGCAAGTCCCCAGCGATGGAATTCCACATCCCATCGCGCAACATCGCGTTACTCCAGTCGTCTCCGCCTTCACGAAGAGTGAGGGCCGAATGATTCGGAATCCCTGTGCCTGGGAAGAGGTCATACTTGAGATTGTCATCCCCATATTTCCCTCGCAGGCTGAAGTTGAGAGCCTTTTGCTCGTGGCTTCCCCAGTTGTTTTCTCCACCGATGCGAATCCCGCCATTGACCGCAAATCCTGCGCTTGAGTCTACGGGGAAGAATTCGATGTGCCCGGGGGCATCTTTTCCTTTGTAAACCTCATTCATGCCCGATCTCTCAGGCTCATGATTGTTGTCGTAGATCCCAATTTCATCGCCGAAAAGGGTCTCGGGATCTGCCACTACTGAGACGATGGGAAGGCCGTTGAAGGATTCCCCATAGAAGTAGCTCTGGGTGGTGATTTCTCCGGGAACTTTCCCAGCTTCGAAGGTTTTGGCTCTGACGATCGTGGTGGCAGAGATCTCAAATGGCTCCGTGTAAACAGGTGAGCTGCTTGTTGGATTACTTCCATCAAGGGTGTAATGAATCACCCCGGCTGAGGCACTGAGTGTGATGAGTTGAGGGTCATTGTAGAAGCCTGCGGCTGGCGAGATCCCTGTCGAGGAGCTTTTGAGCCGGATGTCGGTGACCACTTCAGTCAGATTGGCAGCTCCCGGAGTTGGCTCAGTAAAGTGTTGCCAAGTCGAGGGGGAGTTTTCGTCTCGGCCGTAGGAGATATCAGTCACCGAGGTGCCATAATCGACCGAGTCTAGGGTGGTGACATCGCTGTACGAGGAGGCTTCGAGGGAGAGGTCAAATCCGAGGTCGCTACTTGATGGGCTCGCTTGGTGAACCTCGACGGCAATGACGTTGTCTCCTGCCACCAGCGAGGATGGTGGGAGATTGTAAGTGTCAAAATCAGTCTCATCAGCACCTCCAATGGCACTATTTGCGCGGGTGGATGAGGTGAGTGTGCCGCTAGGCAGGTTGTTGCGCAGCAACTCCTCGCCGTTGAGGTAGACGGCAGCTCCGTCATCAACGAGCAGGCGCAGGGTCAGTCCGGTAAAGATGGAAGGATCTGCCACCGTAAAGGTTTTGCGAAAGTAGCTCGTAATATATTTGGACCCAGAATCAGGCCCAAAGGAGATTTCTGTCACCGCTCCATTGCTGTAGCCGAGAGGGGCAGGCCCTTCTGCCCAAGTCTCATCGTTGTAGGTCCGGGCTCTCCATTCGAGAGATTGAGAGGAACCATCGTCGAGATACTTCCAGGTTGACCCAGCATCAATGAGGGCGGTGTTATCCTGACTCACGGCTTGGGTGAGCACCACAGATTCACCCCCTGATGAGAGTGAGAAATTGGTATGGTATTTCTCAGTCGTGAAGTCACGCCATGGCCAATACCCTCGAGGGTGTGACTCTCCTGGAGCCGCATCGTGCCCATCTGCCATGACCATCAAATAGCCGCCTGCGGGGATGGTGGCGCCTGCTGGGAATGGCCATTTGAAAGGGTTGTTGGGATTATCACTCAGATAATAACCATCGAGAGAGGCCTCCGTGGCCCCCGCATTGTGAAGCTCGATCCAATCAGGGTAGTCTTCAAAATCCGTCACGTCTGGAACGGAGCGTGTGTTTGAAGCCATGAATTCGTTGATTCTCACCTGTCCAAGGACAGGAGTTACGGCAAATGCCAAGAGGACGGGAATTCTCATTTTTTGTAGGTGTTGGGGGTGTTGATGATTGTGAGTGCGGAAGGGATTTGCGACGTGAGGGGGGCTGGTGGCCCTAGTGTTCGCCATGATCCTCTTTAAGATAAAAGGATGTGACGAAATTGTCACCTCAGTGAGCCTGTTTTTCTGCGTTTTCGAGTGTGCCTTGCGGTCAACTTACATGCGTCTCCCGGGAGGGTAATCCGCGTGTTTTTTAAAAGTTTTTTTGGGAATTTTTAAATTGTTTCAAGGGATTTGGAATGACCTTTCTCAAGGTTGGGTCTGGAGAGGCCGCCTTCGCGGCCAGCCAGTAGTCCATTTTTATACGAAAACAAGATGAAAGAATGATGAGAAAATTCATTTTTTCTCCAAGGTAAGAGGAATTTGGAGCTTGGATCGTTCAGAGACATCATGGATTCTCGCGATCGATGAAATTCGTCGTCACCATTTTGAGCATCCTAATGGGATCGGGTTTTGCCTCCCAGAAGCCTAATATCATTCTCATTCTTGCAGATGATCTTGGATATGAGGCTCTCTCAGCCAATGGCAGTGAATCGTGCCATTCTCCCAATTTAGATCAGTTGGCGTCTTCGGGACTGAGGTTTACGAATTGTTTTGCCAATCCTCTCTGCACGCCCTCGCGTAACAAGATCATGACGGGGCAGTCCAATGTGCGCAACTATGTGAAGTTTGGAAGTTTAGATCGAGGGCAAACGACTTTTGCACACCAGCTCAAAAAAGTCGGTTACCAGACCTGTATTGCAGGAAAATGGCAGCTTGGAAAAGAAGCCGATTCTCCACAACATTTTGGATTTGAGCATTCGTGCCTCTGGCAGCACACCAGAACTGGCCGCTCGAAGAAGGGCAGCCAAACCATTGATCGCCGTTTCGTGAATCCTCAGTTGGAGATCAATGGAGTGGAGAAAGAGTATACGAACGGGGAATACGGCCCTCAGGTTTGCACGGATTTTATTTGTCAGTTTATCGAAGATCATCACCAAAAGCCCTTCATGGTTTATTACCCGATGATTTTGACGCATTGCCCGTTTGATCCCACTCCTGACTCAAAAGATTGGGATCCTAAACGTCTGGGCTCTTCGACCTACAAAGGCGATCAAAATGATCCGCAGAGACACTTCAGAGACATGGTAGCGTATGCCGACAAGATGGTGGGTCAGATTCTTTCTCAGCTCGAAGCTTCAGGAGTGCGAGATCATACCCTCATTATTTTCACGGGTGATAATGGAACCGATAAACCCATCGTGACCCCATGGAAGGGGCGAAACGTGGTCGGCGGCAAGGGAACAATGACCGATGAGGGAACGAGAGTGCCTTTAATTGTGAATTGGCCTCATGGCGTCGCCAAGCCTGGTCGAGTGCTTGATGATCTCGTGGAGTTTAGTGATTTTTTGCCGACGCTTTGTGAAGTCGGCGCAGCGCCCTTACCCGACCACTACCCGGGAGATGGTGTGAGTCTCCTGCCCGTGCTAAAAAGTGAAGCTGGCGTGCGAAAAAAAGATTGGGTCTATCTTTGGTATCAAGGCCAAGTGATGGTGAGAAACCAGCACTACTCCCTGCTTGCCAAGCGCGATGGAAGTGATGCGCAGTTGATTCGATATCAAGGTCCGTTCGATGGGTCAAAAATCGGAGCTCAAGAATTCACCGATCAGGAAAAAACTCTGAAGTCTGATTTTGAAAAGATTTTGAGGACTCGTGCAAAGGCCCGCTTGAGTGGGGTAGACGCTCAAACTCGTGCAAAAGTCGGCAAGGCTGAACGGGGTGGGAAGGTGATTCGTTAGAGAGGCGAGCTGATGGTCATCGCGAAGATTGCAACGCGGGTCCTATTTGAACGCGGGTCCTATTTGATCAGTTCGATTTTTCGCAGGACTTTGAAAGTCTCTGGGTCAGTTAGTTTGAGGCGCTGATTCTTGGCTTGGTCAGTCAGGGTCAGTGAAAAGGTCGTCATCTTTGACCATTCGATCTCGGGGTGTTCGTCGTGATTAAAATCTAACGGATTTAGAATCACGGTTGAACTGCCTGATCCTTCGACAACACGTTGGAGTTTAAAAACTCCAAGGTCTTTGCCATTTCTCAAGAATTTACTTTCAGCCTGAAGCTCGAGAACGAGTGGGTGGCCTTGAATAAGATTCAAGGTGATTGCTAATTGATTTGACTGTGTCGTATCGAGCGCGGGATCTTGGAATTTACAAGTCTGAAGAGTAAACTGATCTCTAGAGGACCAGTCACGTAGTCCATGGCTAAAATCATCAACGAGCCCATTCTCCCTTAGTTCTATGAGTTTGCTCAAATCCAATTTTTCCGGCAGGTGAGTGTGGAGGGCTGAATTGATGGTAAATGAGTCGGTGGTTTCACCTCGCTGAAGAGTTTGAGTTTGATGCATCTTATATCGACACAGCGCGAATGTGTAGAGTGGCAGATTTGGGCGAAGATCGAACTTGGCGATCCAGCTGTTTTGTTTTTTTTGAGCGGTTGCTTTCTTCCAGAATCTTGTGACGCAGTTTGGATCGTAACTGTAGTAGATTTCTAGATCCTTAAGGTCTGTCGGATTTTCGGGTTTTACAGAGAGATGAGCAACACCCTCGTTGATTTGAAACGTGGAGGGAGGTGTTTTGGGAATAGAGATGCTTTTTTTGGCAAGGTGCTTTTGAAACCAAAGATTAAGCAACACCCACTGTTCCTTTTGAGGTCCATGATTCATATGCATGTTAGAACTGACCCTCCATTGATGATGGGGAAGAAGGTTTAAAGAGCGATAGATTCGCTCGAAAGTGGAGTGAAAATCATTACTCGAGGTGAGAAACATCACTGGGCATTTCACGAGTGGCCAGTATGCCGAGGGGTCGATGGTTTTCTCATAGAGTGGAAGGTTTTGAAAATGCTTTTGAAGGCTACTGTTCGGGATCCCAGGAAAGTCGGTATGCAGGAAGCCAGCGCCACCCACGAAGGGGGCTACCGCTTTCACACGAGGGTCGACGGCAGTCATCACCGTGATGGTGCCTCCCATTGAGTAACCACTGAGTCCAAGCCGATCTGGGTCGACTTCAATTTGCTTTTCGAGGAAGGTGAGAGCACGGCGTGCAGCAAGCGAGAGGAGGTACCAGTTTGAATTTCTTGGGCTAGCAACTGAATCGAGAGTAAATGCATCTGGTTGAAGAGACCGTTTCCAATTGTTGCGCAGGGCTTTTGAATAAAACCGGGGGCCTTGGGTTGGGTCGACGTTGCCCCAGTGTGTTGCCCACCTATTTTCTGGATCCAGCTCAGCCTCGAGAGGACGACCGAGCCAATTGATGTCGATGGTGGCAAATCCTTGGGTGGCAAAGTAATAACCTCGTTGCCGATCAGCTTTCTGCCCTCCTCCATGACTCCAGACAAAAGCAGGGTTTTTTTTCCCATTGTTGGGAAAACAGTAATAAGCCGCTAATCGGGCATCACGGCCTTTGAAGGTTCCAACTTTGAAGGTGACGAGCCTACAGGTCACCTCATCGCTAGACCATTGGTGATGGATTTCAATTTCTAATGGTTCAGCTTTCGCATCGTATTTTTTCCAGAGCGATTCAACGGAAGATGGAATCTCATCAGGGCTTGAGTATGAGGTGAGACTCTCCTGAGCACTCAAATGAACGAAGCAAAAGCTAGTGACGCAGAGAATACGCAAGGCGAGAAATCTCATGGTGAACATACTAATGCTCGGTGAAGAGCTTATCACTCTTTTCGGTAAGGAGCTTTGGTATGCGAAGGGTTCGTTTAGGACGAGCAGATGATTTTCCTCGATTCACGCATCATGCTGAACCTGATCCAAAATGAGCAAGTTTTCCAGATGAAAGCAATCGCGATTCTGGGCAGACCTAGGAGTATCAGCGCGAGTGTTGCATCAATCGAAGCGCTTTGGTGGAAACTCTTCTTTGATGATCGAAGTCCTTGAACGAGGGGACCGGTATTAAGTATTTAATTTGAAAACATATGGATAACAATGAGGATGTGAGCCCACGTTCTGAGGATCTCGAGGCTCTTGTGAAACTTGGCGAAACTCGAGATGCGATCCTTACCGAATTGCGTAAAACAATTGTTGGGATGGACGAGGTGATTGATGAGATGATGATCTCTATTTTCGCTCGGGGTCACTGTTTGTTGGTAGGAGTGCCGGGGTTGGCTAAGACCTTGCTGGTGAGTTCACTTGCTGAAACGATGTCATTGGGTTTCAAGAGGATCCAGTTTACGCCCGACCTCATGCCGTCGGACATCACGGGCACAGAATTGCTTCAGGAGGATCCCGAGACCCATGAGCGTCGGTTCAAGTTCCAGAAGGGGCCGGTCTTTACCAATTTACTGCTTGCCGATGAGATCAACCGGACTCCGCCCAAGACGCAAGCCGCCTTGCTGGAAGCGATGCAGGAAAAGCGAGTCTCTTCAGGTGGTGAGGATTACAAGCTGGACGAGCCCTTCTTCGTGTTGGCAACCCAGAACCCGATCGAACAAGAAGGAACCTATCCGTTGCCGGAAGCCCAGCTCGATAGATTTCTTTTCAATATTCTCGTGAGGTATCCCGATCGTTCCCAGGAACTCGAAATCATGAAGAGCGTGACCAACGACGAGGTGCCAGAAGTCAAAAAAATCGTCGATGCTCAGAAGATCATCGAGTTTCAGAGACTTATTCGACGAATCCCAGTTGCCGATCATATTTTTGAATATGCCGCTTCTCTTGTGCGAGCGACCCGACCCGATGAAGATGATGCGCCCGACTTCGTGAAAAAGTTGATGGCGTGGGGAGCCGGTCCTCGGGCTTCCTTAAATCTCATCGTGGCCGGCAAGGCTCGTGCGGCTCTGCGGGGTCGCTCCTATGTAGCCATCGAAGATATTCAGGCGCTGGCCCTACCCATTCTCCGACACCGGGTCATTCCTAACTTTGCGGCTCGCTCGCAAGGAGAGACTTCAGATTCGATCATTGCGAAGTTACTTGTGGAGATTCCTTCCGACGAAAAGTTGCTCAGCCAGATGGCCGGCTAAACGCATCTTATCCGACGCATGTCCGAGCATCTGCCCGAAACCAATTACCTCGATCCTGAGCTGCTCCAGCGGATGGGTGATCTGGAATTGATCGCCAAGGAAGTGGTTGAAGGATTGCGCGTGGGAAGTCATCGGAGTCCACTGAGGGGATTTAGCACGGAATTCGCTCACCACCGTCAGTATGCTCCCGGCGATGCCCTCAAGACGCTGGATTGGCGGGTTTACGGTCGGACCGACCGCTACTATACTAAGCTCTTCGAAGCGGAGACCAACTTCGATTGCCACCTTCTCATCGATGCTAGCTCTTCAATGAACTACGCATCTGGCAAAGTCAGCAAGCTGGAGTATGTCAAGTTTCTCTCAGCCTCTTTGGCTTACCTCGTTCTTAAACAACGTGATTCGGTAGGGCTTTCAGTCTTCGATGCCGAAGTAAGGGCTTACCTTCCACCACGTTCTGCTATGGGGATCATCCTTGAGATCGACCGTTTATTGAAGGACGTGAAGCCCACCCCGAAGACAAGCCTGGCTAAACAGCTCCACGATATCGCCCTAATGATGAAACGTCGCTCGGTTGTCGTCGTGATCTCCGATCTGCTTTCCGACACTGCTGATATTCTTGGAGGGCTAGAGCACCTGCGATACGACGGCCATAACGTGATCGTTTTCCATACCCTTGACCCCTTTGAGATTGAGTTTCCTTTTGATGGCACCTGGCGTTTTGAGGGGCTCGAAGGTGAGGAGCCATTGACCACCCAACCTAAGCGAATCCGCGATGAGTATCTGGCCAACTTCCGAAAGTATCGTCAGACTCTGGAGGACGGCTGTGTGGGTGCTGATATCGACTATGCCCTCGTCGATACCTCGCGTCCGCTCGATGGCCTCCTGAGCGAATTCTTCGATCAACGTGAAACCACCCTGGTTGGAGGGTCGTCTGCTGCCCGTCCATGAGTTTCTTCAATCCATTCATTCTTCTCGCGGCGTTGGGAATCAGTCTTCCCATCATCGCCCACCTACTCGCCCGCCAGAAGGTTAAACGAACCGATTGGGCGGCGATGCAGTTTCTTAACCGCAACGTTCGCGTGCGTTCGCGCGAGATTCGCTTGCGCGATCTCCTCCTGCTTTGCCTTCGTTGTCTGGCCGTTCTTTTGTTGGTGACTGCTCTGGCCCGTCCCGCGTGGAAAGCGGGGGCTCCGGATTGGCTTCCGGGCGAGTCAAGGGCCGGAGTGGTGATTGGACTGGATGCCTCTTTCAGCATGGCCCATGGAGGCGAAGGCGATACCCGCTTTGATCGTGCTCTCGAGCAGGTCGAGTTGATCAGCAAGACCTTGCAGCCAGGCGATCCAATATCGCTCGCTCTGTTAGGAGAGGAGGATGAGATTCTCATTCGCAACATGGCTTATGATCGTGAGCGATTCCGTCAGGCGCTTGATGACGCCAAAGTCGTGCCTGCGGGCTTGAATCTGGATCGGGTGCCCAAACGTCTCGGCGAGTTGGTCGAGGATCTGGATGCGCCCGAAAAGGAAGTGTATTTCATCAGCGACATGCAGGAGCGGGATTGGCGCGAGTCGTCGGCCCGATTCCAGGAAGCTCTCGCTGATTTGCAAGAGGAAGCCGAGGTGTATCTCGTTCCGGTTTCCGGAGTATCCACCAATCTTGCAGTCACCGATTTCGATCTGGTGTCCGGATTTCTGCGTAAGGGAACGACAGCCCGCTATCAAGCTACAGTGAAAAACCTCGGTCCGGAACCGGCCTTGAATGTGGAAGTGCAGTGTCGCGTGGAGGGAGTGCAGATCGATACCAAAATCATTCCACAAGTGGCGCCGGGCGGATCCGAGACCGTTTCGCTTTTCGTTCCTTTTCACAATGCCGGGCCAACCCGCATCACGGCCGAAATCAGCGGCGATCTGCTGGCCACTGATAATGTCAGGCGAGTGGTGGCCGTTGTGCGGGATCGCGTTTCCGTGTTGTGTGTCGACGGTTCCGATGGTGATGCCGGACGTCTGGTCGTTTCCGCGCTGCTCGCTCGCGGTGATGGAGGGCAGGATGAGGTCTATATCGTCCGGTCGGTCCCGTGGTTGTCGTTGCCAACTGAAGATTTGAGTGCGGTCGATGTCATTGTGTTGGCCGATGTCCCTGAGATTACTCCGGTTCAGGTCGAACAGTTGTCTCGTTTTGTCAGGGAAGGGAAAGGGATGGTTTGGTTCGCGGGACAGAATGTGAAGGAGGACATCTGGAATGAACGGATGGCGGCTTCGTCTTCGCCACTTTTGCCAGCCAAGTTGGGTCAGCCTGAAGAAAGCGCGACCGCTCTTGGGGCTGGTCGCCCGCTGGATCCTTCGATGCCGGATCATCCGGTTTGTCTTCCGCTTCTCTCTCTTCCCGAGGATCTCTTCAGTGAGACGAGGTTTCTTCGTCGTTTGGCGGTCGAGTCCGCGCCATCGAGTTTCCCGGTCCTCAAGTTGGCAGGCAGTGGCGCTCCCATTTTGCTAGAGCAATCGCTGGGGCGGGGCCACGTCTTCATGTTTACCACTTCGGCTGAAACAAGCTGGAACAACATGGCTCTCACTCCGGTTTTCCCGATGCTCATGCAGCAGATCGTCACCTATTTGGCGGGCCGAGAATTCGAACAGGCCCGCGTTGTCGGTGATTCGCTTTCCTTGTCCTACGCAGAGCAACCCGATGCCAATGATGCGGTCTTTAATTCTCCGTCGGGTGAAACCATGACCGTGCCGGTGCGGGAGTATCAAAAACAACACGTTGCGATGCTAGAAAAGGCGGCCGAGGCCGGCTTCTACACCGCGCGGGTCAGTGTGCAATCGCCCGGCGTTCCGGTGGCGGTCAATGTTGATCCCGTCGAATCCGAAATTACGCCACTTGACGAAGAGGGACTCGAAAAAAACCTCTCCGGATTGGAGGTCAATATTGCTCGTTCGGGTGATGAATTGACCTCGTCTATCAAGACCAATCGAAGCGGGCGTTCGTCGTGGCGCTTCTTCATGATGGTGGCACTGGTCTTTCTCCTCATCGAATGCCTCTTGGCCGATCGTTTGCGTTCTCGAAAGGAAGCACGCCAATCTCAAACCGTGGCTAAACCAGAACCCCCGGCTGTTGCTCAAGATGCCTGACGCTTTATTCATCCTTGCTCGCATTGAGGAGATCTTTTGGGCCCGCCCGATCTCCAGTGCTTCGTTGTGGGCAATCCTTGCCGGCATCGTTCTCCTGAGCATTTTCGTCTATCGCCGGAGTTGGGGGCTGCCCTTATGGCTACGATCCTTTCTCTTGCTTGCGAGGATGATCGTTTTGGCTCTCGCGGTTGCCACTTTGCTTGAGCCCACGGCGGTTGAATCGGAGGAGCGAACCCAGATCCGCAGTTTGCCGGTGCTTCTTGATGTTTCCAATAGCATGTCGATGAAGGATCAGCGCAAGCGCTCTGTCGATCTGGTGGAAGCGGCGGGTGCCCTCGGGATGATTCCACTAGGAGATGAGACCAATGCGGATCAGTTACTGTTGGGATTGGATTCCAAAGAACGTCAGGCCATTGCCGCCGCCTCGCGAATTGACCTTGCGCGGGCGACACTCGCAGGATCAGGTCAGCCGGTCTTTGAATCCCTCGGCGAATCTCTCGATTTAAGCTATCACGTTTTCGGTGAGTCCTCCAAACTCATCAGCGATGCCAAGGTGGTGGAGAGCGATGAGTTGAAGGCTGTGCCTGCGGAAGCTTCCGGGACGTCCATCGCCTCTTCCTTGGAGCAGGTGGCAAACTCCGGTGCCGTGCCTCCGGCGGGGATCGTCCTGTTTTCCGATGGTATCGAGAATGTCAGTTTACAGCGATCGGAATCGATCCTGCGGGATCTTGGCGCGCGTGGAATTCCCGTCTTCACTGTTCCAGTGGGATTGCCGGATCCCGATGATGTTGCTGTTCGAAACATCGTGATGCAGGAAGTGGCTTTCTCGGGTGATCGAGTTCCTGTCCGGGTGCAGCTTGAAACGAAGGGTTACGAACGTCGCACGGCCCGATTGGCGGTTACCTTGAATGGTCGGCGAGTTTCGCAGCGCTCAATCAGGCTGCGGGGCGGCTTGCAGTTTGAGGACATTGATTTCCGTGTGGATGTTTACGAAAAGGGTGCGGCCCAGATCGCGATTTCAGTGGAGCCATTTGACGACGAAATCTCGACTGCCAACAACAGCGTGGCTCGAAGCATCCGGGTGGTGAATGAGAAGATCAACGTGCTCTATATCGAAGGGAATGCCCGTTGGGAATTCCGTTACCTTCACGCCATCCTGAAGCGCGACCCCCGCATCAATGCGACCTTTATTGCTTCGAGCATGGGGCCTGAGCTCGCGCGCAACTCGCCCGAACATATTGAACGCTTTCCCTCGAAACGGGAAGAAGCCTTCAAATATGATCTCATTATTTTGGGCGACGTTGATGCGGCCTTCTTTACCCCCGAAGAACTGGCCCTGTTGGAGGAGCTAATCCGCGACCGTGGTGGTTCGCTCCTCGTGCTCTGCGGTCCCATGCACACACCGGCGGCTTATGCCGACACTCCGATTGAAACGATGTTGCCGGTGCGGTTTGAATCGGGCGCCAAGTGGGATGAAGTTTCCGAATCAGTCTTTCCGGTGCTGACCCCCGACGGGCGTAATAGCATGGTGATGACGCTGGAAAACGACAAAACGGACAACGACCGGGCATGGAGCCGGGTGGCTCCCCT
>JALRJZ010000410.1 GCA_023261045.1 Akkermansiaceae bacterium
AAACAAGGATTTAGCTATCAAAGCTTACCTTCCAGTCGTAGAACATGCAAAACTTGCTGGACTTGATTTGCAACTAGATAAAATTGCTAAAACTCCAAATACGCTTGCTGCGCACAGGCTTATATTTTGGGCTTGGCAGGAAGGTTTACAAAGCGCTTTAATCTCTTCCTTGTTTAGAGCGTATTTTATTAAAGGAGAAGATATTGGCAAAAAGCGTGTCTTGATTAATCTTTCAAAGGATTCTGGACTTGATGAAGCCCTTATAACAAGGCTGTTAGAAGGGAAAAATGATAGTGAACACATCGTTAAACTTGATCAATCTGCTAGAAGAATGGGAATTAACTCAGTACCAACTTTTATTGTAAACGGACAACACGTTGTTACCGGAGCACAAAATGTAGAATTTTGGACTAATCTAATCCTCGAAATAAACAATAATCTTCGGAATTAATAAAAATCTCAGCTTTATAAAGAAAAGGGGCCTAAGCCCCTTTAGTTTCGCCATTCAAGCTCATAATTATGCTGCTCGAGATAAATATTTTTTGCCTGTGGCCTGAGCGGCGTTAGGAGAGAGCGCACCCTCTCCATGTACCGAATTAGCTACAACCCGAAGTTGCACCACATGTATTACACTTCATACAAGTGCCATTTCTAACAAGTGTATAGTTTCCGCAATCTCCGCA
>JALRJZ010000411.1 GCA_023261045.1 Akkermansiaceae bacterium
CTTCTTCTGTGTGGATATCGACAGGGATGCCGCGGCCATTATCACGTACGGACACGCTGCTGTCGGCGTGAATTTTTACGTGAACATAGTCAGCATGTTTTGCCAAAGCTTCGTCAATGCCGTTATCGACCACCTCATAGACCATATGGTGAAGCCCCGAACCGTCGTCGGTATCACCAATGTACATCCCCGGGCGTTTGCGAACCGCTTCTAACCCTTTGAGAACCTTGATGGAATCGGCGCCATATTCGTTTTCGTTTTGCTCGGCTTCGGACATTTATTAGACCCTTTGTAACTTGAACTGTTTTATACTGTTTCTGGGGGGGAATGTCACGCCCTACACAAGGTTTAGTGGGTATTTTATTACTTTATCCCGCGACACGCCGCTTGCGCCGCCCATTTGGATCGGCACAGCACGAAATCGCGATGAGGACTGATTACTTTTTGTTGCGATACACCTGATCTTCGGTCGGAAACGTGCGCGATTTTACGTCGGCGGCATAGGATGCGACGGCGGTTTCGATGCCTTCAAGCAGGTTGCCATACATTTTCACGAATTTTGGCGGTGTTGGGTTCAGGCCGAGCATGTCCTCAAGCACCAGAATTTGTCCGTCGCAGTCGGCAGAGGCGCCGATCCCGATGGTTGGGATTTGGATTTGTTTGGTGATCTTGGCG
>JALRJZ010000412.1 GCA_023261045.1 Akkermansiaceae bacterium
ATTGGAAGGTGTTGGGGGTCCAATTCTATCCCTACCCAAGGGAGCTAAAGGAATTGGCCCAACAAACCTATAGGAAAGGCACAAAATCGCCTGCCTTCGACCAGGCCTTTGCAGCGTGGACAGTGGAGTGTGTGCGTTCCTTTACACAAGCACACGATGTTGAGATACACCTTCTTGGACATCACGGCCAAACTGTGTTCCACGACCCTGCAGATAAGTTCACCTACCAAGCCGGTTGCCTACCTTCGATTGCGGAGGATTTGGGCATTCCGATGGTAACCAATTTTCGTGTGCAAGACGTACTCCTGGGTGGACAGGGCGCACCGTTGGTCCCCATGGGGGATCACCTGATGTTTGGAGAATACGAATGCTGTTTGAACATAGGTGGATTCGCAAATTATTCGTTCGGCAAACCCCTTCTTTCGGAGGGCATCGCTGCGGCCGGGGATATCTGTCCGGTCAATGCAGTACTCAATGGACAGGCAGAATTATTAGGCCAGGCCTATGATGCTGGTGGGAATTGGGCGGCCTCTGGAACTGTGTTCGAGGACAAGGTCAACTTACTTATGGGCGCTATCCAAAGCACCGAGGAGAGTTTGGGGTATGAATGGATGGAGGAGCATATAGATCCAATTTTAAAAGGACTTTCCCCGGTCGATGCGTTGGCTACCTAC
>JALRJZ010000413.1 GCA_023261045.1 Akkermansiaceae bacterium
ATTGGCACTTATCGGACCCCAGCAAACCTCGGAAACACCGTCCTTGATGGTGGACCAACCGGGAGTTACCTCCACTTGTTGGATGGTGGGGATGGCGATAACGGAAACTACCTTTCTTTTCACAAAACGACCACCACGGTTGGTTGGTCGAGTGCGAGCTTTAAGATGGATTTCCGGACCGATTTAGTTTCCGCAGATGGCTTTAGTGTGGCCTTCCTTGATACTGAAACTCACGGGGCGACGGGGGCAGTTCGCGCCGGAACGGGTGGTTTTACGGATGTGGAGGAAAGAGGAAATTATTCCAATTCGATCGGGGTGGGCTTCCGCACCTTTAATGGAACCAACGCAACGGTGAATTACAACGGGGTGGAGAGTGGTGATTATCCCTACACCCTTCCTGATCCCGGTGTGTGGGGGTCGATGGAGATTTCCATGCAGCGTGATGACCAAGGAACGGTCCTTATGGATGCAACGATCTATTCTGAAACGGGTCAGCAGGGAACGGCCTTCCCGATGTTGACGCAGTATCAGATCGATAATGTCACCCTCGAGGACTTCCGTGTTCAGGTGGCGGGAAGGACTGGTGGTGCAGCGATGAGCCTCGATATTGACAACGTTGAACTGGATGTTTCCGTTGGTGATTCCGACG
>JALRJZ010000414.1 GCA_023261045.1 Akkermansiaceae bacterium
CCATAGCGTCCGTCGGTAGGCCGCCGACTGGGTTGAACATAGGCCGCTCGCCAGTTTTCCGGCCCTATGGCGCGTAGAAAGGTTGCTGGGTGAAAGGTTCCTGCGCCAACTTCCATGTCTAGTGGTTGTATAATGACACAGCCGTGATCCCCCCAAAATTTTTGCAGGGTGAGAATAATTTCTTGGAAAGACATCACTGGATTGTCTGCAGACACGCCAACCTCGCTACACAAGCTGTACAAAGCGCCGTATTATACAGACTTATGGGTGGACGATATACGGGCTTGGGTCCAAGGGGCCGACTTAGTAGGGTTGAATGACAACATCTTTAATTAAAGCGGGCCTTTCTTTGCTCAGAATGATGCCTTTATCTTGGGCGCGCCGCATGGGGCGTTGCCTTGGCAAATTAGTTTGGGCCTTGCACTTACGTGAAAGGCATATCGCCCAAGTGAATATTCAGCTTGCCTTTCCACACTTGAGTGAACGAGAGCAGACTGCTCTCGCGAGGCGCTCCGTAGAGGCTGCGGGTGAGTGGTTTTCTGAGCTTGGTCGGGTGTGGCAAGGCTCTCGACGCGAACTCGATAAACTCGTGGTACAGGTGCGTGGTGCGGATTATT
>JALRJZ010000415.1:0-239 GCA_023261045.1 Akkermansiaceae bacterium
AGCTCAAAACGTATTGAAGTGGACATTATTATCCAAAACGTTTCTGAAGATAAAACTACAGACTTTACTTTCACTGTAAAACGTGAAAAGTCTCAAGAAACAAAAAATATTCTTTCAAAATTATCTAAAGAATTTGGCGGTGGAGAAATTGAGTTGAATGAAGATATAAGTAAAGTTTCTTTGGTTGGAGTAGGGATGAAATCACATGCTGGAGTTGCAGCAACTATGTTTAAAACNTT
>JALRJZ010000415.1:246-613 GCA_023261045.1 Akkermansiaceae bacterium
CTATCACCCTGTTGGAACTTGCAAAATGGGAGAGGATGATATGGCTGTTGTAAATTCCGACCTTCAAGTCCATGGTATTTCAGGATTGAGAGTTGTTGACGCTTCCATAATGCCAACTTTAATCGGTGGTAATACAAATGCTCCTACAATAATGATTGCCGAGAAGGCGGCAGATTCCATTAGACAATCATAAACATAACCTTAGAATATACGATCCCGGAGAGGTGGCTGAGTGGTTGAAAGCGCTCCCCTGCTAAGGGAGTATGTGGTAATCCTGCATCGAGGGTTCGAATCCCTCCCTCTCCGCCAAATTAGTTGATAGAGTAGCTAGACAAATGAAATTAAATCAAAAAAAATCTGACAAGCT
>JALRJZ010000416.1 GCA_023261045.1 Akkermansiaceae bacterium
CTCATATTCAACGTGCGCTGTCGAAATCGTAATGCCGCGCGCACGCTCTTCAGGCGCCTTGTCAATCTGATCATAGGCCTGAAACTCAGCCCCACCAGCTTCTGCCATTACCTTCGTAATCGCCGCTGTCAATGTCGTCTTGCCATGGTCAACATGGCCAATCGTGCCAATGTTCACATGCGGCTTGGATCGGTCAAACTTTTCCTTGGACATATTTTTCTCGCCCTTTATCTAACTAATGCAGGGCCCGGTCATCTCGCATGACGTCAATCCGGCCCGTTGGTTTCATCCCATAACGCTGGCCCCGCGCCAACGTCAAACAGCGTCACACGCCAAGACACGAACGGCAATGGTGGTGGGGGTAGGATTCGAACCTACGTACGCTACGCGGGCAGATTTACAGTCTGCTGCCTTTAACCACTCGGCCACCCCACCATTTTCAATTCTTAATACTTTCATAATGTTATATTGCCATTAAAAAAGGTTTGATCAAATGTCAACAATAAAGTAAAAAAACAGCCTCTAATCTTGAATACAAAATGACTATTAAAGAAGTTAAAAAATTAAATAAATTTAATATTCCCAACAAAGCTATTAACATATAT
>JALRJZ010000417.1 GCA_023261045.1 Akkermansiaceae bacterium
TGAGTCCATATCAATCCATCTGTCGAAGTCGCAGCTATAGTTGAACCCGAAACAATTGCCACATAAGTGCCGCCACCTTGCGCAAACGCCACCCAGTTAGCCGAAACAGGCATGTTTCCGGTGGAAGTGGAGTAATTATCTCCTAAGATGGCCGCAAGTGCAGGGTATGCTGATTTGGCGTAAGCAGTGCCATCGCACTTGAGCCAATCGGGAACAGCAAGCGTGTCTAGCGTTGCAGACGTCATTAGTCCGGTAGGGAAGCTACCACCCCCACCACCAATCGCAACAACAGTGCCGTCATCCTTCTTGGTGTAGAGCTTCCCATCAGCCGTATTCACAGCCAATTCGCCAGCACTCAGACTGCCAGCCGATGGCACAGCACCTGCCGTGGAGCTTCGTTTTAGCTGGATGGTTGCCATGCTTAGAACGTGCCCCCGTCAATGGTGCTGGAGGGAGCCAGATAGTCTGTGCCAGCCACCGCAGCCGTAAACGCAGAAGCACCGTTGCCTTTGATTAGGCCGGTCAGGCTGGTTGCACCTGTGCCGCCATAGGCTACGCCGACCGCTGTGCCCTGCCATGTGCCGGTGCTAATCGTGCCGACT
>JALRJZ010000418.1 GCA_023261045.1 Akkermansiaceae bacterium
TTTAGTAATCTTTTACATGTATAAGCAAGTGAAAAGAAAGGAGAAAAAATTGAGCGAAGATACCGTGGAGGTGACGGTGAAGGACCCGTACAACAACGGCGAGGAAAAGAAGGAGACGTTGACGTATTTCGAGCACGATTTGAGAGAGATAAAGAAAGCGGGGACGAGCCAGGCGTTTGGATTTTTAATGACGTCGGTGTTGCATTTCTATTTCAAGTTGAACCCGCCGATTGTGTTGCAATCGATCATGTTGCCGTTGAACATGATGGAGACTCCGGCGTTTCAAGTGCACGTGCTCGGAAAAGATGTAGGTTCGAATAAAAAATTGCAAAGGCCGTGGATGCCGGAGGAGAAGCCGAATCCGTTCGCAGATTTGGCGAAAGCGATGTCACCGCCGCCGCCGTCGAAAAAGTCAGAGAAGAACGTGGAGAAGGAGGACGCGAAGAGGAAGTAATAACAATACAATATTTTAGAGTGAGATGGAGAAGAAGGCGAGCGAGAGAGAGATTGAACTTGTATATAATATACTCACTATTTTTACTTAGTAGTTAACGATAACGATACCTAACGAATGATACATGAGCTGT
>JALRJZ010000419.1 GCA_023261045.1 Akkermansiaceae bacterium
GCGCGAAGACGGCGTGGGGTTGGAGCTTGAGGGTGCGTTTGACGCGACGGTGGAACACGAGCGCGCGGCGAGAGACGAGGCGTCGCTTCGTCGCGAACACGATGCTCCGAGTGCGGACGTGGCTTCGAAAGTGCTCTACAACGCGTCGCGCGTTGCAAGAAATACTGGCGCCCGCGTGCATGTCGTGGCAGCAGCGCACGATGATGTTCGAGTAGACGAAGATGTTTCAAAGCGGGACGGTGACGACGTCGTTGCGGAGGACGACGATTGCGACATTACGGCTATATTAGATGGCGTCATCCTCGCCACATCCGGTCGAGTGCAAAATCGCACCACAGAGCGCGAGGCATATCATGGGCGGGCGAAGCGCTCGGCTGGAGCGTCTACGACAGTCGACGACGTCGGGCGTCTTCGGGCTCTGGTGGATGAACTGCAAGTGAAATTACAGCGAGCTGAGGCTAAGACGGAGCGGCACGCGGCAAAAATTCTCTCATTACAAAATGCACTCGAAGTTGAGCGTAAGGCGCGCGCGAGTGAGTTGATGCGCATTCGAGAGAAGCATAAGCGCGAGGTGAATGCGTT
>JALRJZ010000041.1 GCA_023261045.1 Akkermansiaceae bacterium
TTCGACAACATTCGTCTCGATGCGACTGCTTCTGCGATTCCTGAAGTTTCGACTTCGCTTCTCGGAGCACTTGCTGGTCTCGTTCTTCTGCGCCGCCGCCGATAGACGAGCTACTTGTTTGTTTTTCAGAGCGGTGTCCTCCGAGCGAGGACGCCGCTTTTTCTTTGCCTGTGCAAAGGATTGATGGGGTCCTCCTTGTCTCGGCGGCAAGATGATCTATCTTTCTCATCGTGCCTGCTGATTTCAGTTCCTTTTTTGCAGAGCCGGATTGGCACTACCGCTTTGACGAGCATGTCCTCGGGCAGGGAAAGAAACTCTCATCTCCTCGATTTCTCACCCAGCTGCACCTCGAGCGGATGGAAGACGGCTATCTCCTGTCTGGGAGGGTTGAGAGCCAGGAAGTGGAAGTGAGTTTTTGGCCAGAGAGCGAGGATCACTGGGAGTTTGAGACGACTTGTCCTTGCGATTTTGGCTCTTGTTGTCCCCACGGTGCGGCAGTGCTCTTCAAAGCAGGCAAGCCCAATACTCTTGCACGCCTTCTGCGAGGTGGAAGCGCTTCTCCCGCTCCCCTTCACGCTGAGCAAACCATTGAGAGCCCCTCCGAGCTCATCATCCCCACAGAGCCACCAACCTTCCATCTTGAAGTTTCAGAAGAACCCGCAAGCACCCGAGTGGTGCAGCTTCTTCTGCAGGCTCTTAAAGCCAAACAGCGAGAGACCTGGCTGGTCGCTCGTCCGGTCGTCCGCTACGGCACCTCTGAATTTCCTTTAGTCAAAAGCAATCACGAGGGTCCGGTGCAGCGCGACAAAGCCGCTGAGTTCCTAGCCATGGAACAACTGACCAAACTGGGGTTGACTAACTTGGCAAGTAATCCCACTTATCGATTTTTACTCTCCCTAGCACGGAAGCAAGAATCGGAGTTTTCGGTTGAAGGCTGCTGGTTTCCGGATCCTCATCTGACAACTCCAGGAGTTTATTGGCCATGGTTTCGGGCCAAGGCTGCACGGATGCTTGGCGAGAAAGGTTGGCATCTTGAGATTGCAGACGACTTCGGTCATGATGTTTATGATCTCGGAGATGACGAGCTTGAGGCCTCTCTGACTCTCAGCCCCGGAGGCTGGTTTACTCTTTCGGTCGGGATTGATCTCGATGGAGAACGTCTCGATCTTCTCCCCATTCTTACAAGCCTTCTTGATAGTGAGACCCTTGAGCAACTCCACGAACTTGGTGATGAGGAGCTGCATCTTGTCTACCTCCCGATGGGGGGCGCCCTTCAGATACCCGCCGGCCGGTTGCGCACCATTCTCCACCATCTCGCGACTCTCACCAATCCGAAGGAGCCAACCATGCACCCTCTCGATGCCGCCGGTTTGGTGGAAGCGGGGGCCCTTCCGATTGATCCGCCCGCCTCACTTGAGACTTTGCGCAGGCGCTTAGTCAAAGGGGTAGATCAAAGATCTCGGCGCTATGAGCCTCCACCGGGACTCCAAGCCGAACTGCGAGGCTACCAGCAGACCGGAGTTGAATGGATGGATTTCTTGGCAGCTCACGAATTGCACGGGGTTTTGGCTGACGATATGGGCTTGGGGAAAACCCTCCAGACCTTGACCCATATTCTGAGTCTCAAAAGCAAAGGCAACAGCCTTCCTGTTTTGGTGGTCGCTCCGACCTCTGTGGTGCCGAATTGGCTGGCGGAAGCCAGAAAATTTACTCCCTCGCTGAGAGCGATCATCCTGCATGGGCCGAAGCGTCGAAGCCTCTTTTCTCATATTGCGCATGCGGACCTTGTCTTGACCTCCTACGCTCTTTTGCAGCGCGATATCCAAGAGCTTAGGAAGCATGAATTTCAACTCGTCGTCCTTGATGAAGCGCAGCATATCAAGAATTCCGCAGCAAAAGTCAGTCAGGCCGCCTGTGAATTAAAAGCGAGGCAACGGCTTTGCCTCTCGGGCACACCAGTCGAAAATCACTTGGGGGAATTGTGGTCTTTATTCCGATTTTTGATCCCTGGATTTCTCGGTTCCTTGGAGCGTTTTCGAAAGAATTATCAACACCCCATTGAGAAACAAGAGGATGAGGATCTCAGTAACGCGCTGAAAGCTCGCCTGGGGCCTCTCATTCTCCGCCGAACCAAAGACCAGGTGGCCAAGGAGCTCCCTCCTAAAACAATCCTCGTGCACTCGGTGGAATTATCCTCTGGGCAGCGTGATCTTTACGAGACGGTTCGAGCAACGATGGATAAACAGGTTCGAGAGGCCATTGCCGCAAGAGGTTTGGAGCAATCGCAATTTGCTATTCTTGATGCCCTGCTCAAATTGCGCCAGATTTGCTGTCATCCTTCGCTGCTCAAACTCCCTGAAGCAGAGGCAAAGAGGACGAAAGATTCTGCCAAGCTGACTTATCTTTTTGAGCTCTTAGAAACTCTCTTTGCCGAAGGGCGTCGGGTGTTACTCTTTTCCCAATTTACCTCGATGTTGGAGTTAATTGAGGAGGAGTTAAAACGCCATGCCATCACTTATCTGAAGCTGACGGGTGCTTCGAAAGATCGAGGAGAGCTCGTGCAAAGGTTCCAAAACGAAGAGATTCCCATCTTCTTAATCTCGCTCAAGGCCGGAGGCACTGGCTTAAACTTAACGGCTGCGGATAGTGTCATTCACTTTGACCCTTGGTGGAATCCGGCCGCTGAGAACCAAGCGACAGATCGGGCGTATCGCATTGGCCAAGACAAACCAGTTTTTGTCCATAAGCTGATTTGTTCGGGGACCGTTGAGGACCGCATTCACGAACTCCAGCAAAAGAAATCGACCTTAGCGGAGACTCTTCTTTCAGGAGCAGTGAAGTCGACTCCCGATGCGCAAGCTCTCCAAGATCTTCTCAAGCCATTGGCCTAAAAAAACCGCAAGCAGCTGTTACTGCTTACGGTCTGAGGAAACTTGAAAAGGGGTCTTACTCCGTAGTAAAGCAACTGGCAGGCAGGCCTTCGGCATTGATCAAACTCGCGCCGGTCGGGTTTTCTGCCCAAGCATAACGGGCCTTCGTGGGTGATTTGACCTCTGCCGAACTGAGGACGATGCTTTCACCTTCAATCTTAGCGTCAGCCCACTTCCACTGGCCATCTTCCCCGGCAATTTCAAATCTCTTGAGGGGCTCTCCGTTGCGTGATGCT
The DNA here is from genome assembly GCA_023261045.1 of Akkermansiaceae bacterium. GTDB lineage: Bacteria > Verrucomicrobiota > Verrucomicrobiia > Verrucomicrobiales > Akkermansiaceae > SW10. The sequence goes on from JALRJZ010000041.1 coordinate 3,167, forward strand.
AAGCCCTTGGCGTAATCAAAAGAGATCACCAGTTGAGCTCCTCTCTTTTGAAAACCAGAGTAGAGAGGCCCGCTGACAACAAGGTCTTTTTGGCCGTAGTCTCGGGCGAGGGCCCAGCGGGCGAGACGCGCACCAACATCATGCTTGTTTTGGGGGTGAATATCATCGGCAGCGCCAATTTCGTTGATGACTGCCATTCCACTCTTCGGAATTGATTTGAGCGCACGACGCATCTCATCTTGAACGGTTACCCAGTGGCTTTCTACTCCGGGTTGGTCGGTTGGCTTGCGGAAGTTCGCAAGTTGCACCCAGTAGAAAGAGAGATCATAACCCCAACGCTTGCGCCAGTCAGCGACCATGCATCCGAGAAGCTCTTCATAGTTCATCGAGCTGGCTGGATTGGCATTGGATTCGCCCTGATACCAAATGGCTCCTCGAACTCCATATCCGACGAGAGGAGCAATGATTCCATTATAAATCGTTGAGTGCATTCCGGGGTCGACGGCTGGACTGCTGGGCATCCGGGGCTCCCTGGGAGCTCTGCCTTTTTTCTCTTTTTTCCATTCAGCCATTTTATCCTCATAGGCGGCTTTCGCTTTTTCGAAATTCGCTTTGACCTTTGCTTCATCCCACTTTGCCAGGGCCTCTGCTTTTTGCTCAACGAGGTTCTTTGCTTCAGGGAGAGCGACAATCGCTTCATGGCTGGTGAATGCTTGGACCGACTTTCCCCCCCAAGCACATTCGATGATTCCAACAGGGACGTTGAGCTCCTTGCGGAGGTTTTTTCCAAAATAGTATCCCACCGCAGTAAATGCTCCGGTGTTAGCTGGGGCCGTTGATTTCCAACTTCCTGCGAAATCTTTTTGAGGAGTGTCAATGGCGACGTTGCCTGAGACGTAGACTCTCAGGAGCTCATCTTGAGCAGAGGGAATCTCAGTGTCGCTGCCTTGACTTCGAGAAACCGTCCACTCCATGTTAGATTGACCGGAAGCAAGCCAAACTTCACCGACCAAAACATCTTGGATGACCTTTGTGGAACCTGGAGTTTCAATCGAGAGATTGACTCCCTTATCGTTGGCCTTGAGTCCCGTGAATTCGACTTTCCAATTTCCTTGAGCATCTGCTTTAGCCGTTTGGTGTTGGCCAGCAAAAGTCACTTTCACAGCGGCATTGGGATCAGCCCAACCCCAGATGGGAGCGGAGGAGTCACGCTGAAGAACCATTCCATCAGAAAAGAAGGCGGGGAGTTTGAGCTCTCCTAGAACGGGAAGAACTCCGAGGGTAAGAATGCTAAGAATGACTTTCATAGTTCGAGGGTGGTAGCTTGATGGTTTGAGGTGGGTGGGGTCAAGAGTTGCTTTCTTCTCGTTTGTCGTCTTGCCTTGGTCATGAGGCCTCGCCATCTTTTTGCCATGCGCCTTTTGTCCATCTGGATTTCGTTGCTTTTGAGCAATGTTGATGCGGCTCTCATTCCTTTGCCTCAGAGGATTGTGGAGCACGAAGGGGCGATGGTCGTTGATTTTCAAACAGGAGTCATCGCGCCCGCGCAATACCTTGATCAGGCCAAATTGGTCCAAGCGGCGCTGACTCGGATGACAACCTCAACTCACTATTGTTTGACTGAAAGGCAAGCTGGGAGGATGCGCTACCAACGTGCGATTCGTTTAAAAGTTGAACAAACCGACCAGTCTGCCTCATACCGCTTAGAAGTTCGAAAAGATGCCCTCACCATTATTGGGAGTGATCCAGAGGGCTTAGCCTATGGGGTGCAGACGCTCATCCAGCTTTTAAAACACCCCAGCAAGCCGATTCAGCGAATGAGCATTCCTTGCCAGACCATTGACGATGTCGCCGCGGTGAATCGGCGAATTTTTCACTTAAATGTCAGTGGTCATCTCTTTTCAACGCAGCGAATCAAGGAGCTTGTGGACTGGCTAGCCTTTCACAAGATTAACGAGTTTCACCTTGGACTTAATGATGATTACGGGTGGCGAATGGAGAGCCTCCGGTTTCCAAAGCTCCACGAAATTGGGAGTGTCAGAGCCTCGACTCCTCCATATGGAAATCGAGAAGGGAGTGATAAGGAGCCATACGGTGGCTATTATACGCAGGTAAACCTTCGGGAGATTGTCCGCTATGCGAAGGCCCGCAAGGTGACCGTGGTTCCTGTTTTTTCCTTTTCTCAAGGTGCCTCTCCGATTTTAGCAGCCTATCCACACTTAGGGGAAAGCTCTGAGAAGGTAAAATCGATTTGGAAAGATTGGCAGGTTGGTGTCCCAGAGGGAGAAGAGCAATCGCAGATGCTCCGTGGAATTCTTGAGGAAGCCCTGCATCTTTTTCCCGATGGGATTCGTCTGATTGATGGAGAAAAACGCCTCGATGAACTTCGCCTGTTTCTTCAAAAAAAGAAAAGCCAACTGGTCTTAGGTGCAGAGGTCGTCACAGACCTCTCTCTCTATGGTTTGAACGAAAAGAGCGAACTTCTTACCGATAAGAACCGAGAAGCGTTTCCTGGATTAAACACCTTACAAATGCTCTACCAACTCGAAGCTCAGAGCTCGATGGAAGCCCGCTTAACCACGGAGTTCGTTCATGATGAGCAAAAACTTCAGTATCAGCTCTTTCCTCGAATCGCTGCTTTTGCAGAAGCGGGATGGAGAACCGCTGCTCAGCGGGATGATCAAGATTTTCTCCAAAGGCTCCGTCAAATGCTTGAGAGGTATCAAGTCGCGGGGCTCAAACCGTCCGCAATCAATGAAGAGATTAAGCGAGAGGCCATTGATGGCACGAAAGTCACCACAACGATGAGCTTGCTCGAAAACCATTGGCCCGAGCTTTCTTTCGACGGAAAGGAACAAACTTCATTCCGGGCAAACTCCGCAACGGTCGGAGATGTTTTGACTTTTGAATTCCTCTATCCGATTGAAGGCATGGTCTTTTTTGAGACGGGAGATGAGAATGAGGGTGATTCTTTAAGATTAATTGAGGGCGTTGCGGAGAGCTCAATGGATGGGCGAGAGTGGAAGAACCTTGTCTCTTTTCAGGAGGGGAAAGCTTCGCTGCAAGCCCCCAAGCACACCCGCTTCTTAAGACTCCGGGTAACGGGTGACCAAGATCAGCCCTTCGTTCTCAAGGAGCTTCGTTTAGCGGAGGCTGTCCTTGTTCCCAAGCTGGAGGAAGTCCGTGAATTACGAATTCCTAAGGGAACAGGGGAGCCAGTAGACTATGATCGCAGGCGCCTGATTTTTGCCGTTGATTTCACCGGTCACCCAGAGTTGCGGGATCAGATTGCCGCGATGCGAAGAATGTATTTCCAGAGTTGGTACCGAGTTGTCGATCAATTAGGTGTCTTTTATGATCCTCGTACGAACCTTCGCTTCGAGCTCGACCTTTCTGAGATCAAACCAATGAGCGTTGCCGATGCGCAAGATGAGCTATTGAAGCAAATGATTGCTCACTTACAGCAGTACCGAGCTGACAGCCCAAAATGGTTGCGTTCGGGAATGGAAAAAATGTTACGATATCAGCTCGTTGCTCAATCAACTTGGGCCAAATCTTTTGGAGTGAGCGCTAAGTCATCTGAAGCTCTGAGTGGAGGCGACGCAACGGCCGCCTTTTTCCTCTGGGTTTCCGAGGTCTACGGTGGAGCGGTGTTACAGGCCATTTCACAGGACTGCAGCCGCGGAGGATACCGAAAAGAAATCTGGCAAGAGTTTACCCGCAAATCTTTTGAGGAGGTGCTTGCGCAGTATCAAAAACGTTCCTAGATCCTAGGGGAACAGCCCCCGCGTTTGTTTCACCTGAGCAACAAGATCGACTCCTGTCGCGAGAGCCCCAAGGCGATGACCACATTGACGTTGATGGCAGAATTCAAGCAGGTTCTCAAAGGCTTCGTTGAGCTTATTCTCTAGTTTAGAAAGCACCTCTTGTTTGGTCCAACTGAAGCGTTGAAGGTTCTGAACCCACTCAAAATAACTCACGGTTACTCCACCCGCATTACAGAGAACATCAGGAATGAGGAAAATATCACCCCGTTCTTCGATGATGGCATCAGCACATGGTGTGGTGGGCCCATTGGCCGCTTCGGCAAGGATACGGCAATTGAGCTTTGAAGCATTCTCTTGAGTAATCACACGTTCAAGAGCTGCAGGCACGAGGACATCACAGCGCTGAAGTAACAATTCTTCAGAGTCAATGGCTTCGCCACCCGGAAAGCCCGCAACTCCGCCATTGTGAGCAACATGTTTTTGGAGAGCATCCGTATCGAGTCCTTGGGCATTCCAGACTGCTCCAGAAATATCGGAAACACCTCGTACCTGGATTCCATAGCGGTTCATCGTGGCGACGGCATGTGAGCCAACATTCCCAAATCCTTGAACAATAGCGGAGGAACCTTCGATGGGTAGCGAGAGTTTTTGGAGGGCTTGTGTCACCAAGAAAGCAACCCCATACCCTGTCGCTTCATTTCGACCTTGGCTGCCTTGGAGCTCAAGAGGCTTGCCTGTAATGACTTCCGGAACGAAGCGGCCTTCCCGTGTTGAATAGGTATCAAGAATCCAGGCCATATGCTGAGCATTTGTGCCAACATCTGGAGCCATCACGTCGATTTCTGGCCCAATAAAGGGGCTAATTTCTTGTGCAAATCTTCGAGTAAGACGCTCTTGTTCGCCAAGACTCATGGCTCTGGGATCACAGGCAATTCCTCCTTTCCCACCCCCAAACGGAAGGCCCATGAGGGCGCATTTCCAGTTCATCCACATCGCAAGAGCGGCGACTTCACCCACGTCGACATTGGGGTGAAACCGTAGCCCTCCTTTTACCGGTCCTCGTGAGAGGTGGTGTTGCACCCGATGTCCAAAAAACACCTCAGTGCGCCCATCGTCCATCGTCACTGGCAAACTCACCGTAATCACTCGTTTAGGCCATTTGCATCTCTCGCGCACCCGTTCGTCGAGCTCGAGGAAGTCCGCGACTCGATCGAACTGTTCAGCGGCCATTTGAAATACCGAATTACCTAAAAGATCTTTTTTCATCGATGTTCTAAGCTAAGCCAGATTGATGGCTTTCAAAAAGCAAAACTCTCTTCACTGATTTTTCTTTTTCATTTCATAAAACCTCCATAATTGCCGGTTAGAGTTTGAGCTGAAATGAAAACAATTCAGACATCTCGATTTCAAATTCTCATAGCAACTCACTCTGGGATGTGTTTTGGGGTCCGGCAAGCCATCGAGGCGACCGAGTCTCTTCTCTCCTCCCGCTCAGCAACCATTTTGGGTGAATTGGCGCATAACCCTGTCGTGCAATCCCGGATGGCTCACTTGGGAGCTCATCCTGGGCAGTTGCAAAATCATCGCGCGCAGACGCCTGATGTTGTCATTACAGCCCATGGGGCCTCGGACCAAGATCGTGAACGCTGGAAGCGGCAGGGGTATCGTATTTTGGATACAACGTGTCCTCTCGTCAGAGTGGCTCATCAGAAGTTAGCAAATCTGGTGGCAAAGGGATATTTCCCGGTAATTATCGGCAAAGAAGACCATGTCGAAGTGAGGGGGCTAAGGGGTGATTTTTCTCAGGCACAAGTCATCTTGCAGGAGAAGGATTTTAGTAAGATTCCTCAGGTCGAAAAAATTGGCCTGATTTCACAAACGACTCAACCAATTGAGCGGGTGATCGACCTTGTAAAGGCTCTTCGCAACCATCGCCCAGAAGCAGACGTGACTTTTTGTGACACCGTTTGTCAACCAACCAAAGATCGACAGCGCTCGCTTGATGATCTCTGTCGGGCTGCTGATGTGGTCATCGCTGTCGGAGGAAAGAGCTCTAACAACACAGCGGCACTGGCGAGAACTGCACGTGCACATGGTTGTCAGGCTTATCACATTGAAGGCCCTAGTGATCTTCGCGACCGTTGGTTGGCGGGAGCCCGAAAGGTGGGACTCACTGCTGGAACATCGACGCTTGAAGTCAGCGTCCAAGCGGTGACCAAACGATTGCAAGAACTTGGGAGCTAGGAGCCCCTACTCGCTTGTTTGCCATGGCACCGATCCGCCGCGCTGAATGTGAAGTCGCATCGCAGTTGCGAGCTCGCGGTATTTCGCCCCGTTTTTTTGTGCGAGGTCGGTCGCCTCTAAGGGGTCGTCAGCGAGGTTAAAAAGCTCCCATGGCTGCATGGGTGAGTTTTTGACTAACTTCCAAGGACCTCGCCGCATGGCCCAGCTAGACTCTCCCATGTATCGAAGATTCCCTTCTCGCCGAACCCAAAATAGGTCTCGATCAAAGGGTGCCTGTTGGTTTGACCTGAGAAGTTTAAGAAAGCTTTTTGCGTCAATATTTGGCACAGGAGCGCCACCCGCAGCCTCGAGGCTTGTTGCAAAAAGGTCCATCGTCATTGCTTGAAAGTCAGACTCTCCTGATTTGATGACTCCGGGCCAAACCGCACAGGCTGGGACTTTAATGCCTCCTTCATACATATCCTGTTTTCCTCCCCGAAGATTGCCGCATTGCCCGCCCACATTGAGTTGTCCTCCGTTGTCTGAGACGAAGAAGAGAAGGGTGTTGTCCCATTGTTGATTTTTTTTGAGGGTGGCAATCACCTGCCCGATCCCATGATCTAGATGTTCGATCAGAGCAACGAGGCGAGCTCGTTTCTCGGAGATCCCTTTTTCTCGAGCGATCACCATCGAAAGCCAATCTTTAGGCGGTTGGATTGGGGTATGGGGAGCATTGTAGGCAAGATAGAGAAAGAACGGCTGATTCTTTTTCTCCTTGCGCGAGTTTAAAAAATCGATGGACCAATCGGTAAAGACCTCAGTGGCATGGCCTTGGGGATTTACTTTGGTTTGATTGAGTCGCATGTAGTGCTGCCCGTGGCGGAGGTAGTTGAAGTAGTCATCCATCATGTCTCCTAAGAAGCCATGGAAGTGATCAAAACCTCTCGTGTTTGGGTGATCTTTTTTGGTGAGACCAAGATGCCATTTTCCGATGGCGGCAGTGTGATATCCTTGTTTTTTGAGAGCTTGAGGAAGAAGCAAAGCTGATTGGGAAAGTGAACCCCAATTATCTGGAGCGTTCGTTCGGATCACACCCGGAACACCAACGAGATCAGGATAACATCCTGTGAGAATTGAAGCTCGGGTTGGAGAGCAGACAGGGCAGTTCGCGTAAAAGTTAGTGAAGCGTAATCCTTCACGAGCAAGGGCATCAAGATTCGGACTTTTTAGGTCTTTTGCACCGTAACAAGAGAGATCCCCGTAGCCTAAATCATCGACGACAATAAAGATGATGTTTGGCTTTTGTGCCGCAGCAGAAAAATGAATCAAAAAAACAAGTGCGAGAAGCAAACGCATCCAAAGAAAACTGGCGAATGCCATGGATTCTTTCAGCTCGCTAAAGCTTTTTCGTGGCCTCGTCGATGAACATCAGAATTTCTTGGCGTCCTTCACGAGTCGATGCCGAAGATTGGAAGACAATGGGCTCTCCGGAGCTAAACTCCTTCATCGCTTCTTTAAACTGATTGATATTCTTCTGCACAACTTTTGGTTTGATCTTATCAGTTTTTGTAAAAATCAGAGCAAAAGGAATCTCGCAATCAATGAGCCAAGCGACGAATTGTAAGTCGAGTTTTTGAGGGGAGTGCCGGGAGTCAACTAAGACGAAAGTTCCGCAAAGATTCTCTCGATGGAGAATATAATCCGAGACAAACTCATTAAACTGATCCCTCATTGATTGAGAGACCTTGGCGTATCCATAGCCTGGGAGGTCGACAAGCGCCCATTGGTCATTGATCTTAAAGAAATTGATTTCTCGGGTGCGACCAGGGGTTTTAGAAACTCTCGCGAGATCATTTTTATTTGTCAGGAGATTAATGAGGGAAGACTTTCCCACATTCGAGCGACCAATAAACGCAAATTCTGGAAACTCAGCGCTGGGGCAGTCCGGAAGTTGAGTTGCGCTTTTAATGAATTTGGCAGATTGGATTCTCACGTGAGAGGGGCTTTAATAAGATTCCAGTTTTTTCACAAGGCTTGTCCTCAGAGCGCTCTGTTCTTGGGCAATGTTTTTGCCTTCTCCGTGCGCTGTCCGGTGATCATAAAGTTCAAGAAAACCATCACGGTGTTTGATGAGCCGATGGGTCGCGGTGCGAAGCGAGCGGGCATTTCCATGGTAGGAAATTGCCATTCCATCCGATTTTGCAGCGGGATCTTTGAGCAGAGGCATCAAGGAATTGCCGTGGAGAAAATCTGGAATGGGAAGTCCAGCGAGTTCACAAAGAGTCGGATAAAGATCAATACTCTCCACGATTTCGTTTGAAGCTTTCCCTTGGTTGACCACTTCGGGAGCGACGATAATGAGGGGTGAACGAAGCGATTGCTCGAAGAGCGAATGTTTTCCCCAGATGGCATGTTCCCCGAGGTGCCAGCCATGATCACCCCAAAGGATGATGATGGTGTTTTTCTCCAAACCCAGCTTTTGCATCCGATTCACAATTCGGCCAACTTGAGCATCCGCATAGGAGACACAAGCGGCATAGTGTTTGCGCACTTCCAAAGCAAATTGCTCATCTTCGTTTGGGTTTTTCCCCCACCGGTGATACTTCATAAATTCTCCTGAGCCGTGCCACGTGGTTTTTCCCGGCGGCTTTTGGGGGTGACTGATGGGGGGAAGTTCTTTCTTTTGATAGGTCCTGAGGTATTTGGCAGGAGCCCCAAACGGGAGATGAGGACGTAGAAGGCCTGTTGCCAAGAAAAAGGGCTTCTTGTCTTGAGCCAACTTTTGAAGCTCGGAGAGGGTCTTCTCAACAGCGATTCCGTCAGGATAAAGATCATCTTCACCCTCAAGAGCTTGGAAGACATCCATGTCTTTGGCGTTGGCGCGTATCTGCCCATTTGCCAGACCATGCATCCACCCACGCGGATGTTCCCACTGTCCGGCAGGGAGCAGATGGCGGTCCCAGGAGTCGGGCATTTCTAGGATGGTTTGATCATTCCAATCTGGACCACCTCGGCCGCCGGGATGGTGAGAGACTTTTCCCACCGAAACGGTGGTATAGCCTTGTTGCCTAAAGAAGGCAGGCAAGGAGGGATGAATGATTTTTTTAGCTCTTTGGAAAAGGGCTCCATTTCCTGCCGGTCCATAGGTTCCAGTGAGTAAGGCGTATCGAGATGCACCGCAAGTGGGTGCTTGCACATAATGGTGAAAGAAGGGTCGTCCTTTCGCCGCGAGCGCGTCGATGTGAGGAGACTCAATATAGTCGGCTCCAAAGCAGTGAAGCTCTGGCCGAAGATCATCAATGCAGATCAAAAGGACATTTGGTTTTGCCTGGGCGATGGAGCATAAAAAAATGAAACACAATGAGGCGTAGATAGAGACGACCATTGCGCTAAGATAGAGATCAGCTTTCAGAAGACGACTAGTTTTTGAGTGAGATCGGTTGATAGATGTGTATATAGCAATCGATGCCTTCGAAGATTCTAAGAACTCTGAGCTGCTTTTTTTTGATGGGGCGGGTCTGTCTCTTTGGTGCGGATAATCGCCCCAACATTATCTATCTCATGTTGGATGAGTGGGGGTATTTTGAATCTGGATATATGGGTCATCAGGACCTTCTGACTCCTCACATCGATGAATTTGCTGCGCAAGCAATGACTTTTCGAAATGCGTATGCGGGAGCACCCGTTTGCGGTCCTACCCGCTGTGTTTTATTGACTGGCTTACATTCCGGTCACACCTCAATGAGATTCAACAATGGTTTTGCTCCGATTCGAGCCGAGGAACCAACCTTGGCATCGATGCTTAAGAATGCTGGATACCGTACGGGTGGTTTCGGAAAGTGGGGCCTTGGAGGAAGAGGAACTTCAGGAGTTCCAGAAAAGCACGGGTTTGATGAATTCTTTGGCTACTATGATCAAGTGCATGCCCATACCTTTTATCCTCAGTATCTCATTAGAAATAGCGAAGAAGTTATCTTAGAGGGCAATTCTGGAGAGAGCTTCTATGAAGGAAAAACCCATGCTCAGAATGAGATTTTTAAAGAATCGATGAGGTTCATTCGTGAAAAGAAAGATCAGCCATTTTTTTGTTACTTACCATGGACGCCGCCCCATGGATTGTGGGGAATTGATTCCGATGATCCTTCTTGGAAACTCTTCAAAGACAAGCCTTGGCAGGCCGGACAGCGCACTCAGCAAGATGCCAAAGTTTATGCTGCTTTCTTGCATCTTGTAGATCGCCAGATTGGCGAAATCATAGCCGAACTCAAGAGACTCCAAATCGATCAAGACACGATTTTTTTCCTCTGTGGCGATAATGGAGGACAGGCCTATTTCCCAACAAAAGAACGTCCGCATGGTTTTTTTGGCCCCAATTTAAATCCAAAAACTGGCCAGCGATTTCGAGCGGGAAAAGGTTCACTCTATGAAGGTGGGTTGAAAGTTCCTTTTCTGGTTCGTTGGCCTGGAATGATCAAAGAAAATGTAGAAACAGAGCACTTATGCTATTTCCCCGATTTGATGCCAACATTTGCAGAACTCGCCAAGGCACCCTGTCCGAAGACCGATGGATTATCACTGATGCCAACGTTGATGGGTGAACCTGGTCAAAAAAGACATCCCTATCTCTATTGGGAGTATCTTGGCCAAACTGCGGTGCGCGCGGACAATTGGAAGGCTTATCGAGCAAAGAAAGGAAAGTGGGAGCTTTATGATTTAGCAAAAGATCTCGAAGAGAAAAAGAACCTCGCAAGCGATTTTCCTGGCCGCCTCCAACACTTGGTCACGCTTGCAGGCGAGGCGCATGAGCCCGTCAGGCCGGGAACAATTTTCCGACGTGATTTGATTGAAAAGGATCGAGCTCAAGCACCTCACCAAAAATCGAAGAAGTAAGATCTGATGAGAAAAAAAATCCTGAGTTTCACATTTCTGATTTGGGTCCTCCCCCTTGTCTTTCTCATGGGTGCGCAGCGACCCAATATTATTCTTTGTATGACCGACGATCAGGGCTGGGGGGATACGGGGTATAATGGACATCCTGATCTTAAAACTCCTCACCTAGATCAAATGCATCGTGAAGGAGTGACTTTTTCGCGTTTTTATTCGGCAGCGGCAATGTGCTCACCAACCCGTGGTAGTTGCTACACAGGCCGGCATCCTTATCGCTATGGAATTACCTATGCGATGAAAGGAATGTTAGAACCTCAAGAGGTGACCATTACCTCTTTGCTAAAAAAGCAAGGGTATCGCACTGGCCATTTTGGCAAATGGCATCTAGGGACTCTCTCTCGAAAAAAAGGAGATCAAAAACGTTGGGGAAGTTATTTAAAAAATCCGGTTCGTTATTACTGTCCTCCTTGGGAGCGCGATATCGATGTCTGTTTTGTCGCTGAATCGAAGGTCCCTACTTGGAATCCATTGATTGATCCGGGTCCAATCACTAAAAAGGCAAAATCCAAAATTCTCGGAATCACAAAGCCCTATGGCAACGATTACTTTGCTGGCCCTGATCTCAAAATCGTGGAGAACACCGATGGTGATTCGTCTCGAGTGATCATGGATCGAGCCATCGATTTCATGCGAGAGGCGACTTCGAATAAAGAGCCCTTTTTTGCTGTTGTTTGGTTTCACGCACCCCATTCACCTGTGGTTGGGGGAGCAAATTATCTGAAGCTTTACGAGCAATATCCTGAGCATACGCGTCATTATTATGCTTGCCTGACTGCCATGGATGAACAGCTAGGGCGAATGCGCCGTGAACTTGACGAGCTTGGTGTTGGCCGTGATACAATGCTTTGGTTTTGTTCTGATAATGGTCCTGCACGGCAAGGATCACCTCGGCATGTGGGATCTGCAAAGAATCTCAAAGGGTTTAAACTATCCATTCACGAAGGGGGTATTCGTGTGCCAGGCCTGATGGTCTGGCCTGCCAAGATCAGAGAGCCAAAGCAGGTGAACACAC